>NZ_CP044543.1:1800000-2100000 GCF_008932115.1 Bradyrhizobium betae
CAGGCCCAGCGCGCCTTTGCGGGACTACGGCTGCTGATCTCGACCGGCGAGCCGCTGCCGGTCGATCTCTGCCGCACCTGGTTCGCCCGCTGCCCGAAGGTGCCGTTGATCAACGCCTATGGCGCGTCGGAATGTTCCGACGACGTTTCGCTGCACCGCCTGACCAAGGCGCCGGCGACGGCGACGGCCAACGTCCCGGTCGGCGCGCCGCTGCCCAACACCCAGCTCTATGTGCTCGATCAGAACCTTCAGCCGCTGCCGGTCGGCGTGACCGGCGAGCTCTGCGTCGGCGGCGCCGGCGTCGGCCGCGGCTATATCAACGATCCCGCGCAGAGCCGGCAGTGCTTCATCCCCGATCCATTCGGGCGCAAGGCCGGCGCGCGCCTGTACCGGACCGGGGACCTCACCCGCCGCCGCGCCGACGGCACGATCGAATGCCTCGGCCGCGCCGACCATCAGGTCAAGATCCGTGGCTATCGCATCGAGCTCAAGGAGATCGAGAACGCGCTTGCCGACCATCCGGGCGTGCGGGCCGGCATCGTCGAGCCGCGCCGCGAGGCGAGCGGCGATGTCAGGCTGATCGCCCATATCGTCGCAAGGTCCGGCAGCCGGAGCAGCGCCAGCGAGCTGCGCGAATTCCTGAAGAGCCGGCTGCCGGGTTACGCCATCCCGTCAGCATTCCTGTTCCTGGATCAGATGCCGCTCAACGCCCATGGCAAGATCGAGCGATCGGCGCTGCTCGCGCCGGCGCAGCAGGAAGCCTCCGCGCCGGACACCGCTGTTTCGGCACGAGGGTTCACCGAAAAGGTGCTCTCCGACATCTGGAGCGACCTGCTGAAGGTGGAGAGCCTCGGCGTCACCGACAATTTCTTCGATCTCGGCGGCCATTCGCTGCTGGCGGGCCAGGTGATGGCGCGCATCGCCCGTGCACTCGGCGTGTCGCTGCCGATCAAGACCATCTTCGAGGCACCGACGATCGAAGAGCTTGCCCGACGGGTCGACGAAGCCGTGACGGCGAAGCCGCGCGGGCTCACGGCAATCGTGCCGCGGCTGGCCGGAAGCGGGGGGCCGACGCTCTCGATCGCGCAGGACCAGATGATGCGGATCGAGCAGAACCTGCCCGGGCTGCCGCTGTTCAATTTGCCATTCGCCTTCCGGCTCGAGGGCCCGCTCGATCCGGCCATCCTCGCGCAGGCGTTCGGCGACATCGTGCGCCGCCACGAATCGCTGCGGACGGGGTTCGGCTGGAGCGGCGAGGAGCCGGTCAGCCGTATCGCCACACCCAGCGAACTCGGGCCGGTCCTCACCGTCGAGGTCATCGGCGACGGGCATCCGCACAACAACAAGCGGCGCAAAGCGCTCGAACTCAGGAAGATCGATCTCCTGATCCAGCAGGAGACCTATACTCCGTTCGACACCGCGCGGCCGCCGCTGTTGCGGGCACGGCTGTTGCGGCTTCATGCCGACGACCACGTGCTGCTGCTGACGCTGCACCATGCCATTGCCGACGGCTGGTCGATCGGCGTGCTGTTCGAGGAATTGTCGAACCGCTATGCGGCGCTGGCCGGACGTCCGTCGGTGCCACTGCCGAAACTGCCGCTGGCCTTTGCGGACATCGCGCGCTGGCAGCGCTGGTGGTGCGGGACCGACGCAGCCCGCCGCCAGGCCGCCGACTGGACGGAGAATCTGCGCGGCGCCGCCCCCGTCTTCGACGGCGAAGCGAGCCCGAGCGCATCCGCCGGGCATCATCCGGTCAACCTCGAGCGCGAGCTGATCGGCCGGCTTACGGCCCTTGCCGGCCAGCACAATTGCACGCTCTTCATGTGCCTCCTCACCGGCCTGAAGGCCCTGCTGCTGGCGCGAACCGGCCGTAACGACATCTTGATCGCAACCGCCATGGCCAATCGCGCCCAGCCCGATACCGATCGGATCGTCGGCCCGTTCGAAAACACGGTCATCGTCCGCACGCGAATCACGCCGGAGTTGTCGTTCGCGGAAGCCCTGGCCCGGGTTCGCCAGAGCGTGCTCGACGCACATGCACGGCAGGAACTGCCCTTCAACATCCTGGCCGACCATCTCGAGCAGGAGGGCATCGACCCGTCCTCGCTGCTCCAGGTCTATTTCACGCTGCAAAATCCGCTACGCCAGCCGCTGGATTTGCCGGAGATTGCAGTGCAATCGATCGGAAACATCGCACGCGAGGGCCAGCCGGTGCTGCCGATCGACCAAACCTGGCTGTCGCTGATGCTCAAGGAGCGGCCGACCGGAATTACCGGCTCATGCAACTACAAGAGGGAGTCGTTCGATGGCCGCATGGTCGGCGAGTGGATGGCGGATCTCGTCGCGCTGCTCGGGGCGGCCGTCGCCCAACCCAACACGTCGCTCGGCCGGCTGCTCGCCCGCAAGGCGGCATGATCCGCTGTACAAAACGAGCGAATAGGAGTTCACTCGCCGAAGCTGTGAATGATCAAGTTGCATCTTGATTCTTTGGCTCCAGCGCGCAAGATTATTCTCGCGTTTTGATTTGGACGATTATTTTCAACCGGGGGAGTGTTATGGGTTTCATCAAATTTACCAAAGGTACCTCGTTGAGCGACAAGGACCGCAAGGCGCTCCAGAAGCTGCTCGCCGCCGAGAAGAAGAAGCTGCAATCCGCGCTCAAGGACGTCGACGCCAGCCTTTCGGTGCTGGGCGGGTCGAAGAAGGCCAAGAAGAAAAAGTAAGACTAGTCGGCGAGACGCCGCACGAATCTTCGGACAACGGTCGCACGCCAGCCGAGCTGGGGGGCTCGCACAAGCTTGCGTCCGTAAACCGTCCAGCAATCGACAAGAATTTGCCCGGGTGGATCGCTAAAAGCGGTTTGCTCAGTTGCTTCTTGCTCAGTTGATTCTTCTGTCAGAGCCGGAGTTTTGCCTCCGCCTGACACCATGGGCCCAATTGATGGCAGACGACAGAATTGAACTGTTTGTCGGACTGATCGAGACCTTTGACGCGCCGGGCGCAGTCGATGCGTGCCGACGCCTGCTCTCGGTCGACGAACGGGTCCGCGCCGACCGCTTCATGTTCGAGCGGCATCGGCGGCAGTATATCTTTGCCCACGCAATGCTGCGCCTGGCGTTGTCCAGGGTCGCGCCCAACGTCGCGCCCTCCGACTGGTCCTTTGCGGCCGGCCGCTACGGGCGACCGTTTGTCGCAGCGCCCGCGACGTCGGCCGCGCTGCATTTCAGCCTGTCCCATGCCGACGGCTGCGTTGCCTGCGTCGTGTCGCGGCATGAGGCCGTCGGCATCGACGTCGAAACCGTGTCGCGGCGGGTCGCGCCGCTGTCGACCGCGCTTCGCTTCTTTGCGCCGGAAGAGGTCGAAACCTTGCGCGGCCTGCCGGAGCCCGCGGCGATCGAGCGCTTCTTCGACTACTGGACGCTCAAGGAGGCCTATCTGAAGGCCAGGGGTTTTGGGCTCAATCTGCCGCTCGATGCCTTCGCGATGCAGGTGTCGCAGGAGGCCATCGAGATCAGCTTCAAGCCCGACATCACCGACGATCCCCAGGGCTGGCGCTTCTCGCTGTGCTCGCCATCGCCGTCGCATCGCCTCGCGATCGCCGACGGCTCCCGCGCCGACGGCGGCCTTCCCATCACCCGCAATGCCTGGCCGCTCCAGGAAGCGGCTGAATGACGCCCCCGCGGCTGCGCGTCTTTCCCGCGATTTCGCGCAACCGCGACCCCAGCAAATATGTCGGAGAGCTGATGCGGGTGGCGCAGTTCGCCGACCGCAACGGCTTCGAAGGCATCCTGCTGTTCGAGGGCAACGACGTGTTCGTCCAGCCCTGGGCAATGGCCCAGCACATCATGGCTGCGACGACGCGAAGCTCGCCGCTGATCGCGGTCAATCCGGTCTACATGCACCCGTTCACGGCCGCGAAGTTCGTCTCGTCGCTTGCCCAGCTCCACGGCCGCAAGGTCTATCTCAACTTGATCACGGGGACCGCGGTCAGTGATCTGCAGGGACTGGGCGACGAGCAATCGCATGCAGACCGCTATGTCAGGCTCGGTGAATTCGTGGAGCTGATGCGCCAGTTGCTGGCAAGCCCGCGGCCGGTGAATTTCGAGGGCCGGTTCTACCGTGCGCACCATCTGCAACTTCGCCCGCGCCCGCCGGCGGAGCTGATGCCGGAATTCCTGATCGCCGGCCAATCGGACGCAGCACAGCGCGTGGCGAAGGAGACCGGCTGCATCAAGATGCAGATGCTGCCGCCCGATCTCGATCGCGGGCTGAATGCGCCCGGAATGAATTTCGGCATCTTCGCACGCGAGAGCCGTGAGGAGGCGCGGCAGGCGGCCAAGGCGCGCTTCCGCGACAACCCGGATGATCGCGAACTGCTCGCGCTCACCGTGGAGAACAGCGACTCCGTGTGGAAGCGGCGCCTCTATGACGGCCAGAGCGGCGAGCTCGCCGACAACGGCTATTGGCTGTTGCCGTTCCTGACCTTCCAGGCCGACTGCCCCTACCTCGTCGGCAGCTATGCCGAGATCGGCGTGAAGCTGAAGGCGTTTGCGTCGAAGGGCCTCACCACGATCATGCTCGACATGGTCGCGGACGAGACCGAGATGCAGCATGTCTGCAAGGCGCTCACGGCCAGCGGGATGTTTTAGATTTTGCTCTCGCCGTCATGCAGAGTCGAATGCGTATTCCCTCACCGCGCCTCTTCGAATCCCGCCAGCACCGAAGTCAAATTCGTACTTAGAATATCCGAGAGATAGCCTCCTTCCTGCACGAACACGGTCGGCAGGCCCAGCTTCGCGATCGCCTGGCCAATGCGGCGGAAGCCGGGCGTGGTGACGGCCATGCCCTCAAGCGGATCGTGCTCAGATGCATCCAGCCCAAGTGCGATCACGAGGGCGCCGGGCGCAAAGGACTCGATCGCCTTGCGCGCGACATCCAGCGTCTGGATGTAGCCGTCATCGCCGGTGCCGATGGCCAGGGGGATGTTGAGATTGGTGCCGAGGCCCGGCCCTTCGCCGCGCTCATGCGCGTAGCCCCAGACATAGGGATAGTACGCGCTGGGATCGGCGTGGATCGAGACCGTATAGACATCAGGGCGTGCGTAGAAGATGCCTTGCGTGCCGTTGCCGTGATGGACGTCGACATCGAGGATCACGACCCGCTCGTGCTTGAGTCGCAGATGTGCGGCGGCGATCGCGCTGTTGTTGAGGAAGCAGAAGCCGCCGGCCATGTCGCGATAGGCGTGATGGCCGGGCGGACGGCAGAGCGCGTAGACCGCGTCCTCGCCGTCCATCACCATTTGCGCCGCCGTGGTTGCGACATCGGTGGCCGCACATACTGCGGCCCAGGTGCCGGGACCGATCGGTGCTGCGGTGTCGGCGGTGTGCCAGCCGAGCTTGCCGATGATGTGGGTGGGGTAGGTCGCGGCGTGGCGCACGGGATGGATGTTGCCGATCATCTCCGGCCCGGAATCGCCGAGCGCCGTCCAGGCGTCCCAGGCTTCGCTCAGGAACGACAGATATTCCGGGCTGTGAATGCGCGCACGCGGCCCTTGCCCGAATGTGGTGGGCTCGACCAGTTGATGCTTGCCGTCCTTCAACCCCTTCAGCAGCCGGTCGGCGCGCTCGGGCTGTTCGGTGGTGCGCTTGACGACACCGCGAACCAGGAAGAATTGCGGATCGTGGCTGCGATGCAGCTCGGTATGGACGGCTTTCACTCAAACACTCCGTGGTCGCGTGCTCTCTAACGGTGCCCACAGATGTCTAAATCCCTGCGGCGGCGAGATGCAAGCAAGAAGAATGCCGTCACTTGCCGCGCCGTCCTGCGCCGGAGGCAGACCGCCTCTGATGCTCAGCAACGCCCGCGCTGCAGGCAGTGCTCGCGGCCCTGCTGATCGGTGCGAAAAGACTCGATGAAGCCGCCCTGGCGCTGGGTAACGAAAACGGTCTTGCCGTCGCTGCCGCCGAACGCGAGGTTGGTCGGCTCCTTGCCCTTCAGCGCGATCTCCCGCTCGACCGCACCGTTCGGCTTCATCAGCGCGATCGTGCCCTTGAGGATGCGTGCGATATAGAGACGGCCGGCCACGTCGGTGCGCAGGCCGTCGACGGTGTCGGGCTGGAACGCCTTGATCAGCTTTGCGCCAGTGAGCTCATTGCCATTGATCGCATAGGACCAGATCTGGCCGCTGCTGGATTCCCCGACATAAAGCGTCTTGCCGTCAGGGCTGAGATCGATGCCGTTGGTGGTGCCCATCGCGCGCGGCGCGGACATCACCTGCCCCTGCACCGAACCGTCGGCGGCTTTCGCGATCCGCCAGATGTGGCCTTCGCGGCCTTTCCAGTTCGGGTCGGTCGCGTAGATCGTACCGTCGCGCGCGATGGTGATGTCGTTGGGCTGGTTCATCTCGTCGGAGTGAAACCAGACGGCGGGTTCGGTCGCACCCTTCGGGATGATGAAGATGTTGTGCTTCTTGTAGTCGGCAATGAACATCGCGCCGCTTCGATCGAAACGGATCGCGTTGCCGACGCTGCCCTCGGGAAGTGCCGTGAACGGCTCCGAGGCCGCGCCGCCCGCCGGCAGCTTGCCGATGGTGCCGGGCTTGCCGAGATTCACGACGAAGAGATTGCCATCGAGATCGGCGGCGGGCCCTTCGATGCCGAATGTGTATTCGCTGGCGGGCGTGACCTGCACGCTTTCGAACAGTTTGGTCTCCGCGCGGGCCGACGAGACCACGAGGATGAGACAAACGCTACTGCACAGGCACCAGAAATTCCTGCCGGATGTAATAGCCATCGTCGTCGCTGCACTCGCCATTCAAATAGGGATCGGCCGGCCGGAAGAATCGGCTGAAGCCGGGTTTGTCTACAGCGCTCCTTTGTGTCACGACGACGACCTTGGAGGCCGGTATTTCGCCGCATTCCTTGTTGGTTCTGCCAAAGAACTTGCGTTGCGGCGGTCCTGCCTTGATCCACATCCGCGTGCCGGGGACCATTCTCGCAACCAGCGTGTCAGCGGTATCGAGCAGGCCGGCATAGCCGGGCTCGGTCTTCGGCAATGCCTCGCCGCCCGGCGGCATCAGCTTCTCCGCGCCGATCCCACGCAGCCGCGTGCGCAACCTGCCCGAGTTGGGATCGCCGGGGTAGATCCAGCCGTCCTGCGCCAGCATGAAGCGGAGCACCATTGAGTCCTTCTCCGCGTCCGACTGTCCCGGCTTCAGACCAAAATCCGAATGGCAGCCGAGGCAGTGCTTTTCGACGAGGCCCTTGCGCAGCGTGGTGAGCCGAATCCGGTTCTGCGCGTCCCTGGCGACGAAGGCTGCGAGCTGGTCGATCACCGCCTGGCTGCGGGTATCACAGGGCAGCGGCGGTGGCGGATCGCCCGCGGCGCGATCGATCCGGATCACGGTCTGGTTCTTGTCCTCGACCAGCCAGATCGCGCCGTCCTCCGCAACCGTCATGCCGACCGGCGCGCCTTGCGGCCGCGCGCCGTTAACGCGATGCCAGCCGGCGATCAGTTCCTCGAACGGCGCGGCGGCAACCTCGCCGGCGTCGGTCTGGAAGCTGTGGGTCGGATCGGCCGCGCAGCTGACGTGGTAGCGTACCGGCGGAGGGCTCGGCTTGGGGAAGCCATGGTCGTCGACGTCGTAGACGAGGACGCGGCTGCCGGTCGGGCGATAACCGTGCAGGCCGACCAGCAGCTTGTCCTCCAGCTCCGGGAATTTGGCGCCGTGATAATACAGCATCGCGAGCGGCGCGCCGTGCGGCGGCATCAGTGAGAACGGCGGCTTGTAGAGCGCATTGGCCGTGCAAAGCGACTTGTAGACGCCGGACTGCAGCACGGTTCTGAATTCGGGGCTCGGCGTCGACAGATCGTAGCAATAGGGCCAGCCATAATGCTTGCCCTGCTCTATCGCGTTGATCTCCTCGTTGGGCTTGAAGATATCGGGCAGATCGCGGCCGTTCTCGCCTTGCAGGAAGGCATAGCCGGCATCGGGAAAGTTCGGATGCAGCGCCAGCGCCATCGAATTGCGCAAGCCGCGCGCGTAGACCAGATGGGGCGGATCCGGATCGTTCGGCTTCAAGGCCGGAAAGACACCGCCCGCAGGCGGCGTGAACAACCAGATCGACGCCATCGCGGCACCGCCTTCGGCGGCCGCGCAAGGCCGCGTGATCGGCACCGGCGTGATGCAGTCGTCGCTGTGCGAGCCGATGTTGACGAACAGCCGTCCGTTCCTGTCGAACACGAACTGCTTCAGCGGATGCGCGCTCTCGTCGAGCCTGGTGCCGTCAGGCAGCCGGATCCGGCGCCCGGGCATGTGACGGATGATGGTCTCGACCGTGCCGCGCGGATTGTCCGCGAGCGGGTCGAACCGGAAGATCGTCTCGGCGGTCGAGGCATAGAGCTTCTTGTCCGGGCCGATCACCAGACCGAACGGATATTCGATGCCGGTCAGCAGCTCCTTAAATCTCTGCCCTTGGGGCGCATGCGGATCGAGCAGCAGCAGCCTGCCGTCGGTGTGGCCCCAGCCGCCCATGTCGGCCACCACGAACAGCTCACGGCCGGGCACCTGGACGATCGAGCGCGGAAATTTGAGCCGATCCTCCTCGCTGGCGACGAGGCCGGCGCAAAATCCCGCCTTCATGTCAATCTGAAGTCTGGGAAAGGCGAGATCGCCGCTGCCGCAGAGCTCCGCGCCGATCGCGTAGCCGCTTTTCCTCACCGGTTCGGAGGAGGCTCCCGAGGCAAGGCTGAGCAGCACTCCCGTGACAACAGCGACAAAAAGGCGCTTGTAGCGGCATTCGCGCCAGAATGTGAGGTGATGCACGGCAGCCTCCCGGACTTTCCGTGCAGACTTGTTCCATGTCGAGGGAACGCCGTCCAGTTGGTCATCACCCGCCTGTGATTAAACCTGTAACGACCTTGGTGCCGACCAATATCCGTAAATTCCCTTACCGGGCTCGACCCGAATGTTTCGCGCATGCTTCGGATGGTATCGGTCTGCCATCCCGGTCGCTCCCTAAGGAGACGAATATGGTCCAGGTCTATTTTCACTGCTCCAATACCGACGGCACGCTGATCGATCACAGCGGCACCGCGGTGACCAGCCTGACCGAGGCGCGCGACCGTGCCGCCCAGATCATGAGCTCGATGATCCGGACGCCCGGCACCGAGGATTGGCGTGACTGGGTGATTCACGTCAGCGGCTCCGACGGCGAGGAGATCTTCGATCTCCCCTTCACCGCCATGCTCGGCAAGCCGCATTGAGGTGATGCCGTGCTGTTCGCTTCACTGACCCTGCTCTGCCAGCCCCTGAGCTTCGTCGCCACCAAATGGCAGAAGCTGGTGCGGATCGCCGGCAACCCCTACCGCCCCGAGCTTCACTACATGCGCGGCCCGGGGCCGAAATGGCACGCCAAGTATCAGGCCAGCCGGCTGGACCGCACGCGCTGAGCGCCGCAGCTTTATTCCCTTCCCGATACGGTCTCTCCACTCGTCATGCCCGGGCTTGTCCCGCCTGCGCGGCCGAAGCCGCTTCGGCGAGACGAAGGCCCGGGCATCCACGTCTTGGCATCCGCGCCGAAAAACGTGGATGGCCGGAACAAGCTTGGCCATGACGGCGAGGGAGCCCAGCTCCTCTTACCGCCCCGTGAATTTCGCCTTGCGCTTCTCGACGAAGGCATTGCGGCCCTCGATGGCGTCGGCGCTCTTGCGGATGGTGGCCTGAAGCTCGATCTCGCGGCGGAATTGCGCCTCGTAGGTCGCATGCTCGCTCTCCTCGATCAGCGCGCGCGTCGCGACCAAAGCGCGCGTCGGCCCCTCCGCCAGACGACGCGCCAGGGCCGTCGCCTCCTCCATCAGCTTCGCATCATCGACGACCTGCCGCACCAGGCCGATCTCCTGGGCGCGCTCGGCCGTCAGCGGCTCGTTCAGCAGCATCAGCTCGAGCGCGCGCTGCCGGCCGATCAGCCGCGGCAACAGCCAGGTCGAGCCGAGATCCGGCACCAGCGCGATGCGGCTGAACACCTGGATGAAGCTCGCCGACCGCGCCGCAACAATGATGTCGCCGGCCATCGCAAGACTGAAGCCGCCGCCGGCCGCGACGCCGTTGACGGCGACGACGACGGGCACGCGGCACTCACGCAGCGCCCTGAAGGCCGGCCAGTAGAACCGCATCACGCCGGCGGCGATGTCTTCGCCGAGCGCCTCGGATGCCTTCAAATTCTGTCCTGAGCAAAAGCCGCGTCCCTCCCCGGTCAGGACCAGGGCGCGAACGCTTTCGTCCCGCGTCATCTCGGCAACCGCCGCAGCGAGCGCGCCGAGCAGGTCCGGCGTCATCGCGTTCAGGCTCGCCGGCTCGTCCAGCGTCAATATCCCGACCGCGCCATCCCGCGCCTGTTTCACACCTGCCATGTCGCTTCTCCCTTTGGATTGTTCTCGTTTGCCGCAATGTGCCATTGTCCGCGCGCTCCGCCAACCAAGACAACCGACGACAACAGACAAGACGACATCATGCCTCATCAGTTGAGCCTCGCCCAAACCGTCCGCAAACCCGCCGTCACGTCCAAGGGCGGCATCGTCGCCGCGCAATCGCGCCGGGCGGCCGAAGTGGGGGCGCAAGTGCTGGCGGCGGGCGGCGACTGCGTGGACGCGATCGTCGCGACCACCTTCGCGCTGAACGTGCTGGAGCCCTGGAACAGCGGCATCGGCGGCGGCGGTGCGATGGTGCTCTACCGCGCCAAGGAAAATCGCTACGAGGTGATCGACTACGGCATGTGTGCGCCGCAGAGCCTGCGCGCCGCCGACTATCCGCTCAGCGGCGAGGGCGCGGCCTCCGATCTCTTCCCGTGGCCGCGGGTCAAGGACGACCGCAACATCCACGGCCCCGGCGCGGTCGCCGTGCCCGGCGTCGTCGCCGGCATGGAAGAGGCGCACCGCCGCCACGCCAAATTGCCGTGGAAGGATCTGGTCGCACCGGCCGTCGCACTCGCTGCCGAGGGCATGCTGGTCGACTGGTGGACCACGCTGATGATCACGAGCTCGGCCGCCGATCTCAGGCGCTATCCCGGCAGCGCGGCCACGTTCCTGAAGGACGGCCTGCCGCCGAGCGCACCGTGGGGCATCAAGTCCGAGACGCGGCTGCGGCTGGACAATCTGAAGGCGACGCTGTCGCATCTTGCCGAAGCCGGCCCGCGCGATTTCTATCAGGGCGATCTCGCCAGGAGCATCGCCTCCGACATCAAGGCCGACGGCGGCTCGCTGTCGGTGGAGGATCTCGCCGCATTCCGCGCTCATCCGCGCGAGCCGCTGGCGATCCCCTATCGCGGCGGCAAGGTGCTCGCGACGCCGGAGCTCACGGCCGGACCGACGCTGGCGCATGCGCTGCGTTTATTGCAGGAGAATTTGAAACCAGCGAGCGCGCCCGATGCGGCCGCCTATGCCGAATATGCGCTTGCGCTGCAAGCCGCCTATCGCGAGCGGCTCAAGGACATGGGCGATGCCGACGGAAAGCGCTCGCTCGGCGCCGAATATCTCGCACCCGCCTGCACGACCCATTTCTCGGTCGTCGACCGCCACGGCAACATCGCGGCGGTCACGCAGACGCTGCTCTCGTCCTTCGGCTCGAAATACGTGACGCCGCACACCGGCATCGCCATGAATAACGGCATCATGTGGTTCGACCCGACGCCGGGCACCACCAACTCGCTTGCCCCCGGCAAGCGCTGCCTCACCAATTACACGCCGGTCATTGCCGAGACGAAAGATGGCAAGCGGCTTGCGATCGGCGCGTCCGGCGGCCGGCGCATCCTGCCCTCGGTGATGCAGCTCGCGTCCTTTGCGATGGATTTCGGCATGGACCTCGATGCCGCCATCCACCAGCCGCGCATCGACGCCAGCGAAGGCGCGATCGTGATCGGGGATGCCCGCCTGCCAGCGGAAGCACGCAAGACGCTGGCGGAACGCTTCGACTATGAGGAAAGCCGGGTGCAGGTCCTGCCGCAGAAATTCGCCTGCCCGAGCGTGGTGATGCGCGACGGCGACGTCAATTCCGGCGCGGTCGAGATCTTCCAGCCCTGGGCCGATGCGGTGGCGGAGGGCTGACAACAAACCTCAGGGAGCCGCCGATGAACTATGAGCAGATCATTTGCGAAACCGACGGCCCCCTGCTCATCCTCACCCTTAACCGCCCCGACAAGCTGAACGCCTATACCGGCGCGATGGGCGCGGAAATCACCGACGCGTTCCAGCGCGCTGATGCCGACGACGCTATCCGCGCCGTGATCGTCACCGGCTCCGGCCGCGCCTTCTGCGCCGGCGCCGACGTCTCCGGCGGTGCCAAGAGTTTCGACACCTCGGGGAGCCACGGCGCCGGCGTATTTTCAAGCTCGGGCCAGCGCAGCGGCCGTTTCATCGAAGCCATCTTCAACTGCCGCAAGCCGTCGATCGCCGCGATCAACGGTGCGGCCGTCGGCGTCGGCATCACCATGACGCTGCCGATGGACGTGCGCATCGCGGCGAAAGGTGCGAGGATCGGCTTCATCTTCGCACGGCGCGGCCTCGTGCCGGAGGCCGGCAGCGCCTGGTTCCTGCCGAAGCTGGTCGGCCTGCCCCAATCGCTGCGCTGGTGCCTCTCAGGCCGTACCTTCGATGCCGACGAGGCACTGAAGGGCGGGCTCGTCAGCGAGACGGTCGAGCCTGCCGAGCTGCTCGATCGCGCCAAGGAGATTGGTCACGAGATGAGCGACGAGACCTCGCCGGTCGCGATCGCGCTCACGCGACAGATGCTATGGCGCTTCGCCGGCGCGCCCGATCCGTTCGGACTGCTGGAGATCGACAAACCGATGTCGATCGAGCGCGGCGGTCACGCCGACGTGCGCGAGGGCGTTCAATCCTTCATCGAGAAGCGAAAGCCGTCATTCCCGGGAAAAGTCTCGCAGGACATGCCGAGCCAGTATCCGTGGTGGAAGGACCGCGCCGACGGCTAGATCCCGAGCCGGTCGCGCACGCGGCCGGCGATCACGGCCGTCGTCACGCCAACGGGCCAGAACGCATGCATCGGGATCGGCTTGATGCCGGTGACAGGCATGTCGATCTCGGCCTTGGCGCCGCCGACCAGGCGGCGCGCGAGCTGCGCTCCCATCGCGGTCGAGAGCGCGACGCCGCGGCCGTTGCAGCCGAGCGAGATCAGGACGCTTTCCGCGGGCTCGTGCACATGCGGGTAATGATCTCCGGTGATCGCGAGCCGGCTGTTCCAGCCATGGGTCCAGGCCACGCCCTTGAGCTGCGGCCATAGCCGCTCGGCATAGCGCATGAGATAGGCCACATCGTCCGGCGCACTGATCCAGCGCATCGGGCCGCGGCCGCCCATCAGCAAGCGGTTCTGCTGATCGATGCGGTAATAAACCGTGATGTGGCCGCTTTCGTAGAGCACCGGGCGCGTCGGCATGATCGAGCGGGCGACCTCGTCCGAAAGCGGTGCGGTGGCGGCGATCGACGAGAACACCGGCACGATGGTGCGGCGGAGCGCGGGCCAGAGATCGTCGGTAAAGCCATTGGTGGCGAGCAGCACCTTGTCGGCATGCACGATTGCACGCGGCGTCTCGATGCGCCAGCGACTGCCGTCGCGACGGAGCGACAGCGCCGGCGTTTCGCCATGGACCTTGGCCCCTGCCGAGATCGCGGCGCGCGCGAGGCCGCGCGCGTAGCTGAGAGGATGCAGATCGCCGCCGCGGCTGTCCAGCATGCCGCCGATATAGCGGTCGGTGCCGGTCATCTCACGCAGCTGCTCGCGGTTCAGATAGGTCACGGGCATGCCGCGGCGGATGCACTGCTTCGCGGTCGCCTCGATCGCAGCGGCGCTGGCCTCATTATACGCCGTGCGCAGCGTGCCGTTCTGCCGCGCCTCGCACGGGATCTGGTAGCGGCGGATCAACTCATGCGTGAAGTTCGTGGTGCCGTAGGCAAAGTCGATCATGCGGCGGCCGAGTTCGGCGCCGAAATCCGCTTCGATCTGGTCGGGATCGTGCTTCAAGCCGGGATTGGTGTGGCCGCCATTGTTGCCGGATGCGCCCCAGCCGGGCTCCTGCGCCTCCAGCACCAGGGCCTCGACACCCTGCTCCGCAAGATGCAGCGCCGTGGACAGGCCGGTGTAGCCGCCGCCGACGATCGCGACGGAGACGGTCTTGTCGACATCGAGCGGCGGCGTGGCGACCGGCGCGACGGCCGTGTCGGCATAGAGGGAGGGCGGCAGAGGCAGGCGCGCAGTCATTGGCGAGGACCGATCAGAGCGGATGCAGCACGCGGCGCAAGAAATCCTGCGTGCGTGGATGCTGGGGTTGGTTGAGCAGCGCCTTGGCCGGCCCCTGCTCGACAATGACGCCGCCGTCGATGAACAGCACGCGGTCGGCGACGTCGCGGGCAAAGCCCATCTCGTGGGTGACGACGACCATGGTCATGCCGTCGTCGGCGAGCTTGCGCATGACGCCGAGGACGTCGCCGACGAGCTCGGGATCGAGCGCCGAGGTCGGCTCGTCGAACAGGATCGCCTTGGGCTGCATCGCGAGCGCCCGCGCGATCGCGACGCGCTGCTGCTGGCCACCGGACAGCTGCGGCGGATGCGCATCGGCCTTTTCGGCGAGACCCACCTGCGCAAGCAGCGCGCGGCCGCGCTCGAGCGCCTGCGCGCGCGATTCCTTTTTCACGTAAAGCGGCCCCTCGATGACGTTTTCGAGCGCCGTGCGATGCGGGAACAGGTTGAAGCGCTGGAACACCATCGAGACCTGGGTGCGAACCTTCACGATCGACGAGGCATCGCGATCGACCTTGAGGCCTTCGATGCTGATCTCGCCGCGGTCGTAGCTCTCCAGCCCATTGATGCAGCGCAGGATCGTCGACTTGCCCGAGCCCGACGGGCCAATGACGCAGACCACTTCGCCCTTCTGGACCGACGCCGTGATGCCCTTGAGCACCTCGTTCTCGCCGAAGCTCTTGTGGACGTCGTTGAGCTCGATCATTTCTTGCCGGCCCGCTTCTCGAAATGACGAACCAGCAGGATCAGCGGAATACTCATGGTGAGATACATCAGCGCCACCATCGTGAACACGTTGGTGTTCTTGAAGGTCGAGGACGCGATCAGCTTGCCTTGCAGCGCAAGCTCGGCGACCGTGATGGTCGAGGCCTGCGAGGAATCCTTCAGCATCATGATCATGACGTTGCCATAGGGCGGCAGTACGATCCGCACCGCCTGCGGCAGCACCACGCGGCGCATGGTCAGCCACCAGCCCATGCCGATCGACTGCGCCGCCTCGATCTGCCCCTTGTCGATCGCCTCGATGCCGGCACGGAAGTTCTCGGCCTGATAGGCCGAGTAGGCGATGCCGAGCCCGAGGATCGCGGCCTGCAGCGCCGACAGCGTGACGCCGAGATCGGGCATCACGAAGTACAGATAGAACAGCAGCACGATGATCGGGATGCCGCGGATCACGTTGATCAGGCTGGCGCTGAGCATCGACAGCGCCTTGATGCCGGAGACCCGCATCATCGCCCAGATCAGGCCCAGCACCGTCGAGAGCAGCAGCGAACCGATGGTGACGACGATCGTCAGCACGACGCCGCTCATCAGGATCGGGAAAAACTCGACGGCGTCGTGCCAGAAGCCTTTCATCGGCCAGCCTTCATCGATCAGACGCTGCCGATCAGCCCTGTGCCTTCAGGCCCCATTTGTCGAGGATCTTATCGATGGTGCCGTTGGCCTTGAGCTTGGCCAGCGAGGCGTTGATCTTGCCGAGCAGCGCGGCCTCGCCCTTGCGTACGCCGATGCCGACCGAGCCGACGGTGACGGGCTTGTAGCCGTCGACGAGACGCACCTCGGGGAAGCCGCCCTGCTTCAGATTGTAGGCGAGGATCGGATAGTCGGCGTAGCCGGCCTTGAGGCGGCCGGTGTTCACGTCGCGCAGGATGTCGGGGATGGTGTCGTAGGCCCTGACGTCGGCGAACAGGCCGGACTTCTTCAGCGCGTCGACGAAGGCGGTGCCGACCTGGGCGCCGACCGTCTCACCCTTCAGATCGTCCTGCGTCGCATAGGCCTTGGTGTCGGTCTTCGGCACCACCAGACCTTCGCCATAGGTGTAGATCGGGTCGGAGAAGTCGACGACTTCCTTGCGCGGCGCGGTGATGAACATCGCGGCCGCGATGATGTCGATCTTGCTCGAGGTCAGCGACGGAATGAGCGCCGAGAACTGCATCGGCTCGATCTGTACGTTGAAGCCGGCATCCTTGCCCACCTCAGTCACGAGATCGACCATGATGCCCTGGATGGTATTGGTCTTGGTGTCGAGGAAGGTGAAGGGAATGCCCGTCGGCGTCGAGCCGACCTTCAGCACCTGCTGCGCCGAGGCCGGCATAGCGGCCGAAATCGCGAGCGCCGCGACCGCGGCCAAACCAAAACGCTTCATCGCATTCCCCTTTGGGTCCGGCCGATGCGGCGCTCGCAAATGTCGTGATCGCAGACATTGCGGGCCGAGCCGTTTCGGCCTATTTTCACCAATATGAAAATTTGGTCACACTTTCGCGAGTGATGCAAGCGGTTTTCATGCACATGAAGAAAGCGGTTTGACGTGAGCGGTGGCAAAAGAATGCGCAAACCGGCCGCCGCGAAAGCGGTGAAGACAACGAAGGCTAGCGCTAAGCCGCCGGAGCCGGCAATGGACGTCGCGGTCGGCCGCCGCATCCGCGATCTCAGGCGTGTCAGGCAATTCTCGCTGGAGACAGTCGCCGCGCGCACGGAGCTGTCGATCGGCTTCCTCAGCCAGATCG
This sequence comes from Bradyrhizobium betae, assembly GCF_008932115.1. Lineage (NCBI taxonomy): Bacteria > Pseudomonadati > Pseudomonadota > Alphaproteobacteria > Hyphomicrobiales > Nitrobacteraceae > Bradyrhizobium > Bradyrhizobium betae. The sequence continues at coordinate 1,816,813 of NZ_CP044543.1, forward strand.
AGCGCGGATTGTCGTCGCCGTCGCTGCGCGTGCTGGCAACGCTCGCCAACGTGCTCGGCGTCGGCATCGCCGCGCTGTTCGGCGCGAGCCCGAGCGCCGACGGAGCATCCGATCAAGTGGTGACGCGCGGGCTGCAGCGGCCGGAATTGAAGCTGTGGCGCACCGGCGTGTCGAAACAATTGCTCAGCCCGGCGAGCGCCGACAACAAGCTCAATTTGTTCCTGGTGCATCTGGAGCCCGGCGGCTCCACCGGCGAAGAGCTCTACACCCATGACGGCGAGGAAGCCGGCCTCGTGCTCGACGGCGAGATGCTGCTCACGGTGGACAGCGAGACGTGGTCGCTGAAGACGGGCGACAGTTTTCGATTTGCGAGCCGGCGGCCGCACCGGTTTTCAAATCCGGCCGAGGATGCGAAGGCCGTGGTGCTGTGGGTGAATTGCGTGACGGGGGCGGGATAGCTTTTTTCGCAGCGAACACAATTCCAGCCCCGTCATCCTGAGGCGCTCGCGCAGCGAGCCTCGAAGGATGCACGGCCCCGATGGAGCCGGGCCGTCGCCCTTCGAGGGCCGCTTCGCGGCCGCCTCAGGGTGACGGTGATGGATTTGGTCGCGAGGAGATAAGATCACCCGAACCGGTGATTATACCGATCCACCGTCAGCGCACTGACATCGACATCCGGCTTCTTGCCTGACAGCAAATCCGCGAGCACGCGGCCGGAGCCGCAGGACATGGTCCAGCCGAGCGTGCCGTGGCCGGTGTTGAGGTGGAGATTGGCGTACTTGGTCGGGCCGATCACGGGCGGGCCGTCCGGCGTCATCGGGCGCAGGCCGCTCCAGAATGTCGCCTTTGAGAGATCGCCGCCGCGCGGGAACAGGTCGGTCAGCGAGTGATCGAGCGTGGCGCGGCGCGCGTCGTAGAGCTTGGTCGAGAAGCCGGAGATTTCGGCGGTGCCGCCGACGCGGATGCGATCGCCGAGGCGCGTGATCGCGACCTTGTAGCTCTCGTCCATCACGGTCGATTCCGGCGCGCCCGAGGCGTCCTTAATCGGCACCGTGATCGAATAACCCTTCACCGGATAGACCGGCAACGAGATGCCGAGCGGCGCGACCATTTGCGACGAATAGCTGCCGAGCGCGAGCAAGTAAGCGTCGGCCTGCAGCACGCCCGCACTGGTCGCGACACCGGTGACACGCGCGCCATCGGTGACGATACGGTCGATCCCGGTGTTGAGCAGGAAGCGCACGCCGAGCGCTTCGGCATGCTTGGCCAGCGCCTGCGTGAACATGTGGCAGTCGCCGGTCTCGTCCTGCGGCAGGCGAAGGCCGCCGACGAACTTCTCCTTCACGCCGGCGAGCGCCGGCTCGACCGCGATGCAACCCTCGCGGCTCAACGTCTCGTAGGGCACGCCATACTGCTTGAGCACGGCGACATCTTCGCCGGTGCCGTCGAGCTGCGCCTGGTAGCGGAACAGCTGCAGCGTACCCTGCGCGCGCTCGTCATATTGAATGCCGATGTCGCGGCGCAGATCGCGCAGGCAATCGCGGCTGTATTCCGCGATCGGGATCATCCGGCTTTTGTTGACCGCGTAGCGCGCACTGGTGCAGTTGCGCAGCATCTTGGTGAGCCAGACCCACATCACGGGATCGAGCTTCGGCCGGATCACCAGCGGCCCGTGCTTCATCAAGAGCCACTTGATCGCCTTCACCGGCACGCCGGGGCCGGCCCAGGGCGAGGAATAGCCAGGCGACACCTCGCCGGCATTGGCGAAAGATGTCTCCAGTGCAGGCTCGGGCTGACGGTCGACGACCGTCACTTCATGGCCGGCACGTGCGAGGTAGTAGGCAGAGGTGACGCCGATGACACCGCTGCCGAGGATCAGAACTTTCACGCTTCGTCAAACTCCCGCGGCATCACGCTCGCCGCTGCAAGGAACAACTCGCAACGGCGAGAGCAATTATCAGGCCACCCGCTTGATGGCATCACCCAGGATCGACACGATGTCGTCGATGTGGCTCTTCTCGACGATGAGGGGCGGCGACAGCGCGAAGCTATCGCCGCTCATGCGGAAGTACAGCCCGCGATTGAAGCAGTCGACCATCACGTCGTAACCGCGCGCACCGACCGCGCCGTCACGCGGCGACAGCTCGACCGCGCCCATCAAACCGCAATTGCGGATGTCGATGACGTTGGGCAGGCCCTTCAGCGAATGCAGCGCATCGCGCCAGTATTCGGCGATCGATGCACCGCGCGTGAGCAGGCCTTCGTCCTTGTAGATGTCGAGCGTCGCGATGCCCGCGGCGCAGGCGGTCGGGTGCGCCGAATAGGTATAGCCGTGGAACAGCTCCATGACGTTCTCAGGGCCGATCATCATGGCGTCGTGCACCTTGCGGTGCGCGAACACCGCGCCGCAGGGAATGGTGCCGTTGGTGATGCCCTTGGCCGTCGTCATCAGGTCCGGCGTGACGCCGAAGAAATTGGCGGCGAATGGCGTGCCGAGGCGGCCGAACCCGGTGATGACCTCGTCGAAGATCAGCAGGATGCCGTGCTTGTCGCAGATCTCGCGCAGGCGGTTGAGATAGCCCTTCGGCGGCGGCAACACCGCGGTCGAGCCCGGCACCGGCTCGACGATGACGGCGGCGATCGTCTCGGCGCCATGCAGGGCCACCAGACGCTCGAGATCGTCGGCGAGCTCGGCGCCATGTTCCGGCTGGTCCTTGGCGAAGGCGTTGCGGGTGAGATCATGGGTGTGGCGGATGTGGTCGACGCCCGGCAGCAGGGTCGTGAAGGCGCGGCGGTTGGCGACCATGCCGCCGACCGAGGTGCCGCCGAAGCCGACGCCGTGATAGCCGCGCTCGCGGCCGATCAAACGGGTGCGGCTCGCCTGGCCGTTGGCCCGGTGATAGGCGAGCGCGATCTTCAGCGCGGTATCGACCGATTCGGAGCCGGAGTTGGTGAAGAAGATGCGATCGAGGCCCTTCGGCGCGATCTCGGCGAGGCGCTCGGCGAAGTCGAAAGCCAGCGGATGGCCCATCTGGAACGACGGTGCGAAGTCCAGCGTCATCAGCTGCCGCTCGACCGCGGCGGCAATCTGCTTGCGGCCGTGGCCGGCATTGACGCACCAGAGGCCGGCGGAGCCGTCGATCACCTTGCGGCCGTCGACGGTGGTGTAATGCATGCCCTCGGCGGAGGAGAACAGGCGCGGCGCCTTCTTGAACTGACGGTTGGCCGTGAATGGCATCCAGAACGAGTCGGTCTTGATGGTGTTCGGAATCTGATGAAGGGTCACGGGCCACGCTCCTTTGCTGACCCTCTAGCAGAGGCACGGCTTCGGAACCGCAACAAGTCCTTTTCTGGTGAGCTGCAAGCCATTGATTTAACTGGGGCTGCCGGTCCATATTTGCGCGATCCGCAACACCTGCAACAGGGACCAGGGCATGAGCGTCGACATCGGTGGACGACTGCGATTCATCCGGGCGCACCACAAGCTGTCGCAGCGGGAGCTCGCCAAGCGCGCCGGCGTCACCAATTCGACGATCTCGCTGATCGAATCCAACCAGATGAACCCCTCCGTCGGCGCGCTCAAGCGCATCCTCGACGGCATCCCGATGGGGCTCGCCGAGTTCTTCGCGCTGGAGCCAGAAAGCCGGCGCAAGATCTTCTATCGTTCGGAAGAGCTGACCGAGGTCGGCAAGAAGCCGATCTCGTACCGGCAGATCGGCGACAATCTGTTCGGCCGCAGCCTGCAGATTCTGAAGGAGCGCTACGAGCCCGGCAGCGACACCGGGCGCGTCCACCTCGTCCATGACGGCGAGGAAGGCGGCATCGTCATCTCCGGCAAGCTCGAAGTCACCGTCGAGGACGAGCGCCGCATCCTCAATCCCGGCGATGCCTATTATTTCGAGAGCCGCCGCCCGCATCGCTTCCGCTGCGTCGGCGGCAAGCCGTGCGAAGTGATCTCGGCCTGCACGCCGCCGACGTTCTGAAGCTCATCGGCCTTACCCGGAATCCTACGGAGTCCCCGGTTTCTTACGGAGCTTGAGCCAGCTCAATTTCCGCGCGCCAAACCTCTATATGTTGCGAACCGTAGCCGAGCAGCCTGGCGCAGAGGCGTTGAGGTTATGGCCCCGGAGACTTCGGGATTCCTTGGGCACTCCGGGGCCGCTTCGTAACGAGGCTCGCAGATGAAGATCACGCTCGCCAATGCTGAAGCCGCACTCGACGAAGTGCTGCGCGACACCGACAAGCTCCATTCGCAGGAGCTGCGCAAGGTCATCGCCGAGTACATCGAGACGCAGCGCGAGGCGCTGAAGGCTCTCCGCAAGAAGCTGCATTGACGGCACGCGGCGGAGCGATACGGTCTCGCCCCGCGCCTGCTGCCTCAAAGCTGCGTCAGCAACTCCTCGATCCGGATCGGGAAACGACGCACCCGCACACCCGTCGCATGCCAGACCGCATTGGCGACCGCGCCTGCGCTGCCGGTGATGCCGATCTCGCCGACGCCCTTGATGCCGAGCGCATTCACATGCGGATCGTGCTCCTCGACCGTGATCACGTCGAACGGTGGCACGTCGGCATTCACGGGGATGTGGTACTCGCCGAGATTGGCGTTCATGATCCGCCCGCTGCGGCGGTCGGTGATGGCATCCTCATGCAGCGCGAAGGACATGCCCCAGATCATCCCGCCGAACAGTTGGCTCTGCACCATGCGCGGATTGACGATACGCCCCGCCGCGAAGGCGCCGACCATGCGGCTGACGCGGATCTGGCCGAGTTCGGGATCAACCTTCACCTCGGCGAACACCGCGCCATGCGCGTGCATGGCATACTCCTCCATCGCCGCGGGGTTCGGCGCGCCGGTGCCGCGCGCCTCGACCTCGGCGACGCCCGCACGTGCGAGAATCTCGACGTAGCTTTCGCCGCGGCTCTCGTCGTCGCGCCGGATCAACCTTCCATCACGCGCGATCACGCCGGCATTCCCCGCGCCGAACAGCGGCGAGCGCTCGTCGCCGGTAGCGAGATCGGCGAGCTTTGCGACCACGGCCGCACCGGCGCTGTGGATCGCCGCGCCCGCGGTCGCGGTGTGTGCGGAGCCGCCGGCAATGCCGGCATCGGGCAGGTCTGAGCTTCCGGCCTTGAACTCGACGCGGTCGATATCGAGACCGAGTTCATCGGCCGCGATCTGGGCGAGCGCCGTCCAGGCGCCCTGCCCCATGTCATGCGCCCCGATCTCCATCGCACCGCTGCCGTCGCGTCGGATCACAGCACGCGCCTCGGCCTGGAACATCAACGCCGGGAAGGTCGCGGTGCCCATGCCCCAGCCGACCAGGAGGCCGGCATCGTCGCGCATCTGCCGCGGCTGCAGCGACCGCTTCGACCAGCCGAACCGCGCCGCACCCTGCTCGTAGCAGGCCCGCAGCGCCTTCGACGAGAACGGTTTTCCCGTCATCGGCTCGACCTCGGCGTAGTTCTTCAAGCGGAAGGCGAGCGGATCGATGCCGCACGCCCAGGCCATCTCGTCGATCGCGCTCTCCAGCGCGATGGAGCCCGTCGCCTCGCCGGGCGCGCGCATGAACAGCGGCGTGCCGGTATTGACGCGCACGGCGTCGTGCGAGGTGCGGATCGAAGGCGCCGCATAGAGCGTGTGCGAGGCATCGGCGGCAGGCTCGTAGAAATCGTCGAACGTGCTCGACACAGTTCTGGCATGATGATCGAGCGCGGTCAGGCGCCCCTCGCCGTCAGTGCCGATGCGCAGCCGCTGACGGGTCGGCGCGCGGTGGCCGACCGGGCCATACATCTGCTCGCGGCGCAGCACGAGCTTGACCGGCTTGCCGACCAGCTTTGCGGCCATGAGGCCCAGCACCGGGGGGCCCGCCATCAATCCCTTGGAGCCGAACCCGCCGCCGAGGAAGGGGCTACGAATGTGGATCTTGTCATGCGCGATGCCGAACAGCTCGGCAACGCGCGCAAGCGACAGCATGAGACCCTGGGTCGGCATGTCGATTTGCACATTGTCGCCGTCCCAGGCGGCCACGATCGCATGCGGCTCCATCGCGTTGTGATATTGCGGCGGCGTTTCGTAAACCGCATCGATCTGCTTGTCGGCCGTGGCAAGGCCCGCCTCGACATCGCCGCGGTGGTTTTCCGTGGGATTGCCGACACCGACGACCGGCGGCACGAAACTCCTCCCGGCGTCGAGGCCGACAAGCGCAGGCAGCACTTCATAGCGCGGCGCCAGAAGCACCGCGCCTTCCGTCGCCGCCTCGAGCGTTTCGGCGATCACGACGGCGATGGGCTGGTTGGCGTAGCGGACCTCGTTGCTCTGCAAGACCTCCATTCGGAACACGAACGGATTGGTCTTGATCTCAGGATCGATCGCAAGCTGTGGCTTGTGGTCCGGCGTCATGACGTCGACGACGCCTGGATGGCGCTTGGCCGCGGCGACATCGAGCGAGGTCACGCGGCCGTGCGCGATGCTGGAGGCCGCAATCACGGCGAACAGCATCCCTGGCGGGTGATTGTCGGCGGCATAGGTCGCCTGCCCCCTGACCTTGAGGACGCCATCGCGGCGGGTCAGCGGCTGGCCGATGCTCGAGCCATGGCGCAGATGGGCGGGAGCGCTGGTGAGATTGAGCTCAGGCATGGATGGCTCCGGAGGTCGAGGCAAAGGGAGACGCCGGCAGCGCGGGAATGCGCGCGGGCGTGCCGGCGGCAGCGAGGGTCAGCGCGCGCACGACGATGCGGCGCGCGAGTTCGATCTTGAAGGCGTTGTCGCCGGACGGCTTTGCCTCGGTGAGCGCGCGCCAGGCAGCTTCCTGGAAGGCATCGGCCGTGGGCGCGACACCCCTGAGGACGTCCTCCGCGGCGCGGGCGCGCCAGGGTTTGGCGGCGACGCCGCCGAGCGCAAGCCGCGCCTCCTTGATCTTGCCGTTCTCGATCTGCAACGCAGCGGCACCCGAGACGACGGCGAAAGCATAGGACGTGCGCTCGCGAACCTTGAGGTAGCGCGCATGCCCCGCGAAGCCGCGCGCGGCCGGCGGCAGACGCACCGCGACGATGAGGTCGCCGGGCTCCAGCGCTGTATCACGCTCGGGCGTATCGCCCGGCAGGCGATGCAACGCATCGAGGGCGATCTCACGGCGGCCGTTCCTCCCCTCGATCTCGACGATGGCGTCGAACGCGAGCAGGGGCACGCAGAAGTCGGACGGGTTGGTCGCGATGCAGCTCTCGCTCCAGCCGAGTACGGCGTGGGTGCGGTTCTCGCCATCGCGGGCGTCGCAGCCGCTGCCGGCCTCGCGCTTGTTGCAGCGGCTGGCGGTGTCGTAGAAATACGCGCAGCGCGTCCGTTGCAGGAGATTGCCGCCGACCGTGGCGGCATTGCGCAGTTGCGCCGAGGCGCCGGAGAGCAGCGCTTCGGCGACGGCCGGATAAGACCTTGCAAAGCCGGCATCATGCGCGAGATCGGCGTTGCTCACGAGCGCGCCGATGCGTAGTGACCCGTCGGAGAGCGTTTCGATCTGATCGAGCCCGTCGAGATACGTGACATCGACCAGGCGATCCGGCCGGCTCACGCCGCCCTTCATCAGATCGAGCAGATTGGTGCCGGCGGCAAGATAGACAGCGCCCGGCTGGGTGGCGGCGGCGACGGCTTCGGCAACCGTGGCGGGCCTGACATAATCGAACTGTTTCATGCGGAGCGCCTCTGGTTGGATTCATCCGCGCCGGCCTGCGCTTCCAGCACGGCATCGACGATGCCGGCATAGGCGCCGCAGCGGCAGAGATTGCCGCTCATGCATTCACGAATGCGCTCGGGATCGTTGCCTGCCTGGGCTTCCTGCATCATGCCGATCGCGCTCATGATCTGGCCGGGCGTGCAGAAGCCGCACTGGAATCCGTCATGGGCGATGAAGGCGGCCTGCACCGGATGAAGCTGGTCGCCGCGCGCGACACCTTCGATGGTGAGGATGTCGGCACCGTCATGGCTGACGGCGAGTGCGAGGCAGGAGTTGATGCGCTTGCCGTCGACGAGAATGGTGCAGGCGCCGCATTGGCCGCGGTCGCATCCCTTCTTGGTTCCGGTCAGATCGAGGCGCTCACGCAGGAGATCGAGCAGCGTGACGCGCGGATCGTCGAGGACGAAGTCGCGCCGCGCACCGTTCACGGTGAGGCTGATGGAGTGGTTCATACAAGGCTCCGATCAGATATGGACATGAGTCGTCGGCCAGCGCGCCACCTCCGTGGCCGCCGTCGACATACGTCGGCGAGGCGGAGCCCGGCCAACATCCCAGCGAAGATACGGAGGCACCCTCCGCTTAACAAGGGCTACCGAGAAATATTCGGAATTCGTCAAAAGCCCGTGCGCCACCAACGCGATGGAGTTAGCCAAGGGTTCAATCTAACCAATTCGTGATCTACATTGCCGGCATGGACGACCACACCGACCAGACCCGGAAGCCCCGCGCCGACGCCGTGCGCAACCGCGAGCGCGTGCTCGAAGCAGCCAAGGCCGTGTTCAACGCCGGCGGCCCCGAGGCAAGCCTGGAGGCCGTGGCAAAGCGCGCCGGCGTCGGCATCGGCACGCTCTATCGGCATTTTCCGACGCGCGAGGATCTGTTCGAGGCGGTGTACCGGCGCGAGGTCGAGCAGCTCAGCGAGCTCGCCGAACAGTTGAAGAACGCCAAGGATCCGGTCGACGCGCTGCGGCGCTGGCTGCGCTCCAATGTCGAATTCGTTGCCACGAAAAAAGGCATGTCGGCGGCACTGGCGCTGACGTTCCAGAGTTCCTCGGAACTCGCGGCGTTCTCGATGGACCGGCTGACCAAGGCGATCGGCTCGCTGCTCGACCGCGCGGTCGCGGCCGGCCAGATGCGCGGCGACGTCAGCCCGGAGGACCTGCTGCGGGCGCTCGTCGGCATGTGCTACATGCACGACCAGCCCGGCTGGCAATCCTCGGTGCTGCGCATGCTCGACGTGTTCGTGGACGGGCTGCGGGTGCAACCCGTCGCCAAGGCCAAGCCGCGCACCGCAAAGTCCGCGAAGCCGCCGGTGAAACGCAAGCGATAGGCACCCGTATTTCCCTAGAGGCGTGCTAGGTTCGGCATCGCCGGGATTTCAACGCGGAGCCTGTCATGCGCATCGCCGCCTTGCTCGTCGCTATCACCGTAATCTTCAGCTCCATCTCGGCCTGCGCCGGCGACGTCACTGCGGCGCAAGGCGTCATCCGCGCCCAGGAACAGGCTTTTGCGCGCGATGATGCGGCCGGCGCCTATTCTCATGCCGCGCCGGCAATCCGGGAGCTCTTCCCCGCGCCGGACACCTTCATGTCGATGGTGCAGAACGGCTATCCGCCGGTCTACCGGCACAAGAGCTTCGAATTCGGCGACAGCAAGACCGAAGGCAGCTCGGTCTTGCAGCGGGTCAACATCGTCGACGCCAATGGCGAGGCCTGGGAGGCGCTCTACACGCTCGAGCAGCAGCCGGATGGCAGCTACAAGATCACCGGCTGCTCACTGTTGAAGGTGGGACGGGAAGCCTAGGTCGCAAAACCCGGTTCGGCCTTGGCCGGGTTCATCCGCGACCGGATCAGCAGCGTCACGACGATGCCGATGTTGAGCGCGTTCCACGCCACGCCGTTGGCGAAGGCTGCCGCATACGAGCCGGTGGCATCGAAGATGATGCCGGAGACCCAACCGCCGAACGACATACCGAACACGGACGCGAAGATCACGATGCCGACGCGGGTTGCGGCTTCGCTGGCCGGCATCGCCTCACGCACGATGATGGCGTAGCTGGGCACGATGCCGCCCTGGAACAGGCCGAACATCGCGGAAATGATGTAGAGCGAGGTGAGGCTGTCGAAGAACAGATAGAACACCAGCGCAAAGCCTTGCGCCAACGCCCCGACCAGCAGCGTGCGGATGCCGCCGATCTTGTCGGCGAGATAGCCCGAGCCGATCCGGCTGACGATGCCGCAGGCCATCATCAGCGACAGCATCTCGGCGCCGCGCGCCACGCCATAACCGAGATCGCCGCAATAGGCGACGATATGCACCTGCGGCATCGCCATGGCGACACAGCAGGAGATGCTGGCGATCGAGAGCAGCACCGTCAGCGTGTTGGTCGAAAGCTTGAGATCGACCCGCGGCGGCGGCGCATTGGCGTGGTCGTGGACCTTGTCGTCGCCGATCTGCGCGCGCAGGACCAGCACCAGGATCGTCATCAGGCTGACGCAGACGATGGCGATCCCGACATGGGTGTAGCGCCAGCCGATCGTCTGCATACCCGTGCTGATGAGCGGCGGCCACATCGTGCCGGCGACATAATTGCCGCTCGCGACGATGGTCACGGCGAGGCCACGATAGCGCTCGAACCAGTGCGAGGCCTCCGCCATCAGCGGCGCGAAGGTCGCCGACGTGCCGAGCCCGATCAGGAAATACGCCGCGACGAACTGCCAGAGCTGGGTCGAGAGCCCCGCCAGCACATTGGCGACACCGAGGAACGCGATGCTGATCGCCATCGCCGGCACGATGCCGAACCTGTCGGTGATCTTGCCCGCGATCACGCCGCCGAGCCCGAAGCCGAACATCATCAGCGTGAAGGCCAGCGACACCGCGCCGCGCGTGGCGGCGAATTCGGTCTGCACCACGGGGATCACGACCACGACCGCCCACATGCCGACGCCGCCGATCGATCCGATCAGAAGCGCAATGACAAGGCGCACCCAAGCCTGACGCGAATCAGGCGTGAAGGAGGCCGGTATTTGTCCAGGGTGATTTGGTGCGTGCACGGCGCGGACCATGTTCGCTGATCGCCCCGCGGTCAAGCATTGTGCCGCGATATTGGGCATGCGCGGTGCACTGCGGTAAGAAGAGCTTGGCGAAATGGCGCTTTGCCATTAGTTTGCAATCTGCGTGTGCAACATTGCCGCGCATTGGGCCAATCGACGGTATGTTGCTGCAATTGACGCGATCGATGCGGATCAGGGTGGGGCGCCTCGTTGCCCTCGCCTATCTGTTCTGCGTGCTCGCGCCGGCAGCAAGCCTCGCCTGGGGCGCCGGTCCGGCGCCATGCCTCGACGGCGCCATCCTCGCCGACCTGGTGCCGGCGCATCATCAGATGCAGGCCGATCACATGCATGGTGTCGCGTCGCATGACCATGCGGGACCGCACGCGCACCACCAGACTGCCGCGCAGGACACACCGGCCCAGCATCATCATGACGGCAAAGGCAAAGCCGGCCCGTGCTGCGCCATGATGTGCGTCAGCGCGCTGCCGGCTGATCTGCCTGCCGTCGCCAAGCCGGTCCTGCCCATCTCCGCCTGCGCGCCGGATATCGTTGTGAGCCTGCACAGCGAGGCGCCGCCCCTCCTCTACCGCCCTCCCATCGCCTGACCTGACAAGACGAATTGAGGCTCCGCGCGTCCGCGCGCGTGCGCCTTTGGTCTTCGACAGATCAGGGATGAATCATGCTTACGCTTCTCGGGGCGGAGTTCGCCGCTGCATCGATAGCGCGTGGACGACACTTTCTGTTTTACTGCCTGCTGGCCTCGGCAGCGCTGGCGCTGTCCGGCTGCATGCCGGCAACGACATACGTGGCCGCCGCTAATCCTGCCGATCCCGCGGCCAAGACCGCACGCACCAGCTATCGGTCGACGATCGCGCCCTACACCGGCCTGCGGCCCGCGGCGCCGGCGCCGTGGCGCGACCGCAATGACGCCGTTGCGCCGCAGCCAAAGCAAGACCGGTAGGCGCGCGCCATGGCACACCATCTTGCGCGCAGCCTGCTCGTGCTGGCCGCGTTCGGCCTCTCCGGCTGCGCCGCCTTCTCACCCGATAGCGGCATGGCTACGGTCTCCGAGCTGACGAGCCAGACCATCAACAAGGACGTCGCCTTCGTGCGAACGCCCGAGGGCGCCGGCGCGGTCGACGCGCGCGTTCGCCAGTTGCTCTCGCGGACATTGAACGCCGAGACGGCCGTCCAGATCGCGCTGCTCAACAACAAGGGGCTGCAAGCCGCCTATAACGAATTAGCGCTCGCCGAGACCGATCTCGTCGAGCAGGGCCTGCCGCCCAATCCCGTCTTCTCAATCTCTCGGATTTCAGGCAATGGCGCCAGCGAGATCGAGCGTCAGGTCGTCGGCGACATCCTGGCGCTGGCGACACTGCCATTCCGATCCGACATCGCCCGCGAACGCTTCCGCCAGGCGCAATTGCGCGCGGCGCTGGCAACGCTGCGGCTCGCCGCCGATGTGCGCCGCGCCTATATTCGCAGTGTTGCCGCCAACGAGATGGTGCTGCTGCTGACGGACGCGAAGGCGACGGCGGAATCGACCGCACAGCTTGCGGTCAAGCTCGGCGAGACCGGCGCGCTCAACAAGCTCGACCAGGCCCGCGAGCAGGTGTTCTACGCCGAGACCACCGCCGACCTCGCAGCCGCGCGGCAGGCCGCGACGAGCGCCCGCGAAAAGCTGGCACGGCTGATGGGATTGTGGGACGACGGCCTCGACTTCCGTCTGCCCAAGCAGTTGCCGCCATTGCCGCACCGGCCGCAGGCGCTGCCGTTGATCGAGGCCGACGCGGTGGCCCACCGGATCGACTTGCAGATCGCGCGGCTGGAGCTGACTGCGCTCGCCAAGTCCTTGAACCTCACCGAGGCCACGCGCTTCGTGACGCTGCTCGATCTTGCCGGCATCTCCCGCAGCACCAGGGATCCCGAAGGCGCACCGTTCCGCGAGCGCGGCTTCGACGTGCAGTTCCAGATTCCGGTCTTCGACGGCGGCGAGGTGCGGGTGCGGCAAGCGGCCGAGACCTACAATCTCGCCTTCAACCGCCTGACCGAGCGCGCCGTCAATGTGCGGTCAGAGGCGCGCGATGCCTATCGCACCTACCGGTCCAGCTATGACATCGCCAGCCACTACCAGCGCGAGATCCTGCCGCTGCGCAAGATCATCACCGAGGAGATGCAGCTCCGCTTCTCCAGCATGCAGGTCGACATCTTCGCGCTGCTCACCGAAGCCCGGCAGCGCCTCGCGTCGCTACGCGGCGCGATCGACGCCAGGCAGAAATTCTTTCTCGCCCAGTCCGATCTGCAAACCGCGGTCAATGGCGGCGGCGTGCCTGCTTCTAGCGGCGACAACTCAACCACTATCGCCGCGGCAGCACCTGCCGACGGCGGTCACTGACATGTAGGCCACGATGTTTTCCCGCCGAGGATTTTTGGGCACCGCAGCGCTTGCCAGCGCGTCCGCCGTCAGCGGCCGCGTGCAGGCCGCTTCGATTCCGGAAGCGCCTGTCATGGACAAGGTGGTGATGCAGCCGCCGCTGCACCCGATCAGCGGGCCCGACTATCGCCCCGTCGTCACGCTGAACGGCTGGTCGCTGCCATTCCGCATGAACGGCGACTGGAAGGAATTCCATCTCGTCGCCGAACCGGTGGTACGCGAGTTCGCCGAGGGCATGAAGGTGAACCTGTGGGGCTATAACGGCCAGTCACCCGGCCCGACCATCGAGGCGGTCGAGGGCGACAAGGTCCGCGTCTTCGTCACCAACAAGCTGCCCGAATACACCACCGTGCACTGGCACGGCATGATCATCCCGAGCGGCATGGACGGCGTCGGCGGACTGACCCAGCCGCACATCCAGCCGGGAAAAACCTTCGTCTACGAGTTCGAGATGAAGAGGAGCGGGACCTTCATGTACCACCCGCATTCCGACGAGATGGTGCAGATGGCGATGGGCATGATGGGCATGGTCGTGGTGCATCCGCGCGATCCCAATTTCCGCCCCGTCGACCGCGACTTCGTGTTCGTGATGAGCACCTACCGCGTCGACCCCGGCACGTACCTGCCGAAGGTCAACGAGATGACCGATTTCAACATGTGGACCTGGAATGCGCGGGTGTTTCCCGGCATCGATCCGCTGCCGGTCAGGCTCGGCGACAAGGTGCGCGTGCGCATCGGCAATCTCAGCATGACAAATCATCCGATTCATCTGCACGGTCACAGCTTTGCGGTGACCTGCACCGATGGCGGCTGGATTCCGGAGAGCGCGCAATATCCGGAGACGACGACCGACGTGCCGGTCGGCGCGGTGCGCGTGTTCGACGTGCTCGCCGACAATCCCGGCGACTGGGCATTTCACTGCCACAAGTCGCATCACACCATGAATGCGATGGGCCACGACATGCGCAATCTGATCGGCGTGTCGCGCAAGGATCTCGCCAAGGCCGTCGGCAAGCTCGCCCCCGATGGCATGGCGATGGGTTCGACTGGCATGTCGATGGGCAACATGGAAATGCCCGCGCCCGACAACACGCTGCCGATGATGAGCGGCACCGGACAGTTCGGCCCGATCGAGATGGGCGGCATGTTCACGGTGATGAAGATCCGCGAGGACCTCGCGCGCGACGATTATCGCGATCCCGGCCCCTATCAATTTCCGCAAGGCACCGTCGCCTACGAGGTCGCGGCGCCCGATGCGGCGCCGGTACGGGAGCCGGGTAAGCCCTCGCACAAAATGAAGATGTGAACGTTTTGATGAACCACGAACTGGAGACCACGATGAAGACGATCAAACTCGCTCTGGCGCTGGCGGCGTTGTCGCTCGCGCCCGCGCTCGCCCATGAGAATCATGCGCACGAAACCTTTTCTGCCGGCGAGCCCGGCAACCCCAAAAAGCCCGCCCGTACCATCGAGATCGTGATGAACGAGATGGACTACACACCGTCGCGGATCGAGGTCAAACGCGGCGAGCAGATCCGCTTCGTGCTGCGCAATGTCGGCAAGGAGGATCATGAATTCCTGCTCGCGACGCCCAAGGAAAATCTGGCGCATGCGGAGGTAATGAAGAAGCATCCGCACATGGAGCACGACGATCCCAACGGGGTCAGGCTCGCACCCAGCAAGACCGCCGAGATCCTCTGGAAATTCACCAAGGCCGGCACCTTCGAATTTTCCTGCCTGATCCCCGACCATCGCGAGTACGGCATGGTCGGCCACGTCACCGTGAAGTAAGCGATGGAGTTTCCCATGATCCGCATCATTCGCCTCGCAGCCGCACTGGCGCTGACGGTGAGCCTTACCGCTGGAGCGGTGGCGGCCGGAGGCGCCGCGATCAGCGGCGAGGTCAGGAAGATCGACGAGAGCGCCGGCAAGATCACGCTCAAGCACGGCCCGGCCAAGAGCCTCGGCATGGAGGAGCCCATGACCATGGTCTACCGCGTCAAGGATCCCGCTCTGCTCAAGCAGGTGAAGGTCGGCGACAAGGTCACCTTCGAGGCCGAGGAGGCGGCTTCGGGGTATACTGTGACCAGGATGGAGAAGGCGAAGTAGGGACGCCCGGTCATTCCGGGGCGCCCGAAGGGCGAGCCCGGAATCCATTTCTCCACCAACTCCGCCGCACGATGGATTCCGGGCTCGCGCTGCGCGCGCCCCGGAATGACGGCCCGGGGGGCCCGAAACACCCCCGGCCTGACCTCCTGCCGCATCCGCCGTTAACCCTTTGCTAACCATACACCCGGCAAGAATTGCCGAGTGAAGTCGAGTGTCGTCAGCCGCGTAGAACGGGAGGTCCCCCGTGGACGCCAGTGCGGTGCCTCACTTTCGGAACGGCGGCCCTTCGGCCGCCGCGCAGACAATTGGGGCGCGCGGACGGCAGTCGCGCGGGGGAGCAGCTACCATGGTCGATGTCACCGCGGGACAAGGCGTAGGCAGCACGAACGCCGGCTTCCCCACCCTTGCCGAGGTCGGGAATATCCTCAAGCGCGGCGATATCGCGCTGGCGCTCGGCGTCCTCACCATCCTGGTGGTGCTGATCCTGCCGCTGCCCGCGATCGTGCTGGATCTGTTCCTGGCGATCTCGATCACGCTCTCGATCCTGATCCTGATGACCTCGCTGTTCATCCAGGCGCCGCTGGAATTCTCCGCCTTCCCGACCGTCCTGCTGATCTCGACCATGCTGCGCCTGTCGCTCAACATGGCCTCGACCCGCCTGATCCTGTCGCACGGGCACGAGGGCACGGATGCCGCCGGTCACGTCATCGAAGCCTTCGGCAGCTTCGTGATGGGCGGCAATTTCGTCATCGGCATCATCGTCTTCGCCATCCTGATCATCGTCAACTTCGTCGTCATCACCAAGGGTTCAGGCCGCATCGCCGAGGTCGCCGCCCGCTTCCACCTCGACGCCATGCCCGGCAAGCAGATGGCGATCGACGCCGACCTCTCCGCCGGCCTGATCGACGAAGCGGTCGCCAAGCAGCGGCGCAAGGACCTGGAGGACGAGAGCGGCTTCTTCGGCGCCATGGACGGTGCCTCGAAGTTCGTCCGCGGCGACGCCATCGCCGGCCTGCTGATCGTCTTCATCAATGTCGTCGGCGGCATGATCATCGGCGTGGCGCAGCAGGGTCTTTCCTTCGCCGACGCCGGTCGCAGCTACACGCTGCTGACCGTCGGTGACGGCCTCGTCACCCAGGTGCCGGCACTGATCGTCTCGACCGCGGCCGGCCTGCTCGTCTCCAAGGCCGGCGTCTCCGGCGCCGCCGACAAGGCGCTGATGAAGCAATTCTCCGGCTATCCGCAGGCGCTGGCGATGTCCGCCGCGGTCATGCTGGTGCTGGCGGCGCTGCCGGGCATTCCGACCCTCCCCTTCCTCGCGCTCGGCAGCGGCGCCGGCGCGCTCGCCTGGCACGCGCGCAACCGCAACCGGGCGACCGCCAGGGCCGTCGAAATTGCGAAGACCGCGCCCGCTGCGGGAATGCCGGGTGCGCCGGGCTCCGCCGCGGCCGAGGAGCCGATCTCCGCGGCGCTCAAGATCGACGACCTCAAGATCGAGCTCGGCTACGCGCTGCTGCCGCTCGTCAACGGCCCCGACGGCACCGATCGTCTCACCGAGCAGATCAAGGCGCTGCGGCGCTCGCTCGCGATCGAGATGGGCTTCGTGATGCCCGCCGTTCGCATCCTCGACAACGTCCAGCTCGAAGCCAACACCTACATCATCAAGATCAAGGAGGTCGACGCCGGCACCGGCAAGATCTGGCCGAGCCAGTTCATGGTCATGGATCCCGGCGGCAGCCAGGTGCAGGTGCCCGGCATCCACACCACCGAGCCCACCTTCGGCCTGCCCGCGACCTGGGTCGACGCCAGTCTGAAGGAGGAGGCCTCGCTCAAGGGCTACACCGTCGTCGACGCCGCGACCGTGCTCTCGACCCATCTGACCGAACTGCTCAAGGCCAACATGTCGGACCTGCTCTCCTATGGCGAGGTCCAGAAGCTGCTCAAGGAGCTGCCGAAGGAGCAGGCCGAGCTGGTCAAGGACATCGTGCCCGGACAGGTCACGGTCTCCGGCATCCAGCGCGTGCTGCAGCTGCTGCTCGCCGAGCGCATCTCGATCCGCGACCTCTCGACCATCCTCGAAGGCATCGCCGACTCGCTCGCCTTCTCGCGCAATCCCGCCACCATGGTCGAGCACGTCCGCGCCCGCCTGGCACGGCAGATTTGTGCGCAGAACACCTCCTACAACGGCTATCTGCCGCTGATCGCGCTATCGGCGCGCTGGGAACAAGCCTTTGCCGAATCCATTATCGGCCAGGGCGAGGAGCGCAGCCTTGCGATGCAGCCCTCGAAGCTGTCGGAGTTCATGACCGGCGTGCGCGAGGCGTTCGAGCGCGCCGCACGGGAAGGCGAGTCGCCGGTGCTGGTGACCTCTGCGGCAATTCGTCCCTTCGTCCGTTCCCTGGTCGAGCGGTTCCGGGCCCAGACGACGGTGCTGTCGCAGGCCGAAATCCATCCGCGGGCGCGGCTCAAAACGGTCGGAAGCATCTGATTTGCCTTAAGAAGCCGTGTGTTTTTCGGCCACAGGCAAATGGTTTTTGAGTTCCTGGCGCCTTGTCGACCAAATGCCGGCAAGGCGCCGTTGACGCACATTACGACTTTGAAATAATTGCAGAATTGCACGAATTTGGATCGCTCCTGATCGCGATCTTTCACGTCCCGTCACGCTCTTGTGATCACCTCTTGGGAACGAATTCCCCCAATATTAGGTTGTTGGGCATCGGAAGTATGAACCTGCCTCAACAAGGCGGCGACTACTTCGGGTAGATGGCGGCAGGAGCCTTCCATGAACCACTCGATTTACAGCGCAGATCGCTCGACCCACCTGAAGATCGTGATCGTCGCGCTCGTTGCCGGCATCACGGTGGCGGGCTTCGGTATCACCGCGCGTACGAGTTCAGACGAAGGCTTGACCCAGACCGCTCGCGTCATGAAGGCCGGCAAGCCCGTGGCCATCACCAGTTCGAACGTTTCGCTGGTTCGCTAAGGAGACATGAGTTTCAGGAATTCACGCGGCTCTTTACCAGCCCCCCAAAGTCGCCACGTGGATATGTAGACGACCCTAACCCCAAGTCGACTACAGAAAGCGCCCGCCCCCCACGGGCGCTTTCTCATGTCTGGGGTACCTTCCTCGAGCTACCGAATTCATCTCTCGTGTCCCGGACGCGCTGCAACGCTCTTGGCGTTGCTGCGCGGAGCCGGAACCCAGCAGGCCACACAACGCGCTGATGGATGGACCCCGGCTCTGCAGCGCATCACACCGGACGATGCTTCGCATCGCCGGGAGCGCTGCGCAGCGTCCGGGGCACGAGACTGCGGTATCGGGCTCATCTGCTTCCGGATCGTCATTGCGAGCGCAGCTAAAATCTTTCCGCCGCGCCAATGCCCATTCCGTCATCCTGAGGTGCGAGTGGCGCGATGCCAAGCATCGCGCCGGGAGCCTCGAAGGATGAGCGGCCGAGATGCAGCCGGGCCGTCGCCCTTCGAGGCTCGCCGAAGAGGCGAGCACCTCAGGATGACGGTGATGGATTGGTGCTCGCGACATGTTCGCCATTTGGTTTTCGATCGCAGACACAGCTCCGCCTTCTCGCGGCGTGTTTCGCCCGAGCTTTGCTTCATCTCGACCCCCTCAAATGAAAGGGCGCAGGGAAGACCGGGTGCCGGCCGGGCACCCGCGGTCCACTGTGCGAAAGGTGGCAACAAGAATCTGCACAGCGGCATACAGGTGAAGCCAAACATCCGGCCTTTCCTGCGCAGTGGCTTTACGGCTTATGTCGCGCTCTCCCCGGGGAGCGATGCACTATTGCCCCCGTCGCCTTGCGGCTGACGATGCGCGCGCCCGGTCGGGCCGCCACATCACCGCAACGCTTGACGCCAGCCTGCGGGCGCCAGAACCACACGATTTTGCCGTACGCAGATCACACCGGTCGTACGTGCGATGTGCCTCGCTCACGGTTTCCCGCCCTGCGATCACCGTCGCACCAGTGTGGCCCACGTCCACCGCCGTCCGGCCCGCGTTCGTGACGATCGCGATACGCCCCTCTTCCTTGGGCCGGAATGCGCGCACTATCCGTCTATTCCGAATTTCTGTAAAGGCGAATATTTTCGTCGACGAGCGTTGACCGACGGTTTGGGTGTTTTGCCCGTCGGGCAACGCAATATCTCGTAGGCCGGCTGCCTCCGCGTTCGTCATTGCGAGCGCAGCGAAGCAATCCAGGCTGCCGCCGCGGCACGATTCTGGATTGCTTCGCTGCGCTCGCAATGGCGGCGAGGCTCAGGCCTCGCGCAGGTCCGACGGCGTCGCGCCGAAGCGCTTGCGGAAGGCGCGGTTGAAATAGGACAGGTCGGAGAAGCCGGAGGAATGCGCGATGTCGCTGATCTTGCGCGCCCGCGCGCGGGGATCGCCGAGCAGTTTTCGCGCCAGGAGAAGGCGCTGCTCGAGCACGAATTCGGTGAAGGTCGTGCCGGCCTGCTCGAACAGGCGCTGAGCCTGGCGCGGGCTGAGCCCCGAACGCGTCGCGACCTCGGACAGGCAGAGATCGTTGCGCCCGAGCGCGGCCATCACGTCGGCGCGCATGAGATCGAGACGGGCCGCCGCGTGTCCGCGCCCGCGCGCGAGGCTGGCATGCTCGGCATCGGTGCCGAGCAGGAGGCCGACGAGATCGACCATGTGCTGCGCGGTCAGGCGCTGGCCGACGGCGTCCAGATGCGGCGCGTGATTGGCGGCGAGCGCATGGTAACGGAAGATGGTCTCGGCGAGCGCCCCGTCGGAGAGCGGCTGCGACAGCTTGTCCTCGGCCCGCGGATTGATGTCGAGCAGCGCGCGGCGCGGCATGCGGATGCTGGTGAAGCGGTCTTCCCCGGTGTGGCCGACGGTGCCGGTGACGCCCATGTCGACGAGCACCATCTGCGCGGGCGCAAGCTCCACGGTATGGCCGTTCTGCGCGACACAGACGAGGCCGGCATGGGCCGCGATCAGGACGAGATCGTCGCTGCCGTCGGCAAGCCCGCCTTGCGTGCGCGAATATTGCGCCGAGGCGCCTTCGGGAATCGCCAGCGCGATGTTGTCGACCACGCTGACCTGAAGCCGGCAATCGATGCTGTCGCCATGGCTCGGCCCGATGTCGAGGCCGCAGGACCCGAAGGCCCGCTCGCGCCAATGTTCGAAGGCCGGACCATTCGGCAGGCCTGCATATTGGTGGACGAAGATGCCCGGCGTCCTTGCTGCTTCCATCTGATTGCTAGCCCCTCTCCGGCACCATGATCGTCGGCACCGACTGCAAATTCCGGGCATTTGACGCAGCGAAATGCAGGGAGGTTCAATTCAGGGGCGGATTCAGCGGGGCTTGTCGAGATGCGACGGCCAGATGGACGGTGGCGACAGCAGTCGCACGCCTGAAGCCCGCATGGAGCAAGCGGATTGCTGGCAGGTCGCTGACGTTTCCGGTGTAGCCGGAGATCGCTCTCAAGCCGCTTCCGCGCCGGTTCGTATGTCAACCACGGGCAGCGCCGACGGGCCGCGACCAGTACGCCAAGCGAACGCTCGACCGCGATTTCATGCGGGGGCGGTCAATCAACCTATTGCGCCGTGAACGGCACCCGTGCCCTGGCCGAGAAACTCCAGACCCGGGTGTTGCCGCCGATGCCGCCGAGTTCGGCGCCGACGCCGACGCCGGCACCACCGGTCGTCATGATGCCGAGGCCTCCGGTGGCGCGGGCCGACCAGCCCTGCAGCAGCGGCGTCGAGGCCAGCCCAGTACCGGCCGCGAGCGTGTTGGCGTCGTCCTTGCTGAAGTAATAGTCACCAAACATGCCGACGAAGGGCGTGAGCAGGAGGCCGCTGTCGAGCCATGCGACGGGATAAGCGGCGCGCATACCACCCGAGGCGCGGCCGCTGGCGAAGTCGTTGGTGGCCTGCAATGTGCCGAGCGAGTCGGTATAGGCGTTCTGGTGCTCCCACAGCGCGTAGACCTTGGCCGAGGGCTCGAGCAACACCCCGGCCCATTTGTAGGTGCCGGTCAGCCCCGTGGAGGCCATCCAGCGCTGGCCCGAGAAGTTGCCCTGGGCGGTCCCCGCCGTGCCGTCGTAGCCGATGCCGGAATAGGCGACGGAGGCGTCGAAGCGCAAGGTCGGCACGATTTTCCAGCCGAGATAGCCGCCGGTGGTCCAGCCGTCACCCTTCAGCCGGCCGTTGATGGCATCCTGGGTGTAGCTGAACGTCTCGTAGCCGCCGAGCACACCGACCAGCAAGCGCGGCGCGACGCGATAGGTCAGACCCATCGTCGCATTGAGCTGTTGGCCATACAGCGAGGCCTGGTTGGCCGTGGTGGTTCCGGCGGTCGTCGAACTGCTCCAGCGGTCGACACCGGTGCCGCGCACGTCGGCCCACAGCAGCCATTCTTTCTGCTCGTGCCATTTGGTCACGGCCTGCTTCTTGTTGCCACGGTCGATGGCGGCGAAGGCATCGTCGACTTGCCCGCGGCCACGGCCGCGCGGTTGTTCGCGGCCGGGCAGCAGCGAGGAATAGCCGTTGCTCTCGCCAGCGCCGGCGCGGGCCGTGTTCGACGAAGGCTCGTCCTCATCGCGCGGATCGGCGGAGAAATTGAAGCGCATACGCGCATTGCCCGGGGTCAGGAAGCTGCCGCCGTCGTTGAAGCCGTCGGCGACGGCATCGTCGATCGCGCCCGAGATCGCCTGGCCGGAATTCTGTGCCACCAGCTTGCTGACGGTCTGCTGCAGTGAACGCAGCCGGACACTGTCGACAGGCACGTTGACGGTTTGCGCGAGGCCGGTCGAGGTGCTCGCGCCGTAGAACGCAGTGCCGGCAAAGCCGGCAGTGACGGTGTGGCTTCCGACCGTCAGCGCCGTGGTCGTGAGCGTCGCCACGCCGGCGGCGAGCGTCGCTGTGCCGATCGGTGAGCCGTTGTCGTTGAAGGTCACCGAGCCGGTCGGCGTGCCACTTGCGCTCGTCACGGTCGCAGTGAATGTCACGGGCTGGCCGAACTGGCTCGGGTTATGCGACGAGGTCAGCGCCACCGTCGTTGCGAGCTGTCCGACGGACAGGTTGAACGTCGCACTGGCCGATGCGGTGTTGGTGTCGGAGACCGTTACCGTGTAGGTCGTCATCGCCGACGACACGGTCGGCGTTCCGCTGACAAGGCCGTTCGCGGTGTTGAAGCTCAGGCCTGTCGGCAAGGCTGGCGAGACAGCGAAGGACAGCGCGCCGGTACCGCCCGAGCCGCTGACGGGCGTGAAGGAGATTACCGCCTGGTTGACGGGCAGTGCACTCGACGGAACGTTGGTGGTCGCGACGACCGCGCCGTTGACCGTCAGGCTGAACGTGTTGGTCGCCGTGGCGCTGTTCGCGTCGGTTACCGTGACGGTGTAGGTGGTGGCGCCGCTGGTCGCAGTCGGAGTTCCCGAGATGTTGCCGGTCGATGCGTTGATGCTGAGGCCCGCCGGCAGCGTCGGTGCGATGGCATAAGTGAGCGGCGCAGTGCCGCCGCTGCCGGTCACCGGCGTGAACGCGGTGACCGTCTGGTTGGCGGTGAGAACCTTGGAGGCCACGGCCTGCGTGGCAGTCACGCCGCTGTTGACGGACAGGCTGAACGTGTTGCTGGCGCTGGCGCTGTTGGCGTCGGTCACCGTGACGGTGTGGGTGGTCGCGCCGCTGGTCGCGGTCGGCGTTCCCGTGATCGCGCCTGTCGACGTGTTGAAGCTGAGGCCCGTCGGCAGCGCCGGGGCAATGCCGTAGGTCAAGGGAGACGTTCCGCCGGCGCCCGTGACCGGCGTGAACGATGCGGCAGCCGTGTTCACGGTCAGGCCCTTCGCGGCAATGGCCTGTGTCGCGGAGACCGCATTGCTGACCGCGAGGCTGAAGGTGTTGGTCGCGCTGGCGCTGTTCGCATCCGAGACGGTGACGGTGTAGGTCGCGGCCGAGCCGATCACCGTCGCGGTGCCGGTGATGGCGCCGGTCGCAGTGTTGAAGCTCAAGCCGGCGGGCAGGGTGGGCGCGATGCCATAGGTGAGCGGCGACGTGCCGCCGCCGCCGGTCACCGGGGTGAAGGAGGTCGCGGCGACGTTGACGGTCAAGGACTTCGTGGGGATCGACTGCGTGGCGCTGACGGCGCCGTTGACGGTCAGGCTAAACATGTTCGTCGCCGTTCCGTTGTTGGAATCGGTGACGGTCACGGTGTAGGTCGCCGTCGCCGCGCTCGACGATGGCGTGCCCGAGATGGCACCTGTGGAGGCGTTGATGCTCAGCCCGGCCGGCAGGCCGGGCGAGATCGTGTACCCCAAAGGCGCCGTGCCGCCGCCGCCCGTCACCGGAGTGAAGGCGGTGATCGCCTGGTTGGCGGTGAACGTCCCCGAGGCGATGGCCTGCGTTGCGGTCACGGCGCTGTTGACCGTCAGGCTGAAGGTATTGCTGGCTGTGGCGCTGTTGGCGTCGGTGACGGTCACCGTGTAGGTGGTCGCGCCGCTCGTCACGGTCGGCGTCCCCGTGATCGCACCGGTCGAGGTGTTGAGGGTCAGACCCGCCGGCAAGGTGGGAGCGATGGCGTAGGAGAGCGGCGGCGTGCCGGCCGATCCGGTGACCGGCGTGAACGACGTCGCTGCTGTATTCTGTGTCAGCGCCTTCGAGGCGATGGCCTGCGTGGCGCTCACCGGACCGTTGACGGTCAACTGGAAGGTGTTGCTGGCGGTGCCGCTGTTGGAATCGGTCACCGTTACCGTGTAGGTGGTCGTGCTGCTGGTCACGGTCGGCGTGCCGCTGACCTGGCCGTTGCTGGTGTTGAAGCTGAGGCCGGTCGGCAGGGTCGGCGAGATCGCATAGGACCGGGGCGTCGTGCCGCCACCGCCTGTGACCGGTGTGAATGTTGTGATGGCCGTGTTCACGGTGACGGTGGCCGAGCTCACCGACTGCGTCGCGGTGACGGCGGTGTTCACCGTCAGGCTGAACGTATTGCTGGCGGTGGCACTGTTGGCATCGGTGACGGTGACCGTGTAGGTGGTCGCGCCGCTGCTCACGGTCGGCGTGCCCGTGATCGCGCCGGTGCCGGTGTTGAGCGAAAGGCCGGTCGGTAGCGCGGGTGAGACGCTATAGGTGAGCGATGGTGTGCCGTTGCCTCCAGTGACCGGTGTGAACGATGTCGCGGCCGCATTCTGCGTCAGCGTCTTCGAGGCGACCGCCTGGGTCGCTGTTACGGCCGAACTGACGGCGAGGCTGAACGTGTTCGAGGCAGTCGCACTGTTCGCGTCCGTTACGGTGACCGTGTAGGTGGTCGCGCCGCTCGTGGCGGTCGGCGTGCCGGTGATCGCGCCGGTCGACGTATTGAGCGAGAGGCCGGAGGGCAAAGAGGGCGATACGCTATAGGTATAGGACGGCGTGCCGCCGCCACCGGTGACCGGCGTGAAGTTGGCCGATGGCTGATTCTGGGTCAGCGTCTTGGAGGCGACCGCCTGCGTCGCCGTCACGGCGCCGTTGACCGTGAGGCTGAACGTGTTGCTGGCGGTGGCGCTGTTGGCATCGGTCACCGTGACCGTATAGGTGGTCGCAGCGCTGGTGGCGGTCGGCGTGCCGGTGATCGCGCCTGTCGACGTATTGAAGGAGAGTCCGGTCGGCAAGGGCGGCGCGATGGCGTAGCTGAGCGGTGCGGTGCCACCTGAACCGGTGACCGGCGTGAAGGAGGTCGCCGCAGTGTTGACGGTCAGCGCCTTCGCCGCGATGGCCTGGGTCGCGGTCGGGCCGGGCAGGTTGATGGTGAGGACAAAGGGAGTGGTGGCAGACCCGGCGCCGGAGCAGGCCGCGAGACGGTCGCTACAATCAGACGCATAATACAGCGTGATCGTTTCCTGGCCGCTGCCGCTCAGGCTGTTGAGCGTGATGTTGATCTGGGCGTTGCCCGTGTTGGCATTCTGACCGTTGTCGTTTGCGCTGCTCGGAACCATCGTGTAGCTGGCCTTGGCAGTCGTCGGATTATAGTTGGTAAAGCCGGACGCGCTGGTGCCCGCAATCGGGAAGTTGACCGCCGCATTCGTGCCGGACACGGAGTAGAGGCCGTAGACGGCCGCGTCGTCTCCCGTGTTGGCAGTGGACACGACGGTGAGACATAAACGGTAGACCTGGCTCACCGACGTAAAGGTGATCGTGGCTCCGCTGGTGGAGTTGATGGTCTGATCGCAGACTGCCTGGGCCGAGGAGATCGCGGCTCCCATGGCAGCAAGCGTCACGAAGGCCGTGGCAACCAGGGTCCTACAACGGCGTGCGCACATGCGCATACGCGCCTGCCGAAACGACGCGTTCAACGCGCAAATGACGAGAGAGAAAAGCTGCACCGTGCCCCCGCACTACCCCGCGATCTCGCTCGACGCGAGACCGTCGTCGCAATTCCTTCGAAGCGAAAACGAATCCCAAAAACTTACCTGCGAGTATGCTTTGTTTGCAGCGCATGCAAGCGCGCAACGCGTGTAGCCTCGCATGCGCGCAACGCGTGGAACATCTGCACGGTAAAGCCCTTGTGGAGGTCAGTTGTGCCCCAGCAACACTGCGACGATTTCGCGCATCGATATGATCGATCGCCGACGGGGCTCCTCATTGCATGGAGCAAAGCGGAATGCGGACGGGTTCACGAATTGCGCCGCGCTCCATCAGGGCTACGACAGCATAACGTCTTGCCGAAACCTGTTACCTCGGCTGCACTGGCGGTACGGTCTCGATCAGCTTGCCGGTAAACACCGGCGCCGAGGTCGGCTGGCCGTTGGGCGAGCCGCCGGCCTGTTCGACGGTGACGGCGTAGGTTGCGCCGTTGACGACGTCGGCATCGTAGGAGCCGAGCACCGGACGCGCGGTGAAATCGCCCGACCCGATCACGCCGAGCGAACGCGGACGCGGCAGCTTGTCGGAGATCAGCCAGAGCTCGAAGCTCTTGCCGGGCTCCGGGGTCGCGCCGACCTTGCGCACGGTAAAATTCCTGGTCGCTCCGTCGATGGTGAGGATGAAGGCGGGGCCGCCGCCCTGGCCCTGCAACAGCGCGACATATTGCGACGACGCCGTGAGCGGCGCCGGCGTCTTCACCTCGACCCTCTGGATGCGCGGTGCAGGCCGCAAGCCGCCCGGCAGCGCGTCGGGCTGGAAGATCTGAAGCGACAGCGTCACCAGCAGCGCCGCCGCGAGCGCACCGACGGCGGATGCGATGGTGCGCCAGCGCTTCACCCGGCTCTCGAGATGGATCAAATTGGTGTTGTCGGCGACCGGCGCCTGCGGCGCGCGCACGACTTCCGGATCAGGCGCGTGGACCTGCGGCATGAATATCGGCGTGACGTCGGAGAGCGCATCGGACGCCGGTCTCGCCGTCTGATCGTGTTCGGGAGGCTGCGCTTCAGGAGGCTGCGGCTCCGGTTGCCGCGTGACGTCAGATGGCAATTCCGGCGGCGCAGCTTCGGGCGCGGAAAACTCCGGCACAGGTGGCGGCAGTGGCGACGATGGCGACGACTCTTGCAGCGCAGGCGGCTCCTGTGCGAAGGCCGTGCGCGCTAGCTCGGACCTGATGTTCTCCCACACGACGGGACGCGGCTCGATCGAGCCGACCATCTGGTTGAGGACGCCGAGCCGGTAGGCCCACCCCTGCACGATGTCGGCGAACGCGGTGTCCACCGCCATCATGGTCTCGACCTGCGCGCGCTCGTCGGCGTCGAGCGTACCGAGCGTATATTCCGCGGCGAGCGCGATATGGTCCTCCGTGTAGGCCATCACTTGCGGTCCCGCACCACCCTCACAATGAAACCCTCATAGCCCGAGGCATTCGCGAATATCCAACATGCTGCGCCGGAGCCACGTCTTCACCGTGTTGACGGGCGCCGAAAACTTCTCCGCCAATTGCTCGCGGCTCCAGCCGTTGTAATAGGCGAGAAGCACCAGCCTCTGACGGTCCGGCTCGAGCCGGCCGATGCATTCCAGCAACCGCTTCAACTCCTCGGTCATCTCTCTCCGCGCCAGCGGATCGGGGCTGTCGCTTGCCACCTCCATCGCCTGCGGCTCTTCCTCGATGGAGACTTCCGTCTTCTTGCGAACGATGTCGATGGCGCGGTTGCGCGCGATCGACGCCATCCACGTGATCGGCGACGACAAAGCCGGATTGAACTGGCCGGCGCTGTTCCAGATCTTGACGTAGGTCTCCTGAATGACCTCCTCCGAGAGATCCTGCCGGCGCAAGATACGGAGCACGACGCCATAGAGTTTCGCGCGCGTGGCGACGTAAAGGCGCTCGAACGCGGCCTGATCGCCCTTCGCTACCTGCTCTATCAGCCCGACCAGCTCTGCTGGCGTCAGCATTCAGCCCCCAATGCCCCGTCGCCTCTTTCTCCCTCTCCCCGCAAGCGGGGCGAGGTGAACCATCCGCCACCATAGCGCGCGGCAAAGCCCGTCACCAAGGGGCCGGGCGCCACGCTGTGGATAGCAGATGCGAAAACCCGGACCTTGCGGGTCCGGGTTTTGCAGATTGTTGCAGGTTCGGGCGGCGAGCGCCTCAGGCTACGGCGCCGATCCGGGCGCGCATCAGGCCGATGCTGTCGAGGTCGGCCTGCTCGCGGGCGTTTTCCTCGGCGCGTTCGCGGGCCTGGTCGCGCTCGTCGAGAAGTTCGACCTTCTTCAATTCCTCGAAGGCCTCGGCCAGCGCGGCCTTGGCTTCATCGAGCTGGCCCTTCAGCTCGTCGGCCGAGCGGGTCAGGTTCTCGCGGCGCTGGATCGCGGCCTTGGCATAGGTCGGATAGGCGAAATGCGAGGGATCGTTGATCCCGGCCCGTTCCTGCTCGGTCGTGATCTCGCGTTCAAGATCGGTCGACATCCGCTGGAAGTCCGCGATCATGGTCTCGATCTGGGTGACCCGGCGGCGCTTCTCGTCGACCTGAAATTTCTTCAGGCGGATGAGGGTATCACGTGACTTCATCGACTCATACTCCCCAGAAGTCCCTTGGCTGCAAGACAGACGTACATTGGGACGTCACCGGTCTCCCCACAGGCCCCGATAGGGCCAAGACCGGCTCTGCTACTCCGGGGATGATGACCTGACAAAGTTAGCGTTCCGTTTCCAAATTGCCCAGGATTTGCGCCAATTGCCGGTAGCCGTCCGCAAGCGAGGCATTTTCGTCCTTGCGCTGGCGCAGGAAGGCCTCGAGCGGTTCATGCAGGCGAATCGCCTCGTCGACCTCCGCGCTGGAGCCGGCGCGGTAGGCCCCGAGCCGGATCAATTCCTCCATGTCGGCATAGGTCGCCATCACCTTGCGGGCCCGCTGGATGACCGGCCAGAACTGCGGATCGGCCGATTTCGGCATGGTGCGGGAGACGGATTTGAGGATGTTGATGGCGGGGTAGCGGCCGCGCTCGGCGATCGAGCGCTGCATCACGATGTGGCCGTCGAGGATGCCGCGGACCGCGTCCGCGATCGGCTCGTTGTGATCGTCGCCGTCGACCAGCACGGTGAAGATCGCGGTGATCGCGCCCTCCCCCAGACCCGGCCCGGCACGCTCCAGCAGCTTCGGCAGTTCGGTGAAGACGGTCGGCGTATAGCCCTTGGCCGTCGGCGGCTCGCCGGCGGACAGGCCGATCTCGCGCTGGGCCATGGCAAAGCGCGTCACCGAGTCCATCAGGCAGAGGACGTCCTTCTCCTCGTCGCGGAAATACTCGGCGATCGCGAGCGTGAGATATGCGGCCTGGCGGCGCATCAGTGCCGGCTCGTCCGAGGTCGCGACGACGACGACGGAGCGCGCCAGGCCCTCCTCGCCGAGGTCGTCCTGCAGGAACTCCTGCACCTCGCGACCGCGTTCGCCGATCAGCCCGATGACGCTGACCGCGGCATCGACGTTGCGCGCCAGCATCGACAGCAGCACCGATTTGCCGACGCCGGAGCCTGCGAAGATGCCCATGCGCTGGCCGCGGCAGCAGGTGAGAAAGGTGTTCATCGCACGCACGCCGAGATCGAGCGGCGCGCCGACGCGCTTGCGCGAATGCGCCGGCGGCGGAGAATTGCGGTACGGCATCGGCGCCGGGCCCTGCGGCAACGGCCCCTTGCCGTCGATCGGCTCGCCCAGCGCGTTGACGACGCGGCCGAGCCAGGCCGCGCAGGGCCGAACCTGATTGGCGGCGTTGGCGATCACCGCCTTGCAGCCGCGGCGCACGCCGTCGAGGCCGGCGAACGGCATCACGACCGCGTTGTTGCCGGAGAAGCCGATCACCTCACAGGGAATATCGCGTCCGGCGCCGGTCTCGATCACCAGCCGCGCACCGACCGACATCGCGTGGATCGGGCCGGCCACCTCGACCATCAAGCCGCGAACGCCGACGACGCGGCCGTAGATATTGACGCCGTCGATATCGCCGATCTGTTCGGCAAGAGCCTTCATCGGATCGCCTTCATGAGAGGGCCTTCATTAAGGTCCGCGCCTTCATCCCAAGGGGCTTTGGGGCGAAAACCTTAAGTTTCGCCATATTTCTGAACGGCGCTTAACTTCGTGTTTACCCGCATCATTAATCATTGCGTCACTGTCTTTGTGACTGAGCGTGGCTCCCCTTCAGAAGAAGGCTGAGTCGCGGGAGTCGGTTAGGCCCGTCTCTTAAAGTGGAACTTGAACGGAACCGGGTAACGAAAGCTGCTTCGCGCGCAAGACCTTAGGGCGATTCGATAAAAATTGCACCGGGGGGACTTGCGTTCCAGAATCAGGATTTGTTAACCATCTGTTGTCAGGATCCGAATCAGTTGTTCAAAGGCGTTTTGTGAGTGCCGCGAATGCGGCCGACCTGACGCCCAGGAGCGGCGACTATGGGGAACTGGCATGCGCGTTTTGCTGATTGAAGATGACAGCGCCGTCGCGCAGTCGATCGAGCTGATGTTGAAGTCTGAGAGCTTCAACGTCTACACGACCGATTTGGGGGAAGAAGGCGTCGATCTCGGTAAGTTATACGATTACGACATTATCCTTCTCGACCTCAATCTGCCCGACATGTCCGGCTACGACGTGCTCAAGCAGCTTCGGGTCTCCAAGATCAAGACACCGATTCTGATCCTCTCCGGCCTCGCCGGCATCGAGGACAAGGTCAAGGGTCTCGGCGTCGGCGCCGACGACTACATGACCAAGCCCTTCCACAAGGACGAGCTGGTTGCCCGCATCCACGCGATCGTGCGCCGTTCCAAGGGTCACGCCCAGTCGGTCATCCAGACCGGCGACCTCGTCGTCAACCTCGACACCAAGACGGTCGAAGTCGGCGGCCAGCGCGTGCATCTGACCGGCAAGGAATACCAGATGCTGGAGCTGCTCTCGCTCCGCAAGGGCACGACCCTCACCAAGGAAATGTTCCTCAACCACCTCTATGGCGGCATGGACGAGCCCGAGCTGAAGATCATCGACGTCTTCATCTGCAAGCTGCGCAAGAAGCTCGCCAACGCCTCCGAAGGCCGCAACTTCATCGAGACCGTGTGGGGCCGCGGCTACGTGCTGCGCGAGCCGCACGAGCAGGAAGAGCGCATTCCCGCCTGATCCTGGGTTTACCGGCGAGCCCCCGGGGCTCGCTCCTCCCAGCCTGGACCCCGCCGCAAATGGCGGGGTTTTGTTTTTTGGGGACGCCAACGCGGCCTCGTCGTCCTCCCGGAATTGAACCGCTATCCTCCCCCAGCCGACGAATGGTCGCTGCATGATGGGGGAACGATGATCCTGCAATCACTCGCCGGCCTGCCCGCCTTCCTGGTCTATTTCTGCACCGGCCTGATCGCGATCGTGGCGTATCTGTTCGTCTACACCCGCATCACCCCGCACGATGAGTTCCAACTGATCCGCGACAACGAGCCGGCCGCGGCGATCGCGCTCGGCCTCAGCCTGCTCGGCTTCGTGGCGCCGCTGGTCAGCGCGATCGCGCATTCGGCCAATGTGCTGGACTGCCTGATCTGGGCCGTGATCGCCCTGATCGTGCAGATCATCGTGCTGTTCCTGGTGAAGGTGCCGGTGCCGAACCTGTCGGCGCGGATCGCCGCCGGCGAGCTTGCTCCGGCGATCTGGCTCGGGCTGTCCTCGCTCGCCGCCGGCCTGTTGAACGCCGCCTGCATGATCTACTGACGTGATCAACTGACATGGCGGACAAATCCTCCAGCAAACAGTTCGGCAAACGCCGGCCGCCAGCCGAGCCGCCGCCGCGACCTCCGGCGAAGCGCTCCGGCCATGTCGCGCTGCTGGTGATGGGCACGATCGCGGTCGGCACCACCGCCTACACGCTGATGCCGCGGCAGCATTGCGAGCCCGCGCCCGCCGGCACGGACCCGACGGTGCAGGCGAGCACCGCGTGCAGCAGCAGCAGCCGCAGCTCCTCGAGCGGCAGCGGCGGCTCGTCGCGGTCGAGTTTCTTCAGCAGCGACTCTTCGAGCCACTCCTCGTCGGGAACGTCGTCCGATTCCGGCCATAGTAGCGTCACCCGCGGCGGCTTCGGCTCGTTTGCGCATGCGTTCGGATTTTCGGGGCACAGTTAAACCGCGCGGGATTGAGACACGTCAAATCCGCAGACGTGGCGGCTCTGTATCCTGAGCTTTGCTGACGCCCGGCATGGGCGGCAAAGTCGAGGTGCAATGATGCGTACAATCGTGACGACGGCACTCGCTCTTCTCGCGCTGACATCACTGACCGCCGCGGTGCAAGCGGCGTCCTGCCCGCCTGGCACGGTGCGGGTCTGCGAACCGGGCGCGCGCAACCGCCCTCCGGCCACGCCGGAGCGGTGCCGCTGTGAAAATACGCCAGGCAGTGGGAATTTGGGTGGCGGCGGCAAGGCCGAGATTCACAAGAAGAACGTGCCGACGGTGAAGCCGACCAAATCACCCGGCCCCAACAATTGAGCGCGGACCAGCCCACAGGCTGCAA
The DNA here is from genome assembly GCF_008932115.1 of Bradyrhizobium betae. NCBI lineage: Bacteria > Pseudomonadati > Pseudomonadota > Alphaproteobacteria > Hyphomicrobiales > Nitrobacteraceae > Bradyrhizobium > Bradyrhizobium betae. The sequence goes on from NZ_CP044543.1 coordinate 1,849,029, forward strand.
GACCAGGCGCAAGACCAGGCGACTGACCCGAATGCACTGATTTTCCTCGAGCGCGACGGCAGAGATGCCATCGCGCTCGATGTCTTGATGCACACTCGCGGCGAGCGCGCCTCACGAACGCCGCGCGCGCATCGGCTCTATTGCGGTTTCTTCGTCGTCACCGGCTGCGGCGGCTCCGGCTGCGGATTCAGCCAGTTGTTGCCCTGCACCGGCTTCTTGCCCGCCATCGGCGGTTCGGGCTGCGGATTGAGCCAATTCGTCCTGGGGTGCTCGACCTTCAGACGCTTGGTTTTCTTCGCAGGCTTCGGCGTTGTCACCGTCGCTTGCGCCAACCTGACCGGCTGCTGCGCGCCGACCGGCGCCGTGGCGTCGGTCGGGCTCGCCGCGCTCGCGACGTTCAGGGCGGCAGCACAACTGACGCCTGTGATCGCGAGTGCCGTCAATATGAGCTTTGCACGCATCATCAGAGGTCTCCCTTATTGTTCGATCTGCCGGCGGATGCGCGGCGGGACCGGAGTCGGCCTGACCACCGGCCTTGGCGTGAAGCGCTTCGGTGGCACGACGACGCGCTTCGGCGGCGCCGGAACGACGACGACCGGCGGACGCCGCGGCGGCGGTGTGACGATCCTGCCGCGCTTGCCGGGAACGATGATCGGCGCCGGCAGATGCGGCGTGGCGGGTACGAAGGTCGTGCCTCCCGCGGGGACGCATTTGCGCTTCTCGGCATCGGGCTTCTGGCCGGCCGGACAGCACTGGCCGCCGGCCGTCGCCTGGCCTGCGCGACAGCACGAGCCGTTCGGCAACTGCACATAGCCGGCGAAGCAGGCGCCCGTGCTCGGCGCTGCATTCACGACGCACTTTCCTTCGACCAACGATTGGCCAGTCGGACAAGTGCATGCCGCCTTGACGCCGGCCACTGCACTGGCACCCGGACAGCACTCGCCGGTCAACGGATCGGTGGTCGTTCCCGGCGGGCAGCCGGCCAACGAGCCGCACGTGTTGTCGTTCTGCGGCTTGGTGCCGGCCGGACAGCAGGTGCCATTTGGCGTCAGCTGCTCGACCTTGCAGCCCTTGTCGAGCTGCGGTTTGCAGCCGCCGTCGGGTTGCGGCTTGGACCCAAGCGGACAGCATTGCCCCGTGGAGGAGAGCTGACCGGGGGGGCATGCGTTCTGCTGCGTACCGCAGCTGCCATCCGGTTGCGGCTTGGAGCCGGGCGGGCAGCACTGACCGCTCGACGACAATTGCTCGGGCGGACACGGCTTCTTCATCGGGTAGCAGCTTCCGTCCGGCTGCGGCTTGCTGCCGACGGGACAACAGATGCCTTTCGAGGACAACTGGCCTGGCGGGCAGCCCGGCTGCAGCGGCTGGCCGCATTTGCCGTCGGGTCCGGGCAGCATGCCGTTGGGGCAGCACTGATAGGCCGCATACGCCCACGACCCGCTCGGGCACAGCTGCTGGCAACTGCCGTCGAGGCCGGGCTGAGGGATGGTCGGCCATTGCGTCGGCGGACACGCCTTTCCCTGAGCCGTCGGCTTGCAGCCGAAGAAATTGCCCAACGGATCGGGCTCGAAGCCCACCGGACAGACCGGCGACTTGAACGTGGGACAGTGATAGCCGTTGCCGTCATACACCGCCTTCGAGCCGTCGAGGCATGTCAATTTCGACAGATCATTGGGGTCGAACGTATTCGGATCAAAGCCCGCCAGGCAGGCTTCCAGCTTGCCCGGATCGGTCGATCCATCTGGACACGCCGATATGCACTGGCCGTTGGGGCCCGCATAGGTTCCGATCGGACAGCACTGGAAACCGGGCTGTTGCGTGGTGCCGGGCGGACAGGCGCATTGATTGCCGGAACCGGGCGGGCAATCGAGCAGCGGCGGCTTCTGGCCGTGCAGGCGATACCAGAGATATCCCGGGAATAGTTCGACGCGCGGCCGGTACCAGCCCGGCAGATTGAATCCAGCCTGGCCGCAGACGCGCAAGATGGCGATGTCGCCGAGATGGCCGCGCGCGGTCGGATCCTGGAACTGGTCGTCGTAGTCGATGAAGTAGCTCTGCCACGGCGGCGCGTTGGCCGGCACCACGGCGGTGATGTCGTTGCCCTGCACACCATTCACTTCCGCCGGGCCGCCCGCTGCGAGCATCGCGGCGATGGCGGGATCGATTGCGCTGCGCAACTGCTCGCCGGTCGACCACAGGAACTGGCCGCAGGAGGCACGATCGACGCGGCCCTGCTCGTCGTAATTGAAGCCGATCGCCACGCCGCCATTGCCGTTGCGCATCTGGCGCGCAAAACCGATCGCATATTCATCGGCCTGCGGCTGCCATTGCGGCCCGACAGTGCCCGGCGGCACCGGCAAATAGCGCAACACGCGGCCAGTCGCCTCCGACGTCAGCACGTTGAAATCATAGGCGCCGCTCGGCGCAGCGCGCTCGGCGAGCAGCATGCGGCCCTGATCATCGAAAGCGATCTTGGAGATCTCGCTCGGGCCCGGACCGGCCGCGACGCCGACCTCCAATCGCGGATCGGCCCCGAATGTCGGCCCGATTGCCACCGACCAGATCTGCAGATCCCTGGCGACTGCGTAATAGAGGCGTCCGTTGCGGACGCCGAGACCGAAGATCAGGCGCTGCGGGTTCGCATAGCCCCAGGTCGCGGCATCGCCAGTTCGAAATTTCGGACTCGTAATGTCCAGACGCCCCGCGGGATCATACGGGACCGGCTGCAGGCCGGCTGCGCCGCGTCCCTGCACGCCGTGATCGTAACGGCCGCGCTCGTTTCCGGCCTGGTCGAACGCATGGATCATACCGGTGGCGCGGTCGGCAACAAACAGCGTCTTCGAGGCGGCATCAAAGGCAAGGCCTCCGAGCGCCGGACCGGGATTGGTTGCGCCTGCGAGCGTGACGTTGGCGAACAGCCGGACTTCACCGGTGACGCCGTCAATGCGCCAGATCGAACCGGGCCCGCCGCCAAGCTGCGCCGGTCCGAACAACCCCGGCATGAAGACCGCATTGGCCGCGCCTTGCTTGGCACGATTGAGCTGGCCTCCACTGCCTGGAATGACGATCGGCAAGCCGTAGACCGAGGTCGCCGCGACGAACACGTTCGGCGGCGTCGCATTGTCGAGCGCGACGCCAAACAGCTGGCCGGTCTGCCCGGCCGTCGCGGTGAAGGGTTTTGGCGCCGTCAGCAACTGCGCCTGCGGCGGTGCGCCCGGCGCCTGAAGGTCGAACACGCGCGCGGAAGGTCCGTTGAGATCGATGAAGGTCCTGTCGGCCGGATCGACACCCGGCGCGATCGTCGCCGGTAACTGGGCGCCGGCAAATCCCGTCACAACCGCATTGCCGTTGACAAGAATGCCGGCCGGCTGTGCCACGACCGCATCGCGATGGCCGCAGAAGGCGAGCAGCACGAGCGCCGCGACCGCGAACCTGACCGCTCCGGGCCTCAGCTTCGCATGAACTCGATGGTCATTCTGCCTGCGCGCCGTCGAAGGAAGCGTCTCGGATTGCATGGGCACTTTCCTCATTCTCGCGATGAGAGCCGGCCAGCAGAATTGATTTTATCGGCGTCAACAGACGCCCGCTTGTTGGGATCGAGACGAAGCCGCGGCAGGCCGACATTTCCTCACGCCGGGCCGTGATCCGGGTATCAACGTGGCAGAAAGGAAAGATCTGCACGTTGACACACATCAAGAGCGGCAGTCGCGCCGAGTTTGGAGATCGCAATATAATGCCGCGAATTGGAGGCTTTCGCTTGTCCTTGGGCCAGAAGGTGTTGGAAACTGCGCGGTAGGCCAGCCAGTCGGAGACCGCAATTCATGAAACGTTCGAGACGAGGCGTGCTCACCTTGACGGATGGAAGCCCGTTGCACGGGTTTCATGGCCACGGCCATGGCGCCCCTTGTCATGGCGGCGGCTGATCCATGCGGCGCATCGTCTGTCCCGAGCGCGACGATTGGCGGCTGACCGCCGCGCAATGCGGCTTCTCGTTCCATACCATCGACGGCGAGCGCTATTGGGACGAGAGCGCCTATTACGGCTTCACGCTCGACCAGATCGAGCGCGGCATCGAGACGCCGACCGGCGAGATCGACGCAATGTGCATTGAGCTTGCCGGCCGCGTGATCGGCGATGAGCGCAATCTGCGGCGTTTGAAAATTCCGGAAGCATCCTGGAGTTTGATCACCGAGAGCTGGGAACGCGACGACCGCAGCCTCTACGGCCGGCTCGACCTCAAGTTCGACGGCAAGGGGCCGGCAAAGCTGCTCGAATACAATGCGGATACACCGACCTCGATCTTCGAGGCCGCCGTGTTTCAATGGACATGGCTCGAACAGGCGATCGAGCGCCGTATCATTCCGGCACGAGCCGACCAGTTCAACTCCATCCACGAGCGGCTGATCGCGGCGTGGAAAGAGATTGCCGCCGGCCGCCATGTCCATCTCACCGGCACCACCGGCAACGAGGAGGACGCCGGCACACTCGCTTATCTCGAGGACACCGCGCGCCAGGCAGGGCTTTCGACCACGCTGCTCGACATCGAGCAGCTCGGCTGGCGCGACGAGCCCAGCGGCTTCGTCGACCTCGACGATCGCGACGTCGCGCTCGCCTTCAAGCTCTATCCATGGGAATGGATGTTCCACGATGCCTTCGGCGCAAAGCTTGCGGGCGCGCCGACGCGCTGGATCGAGCCACCGTGGAAGGCGGTGCTCTCCAACAAGGGCATCCTGCCGCTGCTCTGGGAGATGTTTCCAAACCACCCCAATCTGCTGCCGGCCTTCTTCGAGGACGATCCGCGCGCCGCCGAGCTCGGCAGTTCCTACGTTCGCAAGCCGCTGCTGTCGCGCGAAGGCGCCAATGTCACGCTGGTGTCCGGCGGCATGCCGCTCGACGCGCAGGCAGGTCCCTATGGTGCAGAAGGGTTCGTGCGGCAGGCGCTCGCGCCGCTGCCGAATTTTTCAGGCTTCTATGTCGTGGTGGGGAGCTGGCTGGTGAACCACCAGCCGTGCGGCCTGTCGATCCGCGAAGACGCGAGCCCGATCACGGGCAACGGCTCACGGTTTCTGCCGCACGCGATTTTGTGAGGCGCTCTGTCATTCCGGGGCGCGACAAAGTCGCGAGCCCGGAATGACGAGGAAAAGTTCATCTTGCCGCGGCGATCTTCAGCGATTGCGGCATCAATCCGCCCATGGGACGGCCGGACCGCGCGGGGTTGAGCTGATAGAGACCGCGACGGTCGGCGATGGGACGGAATGCATCGGTGATACCGACGACGGATTCGGCGGCCCCGAGCAGCAGCGTGCCGTCGGCCTCCATGCACTTCGCCATGCGCTCGAAGATCACCGCCTTGGTGTCCTGGTCGAAATAGATCAGCACGTTGCGGCAGAAGATCACGTCGAACGTGCCGAGATGGGAGAAGTCCTGCAGCAGATTGAGCTGACGGAACTGCACCATCGCACGAATATCGGCGTTGAGCTGCCAGATTTCGCCGACTTGCGTGAAATACTTCATCAGGTGCTGGATCGGCAGGCCGCGCTGCACCTCGAACTGGCTGTAGAGGCCGGCCCTGGATTTCTCCAGCACCTCCTGCGACAGATCGGTGGCGACGATCTCGATGCGCCAGCCGGCGAAGGCTGCGCCCATCTCCTTCACGCACATCGCGATCGAATAAGGCTCCTGCCCCGTCGACGACGCCGCCGACCAGATCCGCAACGACTTGCGCGCCGCCCTGGCCTGGAGCAGGCCCGGCAGGATGGTTTCGCGCATATGATCGAACGGAATCTTGTCGCGGTAGAAGAAGGTCTCGTTGGTGGTCATCGCTTCGACCACGTCGGTCGCAAGCCGCCCATCGCCGTTCCTGATCTTCAGCACGAGATCGGGAATGCCTGATAGGCTTGCCTTGCGGGCAAGCGGCAGCAGCCGGCTCTCGACCAGGTATTGCTTGTCGACGGAGAGATCGAGGCCGGAGCGCTCTTTCAGGAACTTGCGCAGATACTCGTAGTCCGCAGGCGTCACGTGCGGTCCCCCGCGAACAGGCGGTTGACCTTGGAACCGATCTGGTTGAGCGGCAGGATCGCCGAACAGATGCCGGCATTGGCAGCCGCGCCCGGCATGCCCCAGACGACGCTGGAGGCTTCATCCTGCGCGATCACGCTGCCACCGGCCGCGACGATGTCCTTGCCGCCGCGCATGCCGTCCGAGCCCATGCCCGTCAGGATCACGGAGAGGATGTTGCCGTGCCAGATGTCGATGGCGGACGTGAAGAGCGGATCGACCGCGGGCTTGCAGAAATTGACGGCGGGGCCGTCGTCGAGCGCGATCGCCGCGTCCGCGCCGTTGCGCACGACGCGCATGTGCTTGCCGCCGGGCGCCAGATAGATCCGTCCCGGCTTGACCAGCTCGCCGTCGACCGCCTCGGCGGCCGGCTTGCGGCTGGAGCGCGCCAGATGCTCGGCCAGAATGGTGGTGAAGGTCGGCGGCATGTGCTGCGTGATCAGCACCGGGAAGCGGTCGATCACCGGACCGAGCTCGGTGACGAGCGCCATCAGCGCCTGCGGGCCACCGGTCGAGGAGCCGATCAGCAGCACCTTCGGTGCCTGGCTCGAGAACGGGCGCGTGGTCACCGTGCCGGGGTACAGGGTGGACGCGGCCGGAGCCGGTGCGGGCGTGGCGGCCCGCGCCACGGCCGGTGCGCGTGCGGCCGGCGCAGCCGGGCTCGCCGGCGCCAGCGACGGGCTCGCGACCGCCGGCTTGCGCCGCAGCCGTGCGCCGAGATGACGGATCTTCTGGATCAGGTCGTGATGGAAGACGTCGGCCGCGGAGATCTCGCGGGTCGATTCCGGTTTCGGAATGTAATCGGCCGCGCCGAGCGACAGCGCCTTGAAGCTGATCTCCGCGTTGCGGCGCGTCAGCGTCGAAGCCATGATGATGACCAGATCGCGCTTCTTCGCCAGCAGTTGCGGCAGCGCCGAGATGCCGTCGAGCTCGGGCATTTCGATGTCGAGTACGGCGACGTCGGGATTGATGCGCTCGATCTGGTTGACCGCTTCGAGCCCGGTGCGCAGCGAAGCTGCGACCTCCATGTCGTGCTCGGCGCCAATCCAGCGCGAGATCAGGCCGCGAATGACGACGGAGTCGTCGACGATCATCACCCGCAGCGGTCCCGCTTCACGCGACGGGCTGGTGGTCGAATTACCTGCGAACGCAACACTCATCACTCACCAACTCAGACTGAAACGGTTCAGTTGAAAACAATCGCCGAAGGATCCGTTCAGCCTCCGGATGTTCGCTCAGATTAGTCCGACTTCCTGAAATTTCGCAGTCACGATGTCCTTGTCGAAGGGTTTCATGATGTATTCGTTGGCGCCGGCATGCAGCGCACGCGCGATATGCGCGACGTCGTTCTCGGTGGTGCAGAACACCACCTTGGGCTGGTCCCCGCCCGGCATGCGGCGCAAATGGCCGAGGAATTCGTAGCCGTCCATGACCGGCATGTTCCAGTCGAGCAGCACCGCGTCGGGAAGACCGCGCTTGCAGGCCTCCAGCGCCTTCTCACCGTCCTCGGCTTCGAGGATCTGGAAGTCGAGGCCTTCCAGGATCCGGCGCGCAACCTTGCGGATGACGCTGGAATCATCAACGACGAGACAAGTTCGCATGTGAACCTCTGCTTCCTATCCCCTTTGCGGGGAGCGCTTCCAATTACCGGCACGTCGGCGGCGACGCCGCCGCCGTATCAGGCCGCCATCATCTCGGGTGCAAGCTCGAGGACGCGATCGACGTCGAGCACGACCATGAGCTGTCCGTCGAGGCGGTGGACGCCGCCGGCGAGCTTGGCCATACGGGGGTCGAGGTTCACGGGGTTTTCTTCCATGCCGGCCTCGGGCAGGCGCAGCACTTCGCCGATCTGGTCGATCAGCAGGCCGTAGGATTCACCGCGAAGGTCGACACCGACCGCCATCGGGGTCTTGCCGTCTTCATCCTTGGGCAGGCCGAGGCGGGCGCGCATGTCGACCACGGTGACGATGCGGCCGCGCAGGTTCAGCACGCCGGCGATCTCGCGCGAGGACAGGGGAACGCGGGTGACGCGCTCGGGCATGAACACGTCCTGGACGCGGGAGATCGGCAGCCCGAACAGCTGCCCGCCGATCATCGCGGTGACGTATTCGACCATGGCGCCTTCGGCGGACTGGGTCTTCTTGGTCATAGGCGTATCTCCTGATCCCTGTCCTGCTCTTACGCCGCTGCCCGGTTCAGCTCGGAGGCGCCGGCGGCACCCGCGGTCTGTTCCTTCAGCGCCGCGATCAGACCGGGACGGTCGAACTTGGCGACATAGTCGTGGAAGCCGGCCTGACGGCCGCGCTCGATCGCCGCCGGCGACACCAGCGCGGAGAGGCCGATGATCGGCATCGCGCCCAGATTGCTGTCGGAGCGGATGGTCTCGGCGAACTCGAACCCGTTCATATCGGGCATCTCGATGTCGGTCAGGACCACGTCGAAGGTTTGCGCGCGGAGCGCAGCCAGGCCCTCCTGCGCGGTCGGCGCGGTGCGGACGCGGTAGCCGGCGGCCTTGAGGACGGGAGCCAGCATGTTGCGGAAGAACGCGGAGTCGTCGACCAGCAGCACCGACTGCGAGTGCATCGACGGCTTCATCTCCTTGCGGGTGAACCAGTCGGAGAACGCCATCGGCAGGAAGTGGCCGACGTCGATCACTTCGGTGGCCTGGCCCTTGATCACGGCCGAGCCCAGGATGCCCTGGCTGGCGCCGCCGACCTCGATGTTGAGCCGCTCCTCGACGATGTCGATGATCTCGTCGACGACGAGGCCCATGGAGCGGCCGTCATCGGAGAACACCAGGATCGGCTGCGCGCCCTGGCTTGCAATGGTGACGCTCTCCATGGCGACGAGCGGCATCAGCTGCTCGCGGTACTGCACCATGTAGCGGCCGTTGGAGAACTCGATCTTGTCGGCGGGGAGCTCTTCCAGGCGGGTGACGAGCCCGAGCGGGACCGCCTTGGGCTGGCTGGAGCCGGCGCGGAACACCAGCAGCGAGGTGGTCTGCTCGCCGCTTCCGATATGATGCGCGCCGTTCTCGTTGGCCATGTCATGGGCCGAGGAGCCGGCCGCGCCGAGTGCCTTGGCAATGCCGTTGGGGTCGATGATCATGATGACTGCGCCATCGCCCAGGATAGTGTTGCCGGAGAACATGTCGATGTGACGCAGCTTCGTCGACATCGGCTTGACCACGATTTCTTCGGTGTGGAACACGCCGTCGACGACGATGCCGAAGGTCTGGCTGCCGACTTGCGTCACCACGATGAAGCCGTTCTCGGGATCGGAGACGGCGCCGTCGTCGATCTTCAGGAGCTTCTTCAGATGGATCAGCGGCAGCAGCTTGTTGCGCAGCCGAAGCACCGCGGTGTCCTTGATGCGCTCGATGCGGTGCTCCGAGTTGGCGCGGGCACGGACGAGCTCGACCACCGAGAGCTGCGGGATCGCAAAGCGGTCGCCGGCGGCTTCCACGATCAGCGCGGAGACGATGGCGAGCGTCAGCGGGATCTTGATGGTGACCGAGGAGCCCTCGCCGGCCACCGACTTGATGTCGATGGTGCCGCCGATCTGGTCGATATTGGTGCGGACCACGTCCATGCCGACGCCGCGGCCGGAGACCGAGGTGATGGCGGCCGCGGTCGAGAAGCCCGGCGCGAAGATGAACTTGTGGATCTGGGCTTCGCTCATCTTCTCGAGCTCGGCCTCGGTGACGAGACCGGAGGAGATCGCCTTGGTCTTGATCTTGTCGGTGTTGAGGCCGCGGCCGTTGTCGGCGATGCAGATGATGATGTGGCCGCCCTCGTGATAGGCGGACAGGCGGATGGTGCCCTGCTCGCCCTTGCCGCTCGCCAGCCGCTCGGCCGGGGTCTCGAGGCCATGGTCGGCGGAGTTGCGCACCATGTGGGTCAGCGGGTCCTTGATCAGGTCGAGCACCTGGCGGTCGAGCTCGGTGTCGGCGCCGTGCATCTCCAGATCGATCTGCTTGCCGAGTTCGCTCGAGAGGTCGCGGACGATGCGGGGCAGCTTCTGCCAGGCATTGCCGATCGGCTGCATGCGCGTCTTCATGACGCCTTCCTGCAGCTCGGCGGTGACGTTGGACAGGCGCTGCAACGGCACCTTGAACTCGGTGTCCTCGTTGCGGCGGGAGATCTCCAGCAGCTGGTTGCGGGTCAGCACCAGCTCGGAGACCATGGTCATCAGATGTTCCAGCGTATCCACGTTGACGCGGATCGACTGGTTGGCGACGCGGTCGCCCTCGCCTGCGGCCTCGTCGGCCGCCGACTTCTTCGGCGCGGCCTTTTCCTTGGGCGCCTTTTCGTTGGAGGCCTTTTCGTTGGGGGCCTTGGCTTCCTTGACGACTTCCTTGGCAACCGGCGCCGGCGCTTCAGCGGCGGGCTCGGCCTTGACCTCGGCAACGGGGGCCGGCGCTTCGATCGGGGTCTCACGGAAGGCGCGCTCGAGCTCGTCGAGCGACACTTCGCCCGGACGCAGCGGACGCTCCAAAGTCTGGTCGATCAGCGTGCCCGAGGTCATCTCCTTTGCGGGCGCAGGCGCAGCGGCGGCCGGCGCTTCCGGCACCAGCGGCGGCGCTTCCGCAACGGGAGCAGCTGCTGCAGCCATCGCCGCCATGCCTTGCTCGACCATCGCTTCCAGCTGGTCGATGAGATCGCGGTCGGTGCCCTCGGGCTCGGCTTCGGTCGCCTCGAGACCGGCCAGGATCTCCTTGATCCGGTCGATCGAGACCAGAATCAGCGACACCGCATCCGCCGTCACCGGCATGCCGTCGCGGAATTTGCTCATCAGGGTCTCGCCGGCATGCGCCAGCGCTTCCAGCCGCGGCAGTCCGAGGAAGCCGCAGGTGCCCTTGATGGTGTGAACCAGGCGGAAGATGTTATCCAGGATCTTGGCGTTGTTCGGCTCCTGCTCGAACTTCACCAGCTGATTGTCGACGGTGTCCAGGCTCTCGCTGGTCTCCGTCAAGAACTCCCGCAACAGATCATCCATGAAAACAGGCCTTCATACAGGGAGGGCGCGCACGATTTGTGATGCGCCATTTCGGAATGAGGCCAGCTTCACCGCAAAGCGTTTAATAATGGTTGAGCATGTGGAAAAGAACGGAACCAACAAAGAGATAAGGCGCTACGGACAAGCCGCAGCGCCTTGTAAAGGATAGGTTAACGATTGCGCGCGACGGGCTTCGTTTACGAAGCGGTAATGGTGATGGCTTCGCCCTCATGCGCGAGCTTCACGGTGACCCCGCAAGCCTGTGCCAACAGCCGCGTATAATAAGGCTGGATCGCGTGCGCATCCGCAGCCGGCCCACGCTCGCCGCTCAGGAGCTCGGAGATGTTCTGCGGCAAGCGCGCATTATGTCCGGTCGCGGTGATGCGAAAGCTCATGGTCTCGCCGTCGCCGATCGGATCGACCTTGAGTATGCCGCCGCGCGGGATCGTGTGCTGGGAGACGACCAGCATGTTGAGCAGCAGCTTGACGCGATTCTTCGGCAGCAGCAGCCGCGGCAGATTCCACGTGATCGTGCACTTGCCGTCCTCGATGTGGCCGCGCGCCATGGTCTGGGCATCGCCGAGGTCGATCTGGGCGCCGGACGAGCCGGCCGCGCCGAAGGCGAGGCGGCAGAACTGGAGGCGGGCGGACGCCGTCTTGGCGCTCTTGCGAATCAGGTCGAGCGCGAACTCGCGATCCTCGGGCTTGGGATCGTCGTCGAGCACTTCGAGCCCATTGACGATGGCGCCAACCGGGCTGATGAGATCGTGGCAGACCCGCGAGCACAGCAGCGCCGCGAGTTCGAGCGCATCTGGGGCGGTAGCGGTGGCGGGTGACGAAACGTCAGACATAAAGGGTTCCTGGAATTGCACGGCGCGGACGCGGCGAATCACGCATGCTTGACGAATGCCGCAGGTTCTAACATTCGCAAGCCCGTGGCAGCTAGCTTGCGATCGGTTCGAAGCGGCCCTAAAGCCGCGGGCGAATCAGTCGCGTGAGGATGGAATTGCCGATGAATGAGGCATGCAGGTGAAGCGGATCATCGACGGCCCAGCCGCAGCCGGCCTGATGGAGCCGCTCACCGCGCTGGTGGTGAAGGCTGGCGAAGCGATCCTCGCGGTCAACCGCTCCGCAATGCGGGTCGACGGCAAGCAGGATGGCTCGCCCGTGACCGAGGCCGACCTTGCCGCCGACCGCATCATCGCGGATGGCCTGGCGCAGCTTGCGGGCGACGTGCCGACGCTGTCGGAAGAGCGAACCCACCTCGCCTCGCCGCCATTTCTGGACAGCTTCTTCCTGATCGATCCGCTCGACGGCACCAAGGAATTCGTCGCCGGCCGCGACGAGTTCACGGTCAACCTCGCTCTCGTCACCCAGGGCGTGCCGCTGCTCGGTATCGTCAGCGCGCCCGCGCTCGGGCTGCTCTGGCGCGGCATCGTCGGCTATGGCGCCGAGCGCGTCAGGTTCGACGGCGCGACCATCGGCGGCGCCGAGCCGATCCATGCCCGCCGGCTGCCGATTCCGGGCCAGCCCTGGATCGCGGCGGTGAGCCGCTCACATGGCGACCCCAAGACCGAGGCGTTCATCGACGGCCGGCCCAATGCGGTCAGAAAGACCGTCGGCTCGGCCGTGAAGTTCGGCCGGATCGCGGAGGGCAGCGCCGACATCTATCCCCGCTTTGGACCCACCTGTGAATGGGACGTCGGGGCCGGCTGCGCGGTGGTGACCGCCGCCGGCGGCCGGGTCACCGACGGCAAGGGCGGCGAGCTCCGGTTCGGCCAGCGCGGCGATACCGGCTTCATCATCCCGGATTTCATCGCCTGGGGCGACCCGCAGGCGGCAGGCAGCTACTGACGGGCTGTTACTGACTGAGCTGTTTCTGGAGCGCCGGCCAGCGCTTGCGCACTTCATAGAGGAAGCGCTCCGGATCGGCGGCGAAGGCGTCGCGATTGGCCTCCCGGCTGAACAGATAGAGCCGCTGCGCCGAGATCACGTAGAAGCGGGGATTGGCGGCGATGGCGATGCCGCGGGCGATGTCGGTCGGATCGTAGCCGCCGAACTGCGGCCCATAGATCTCGGGATGGGCGAGGAAGGAGGCGCGATTGCCCTCGTTCCGGAAGCGCCAGACCGCCCCCCAGAGATTCGCCTCGAACTCCGCCGTCCCCTGCACGGCCGCGCCGTCGACGAAGTAGGCGACGGGGTCGAAGCCCTCGATGGCCACGCCGCTGAAGCGGTTGACGACGATCCGTTCGGTGGTGGCAGCCTGGGCCGGCAACACCGCGCCGGCGAGCCCAATGCCCGCCAGCAGGCAGGCCAGGAAGCCGATCAAGGCAATTCCGGGGCGCAAAGGGCTATCTTCCTGCCGTTGTGCCGTCATAGTTGCTGCGGATAACATCCGAGTCGAGGGGACATCCGGCGCAACCTAGGGCCGTGCCTGTTGGCGCGAGGTTAAGGAAGCGACGGGATTCGATACCAGGGGTTCTTTTATGACTTTCGCATCACGCCTTGCTGCGGTCGCGCTCGCCGCGCTGGTCGGCTGGATCGTGCCGGCCTCCGCCCAGCAGGCGCCGCCGCCCAACCTGCCGCCGCCGCAGCGGACCTCGACGCCCGGCACCTACGGGCCGGACGAGCTGGTCAATGCCGGCCACCGCTTCTTCGGCAACGTCTCGCGCGGGCTCGCCTCGATCATCGAGAAGGCGGTCAGCCAATGGGGCCTGCCGAACGGCTACATCCTGGGTGAGGAGGGCTCCGGCGCCTTCGTCGCCGGCCTGCGCTACGGCGAGGGCACGCTCTACACCAAGAACGCCGGCGACCTGCGCGTCTACTGGCAGGGCCCCTCGCTCGGCTTCGACTGGGGCGGCGACGGCGCGCGCACCATGACGCTGGTCTATAACCTGCCCGCCACCAATGCGATCTACCAGCGCTTCGCCGGCCTCGACGGCTCCGCCTATATCATCGGCGGCTTCGGCATGACGGCGCTGACCGCCAACAACATCGTGCTGGTGCCGATCCGCTCGGGCCTCGGCCTGCGCCTGGGAGCCAATATCGGCTATTTGAAATTCACCCCGCGCGCGACCTGGAACCCGTTCTAGGCTCCTGCCTCCGCTCAAGTTCCGGATTCACGTTAACAACAGGGCGGGGCTGGCTTTTTGCCGGCCCGCCATGCATTGTCCTTGGTGAATTTTTCCTAAAGTCTGGGAGTTGTGGCCCATGGTCGAACCGATCATGTACCTTGCGATCGGTTTCCTGCTCTCGATGCTGTGTGGGCTCGCCATCGTGCCGCTGGTGCATAATCGCGCGGTCCGCCTGACCACGCGGCGGCTCGAGGCCGCCACGCCGCTGTCGATGGCCGAGATCCAGGCCGACAAGGACCAGCTCCGCGCCGAATTCGCGATGTCGGCGCGACGGCTCGAGATGAGCGTCGACCAGCTCAAGAACAAGACAACGAGCCAGCTCGCCGAGCTCGGCAAGAAGAGCGATGCCATCAACCGCATGAAGATCGAGCTCGGCGAGAAGAACGCCACGATCTTCGCGCTCGAGGCACGCGAGAAGGCGGTGAAGGAGCAGCTCCGCGCCACCGAGGAAGAATTCAACACCAAGACCGAGGCGCTCCGCGCCGCCGAGATCGCGCTGACCGACAAGCAAAGCGAGCTCGCCAAGATCAACTCCGAACTGTCCGACCGCTCGATGATGGCGGAGACCCGCCAGGTCGAGCTGGTCGCCGTGCGCGCCCAGATCGAGGAGCTCAAGAACCGCGTCGGCGATGCCGAGAAGGAATTCACCGCGACGCAGGCGCGCCTCGCACAGGAGCGCACCGAATCCGAGACCGCCTCGCGCGAGCTCGGCGACGCGCGCGGCCGCGCCGAGAATCTGAGCCAGCGCGTCACCGAACTCGACCGCCAGCTGATGCTGCAGGTCAAGGAAGCCGAGATGCTGTCGAGCCGCGTCGCCGACCTCGAGGGACGCCTCGCCACCCAGGGCAAGCTGCTGGCCGAGCGCGACTACGAGAACAACCAGCTCCGCCAGGCCGGCGAGAGCTCCGATCGCACCATCAAGCAGCTGCGCGTCGAGATAGCGGCCCTGAGCGGCGGCAAGTCCTCGGCTGCGGTCGAAGCGCTCCGTGCGGAAAAGGCCGCGCTGGAGGAGCAGCTCGGCACCGCCCGCGACGAGCGCGCCAAGCTGCAGCGCGACATCAATGCGATCCAGCAGCAGGCGGAAAGCTCCTGGGCGACCGAGCGCATGGAGAACGCGCTGCTGCGCGAGCGCATCAACGACATCGCCGCGGAAGTAGCCAAGCTCGCCATGCAGCTCGAAGGCCCGAACTCGCCGATCGAGGCGCTGCTCGCCGCCGAAGCCGGCCAGCCGCCGAAGCAGGCCGCCCGTCCGGCCAACGGCACCGCGACCAACGGCGCGGTCACCCCCACCCTGCCCGAAGGCGGCGGAACGCTGGCCGAGCGCATCCGGGCGCTGCAGGCCCACGCCTCCCGCGCCCGCCAGCAGGGCGCGTGAGCCGGCCGAAACCCGGTTTCCCCGCGGATTGCGCAACTAACGGAAGCTTTTCAGGGCCTCGGGCGGCCTGGAAACTTGACACCTTCGGCGCGCACTTCTAAATCGCGGGCTCGATGCGCCGGCCGGGCCAAAGTCCGGCCGCCTGCATGATGGTCCCGGGCGCATAGCTCAGCGGGAGAGCGTTCCCTTCACACGGGAGAGGTCCAAGGTTCGATCCCTTGTGCGCCCACCACGCTTCGCCAAAAGGCTTCGCGTGGCGCAGCCACGCCCAATGATGGCGAAACGTGTCCGGCATAGCTCGAAGAGCGTCGACGGACCAGGGCATCCTGCTCCCGCTCCGTCAAAAGTCGAAAACAACCCCATGCACAGTAGCCGACCTCAGTCGGATCAACGGGTTGCGGCTTTTCCGAAATTTACTTGCGCCGTCGGGCAAAACAGGGGCATGATTACATCATCCCACCGCTGAGCCGCGCGACCTTGCCGGCGTGATCTCCAATCGTCATTGCGAGCGCAGCGGCCTCAAGGCCGCATAGAGACCGACCAGCGTTCCGATCGCGACCAGCGCTGCGGCCAGCAGCACCTGCAATTCGCCGTCATCGGTGGTGCCCACCGACGACACCAGCCTGGTCACGACGACGAACAGGATGCCTACGGCGGCCGCGGCCCCGACGCTGAGATAGGCGAGCTCTCGCGTCAGGCTGCGGCCGAGAAGTCCGAGGGCCGTGAAATACATCGCGCAAGCGTTGGGATGAACGAACAGGGCGACGCGCGCGTAACGGCCGTAGGCATCTAGGAGAGACTCACACCGGTGCAGGGCCGCTTTCGAGGCCACCCGCTGCAGGAGCGGTCTGAAGAAACGCGCCTGCCCGTAACTGAGAATGGCACCCGCGATGATGGCGAGCCACGCCACGATAAACACGGAGGTATCCGCGGGCTTCGGATTGAGCGCCACGGACATCAGGATCAGGGCGGTGCCGGGAAAATAGCCGAAATACGGGAAGACCGACTCCAGCAGCACGCAGACGAACATGAAGACCAGAAACCATGACGAGCCGGTCGCGCCCTGGACGATGGCGTTCAGGTCGAACAGGTTCGTCCTGTACAGGACGAGGTACATGCAGGTGGCCAATCCGGCCAGCGCGTAGAACGGCAGCGCCCCCGACAGAAACCGTCTCATTCAACCATCGGGCTTTGTTGCGCGGGCAGCCCGATCGACAAGATCTCGATCTCCTGCGCGCCCGAACCCACGACATCGCCAACCGCCTTCCCCATCAGCGACTTCGCGACCGGGGCCACGAACGAGATCGATCCTTCTTTCGGATCGGCTTCATCTTCGCCGACGATGCGATAGGTCTGCACGCGGCCATCAGTGCGGCTGAAGGTCACGGTGCTGCCGAAGGCGACGATATCGGTCGAGGACGGATCGGCGATCACCTGCGCGGTGCGCAGCCGTTCGGTGAGATAGCGGGCGTCGCGCAGGGGGACCGCGGACTGCCGGCGCTTCTCGTTGACGTCCTCGATGGCTTGCGCGGCTTCATAAGCCTCGCGCGCCGCCTGGAGCTGCGCCTGCAAGGCCTGCAGGCCCGTTTCCGTCACGAGGTTTGGATGCGGCGAGATCG
This sequence comes from Bradyrhizobium betae, assembly GCF_008932115.1. Lineage (NCBI taxonomy): Bacteria > Pseudomonadati > Pseudomonadota > Alphaproteobacteria > Hyphomicrobiales > Nitrobacteraceae > Bradyrhizobium > Bradyrhizobium betae. The sequence continues at coordinate 1,866,212 of NZ_CP044543.1, forward strand.
GCCGATCCGGCAACAGCGTCTCGGACGCAGTCTCGGCGCTTTCTTCCTTGGTAAAGGCGACGCTCAACTCGAAAATCCCGTCGAACAGTTTCGTAAGGTGCGGACTATACCTCAAGTTCGACGAAGCGGCGCAGCTTGAAGACGAGGTCCGGCATGGCCTGGCGGAACCGGGTCGCGTTGTGGAAACTGGTCGAGAACGGCGCGAAAGTGATCATCGCGTTCCAGTGCCTGTAACCGTAGACCGTGACGGACACGCCCGTTGCCGGAAAATCCTCCAGCTTGCGCAGCTCGCCGAGCACGAGATCGGCAATCGCCTCGGCAGGCAGCAATTGCTTGCCGTCCGGCGTGGTGGCGATTTTCGGTGGCGGCTCGACCGGCTTCTCGACCGGCCTCGTGGCGGCCGGCGCGGCACTGGAAGCGTTCTCAGCGGGGGCATTGCCGGATTTGGCCGCGGCCTCGGGGATGGCGGCCGCGACCTGCTCGAAGCCGTTGGTCGGCGCTGTCGGTGGAACCTCGGTCAGCGGCGGCGGTGCAATGGTATCTGCGCGCTTGTTGCCACCCAGGATGCTGCTGATCATGGCCACAAGGCCAGCATCCTTCACGTCCTCACTCATTACTCCCCCGGCTCGGGCCTATTCTACACTCCTACGGTGGGCCGCCACAACGGATGTGTGGTCAGCCCCCCGCCTGGCCAAGGCCGTCGCTAGGCTCCTTCGATGGCATCGACGGCGCGGCGTCTGGTCACGCCGCGCCGCCGTGCGATCCGTCACTGCTTATCGAACGGAATATATTGCTGGTACTGCTTGGGCACCGAGCTGCGGTAGCGCGCCGGAACGGTGCCGCTGTCGACCGAATGATCGATCTCCTGCTGCCGGGTCATCTTCTTCTTCGGCTGCTTCTTCGACGCGCTCTTCCTGGAGTCGGAAGGCTGGCCGGAGCTGTCGGTGGTTGCAGCCGGCGCCGCATTTGTCGGCGTGGAGGTCGCGGCCGGCGCAGCATTTGTCGCCGCGGGCGCTGCCGTTGCTCCGGCGGCCGGCGCGGTCTGCGCCAGCGCGAACGGTGTTTGCATGAGAAGCGCCAGCGCTGCTGTCGCAGCCAGCACGTATGATTTTTGCATCAAAACCTCCAAAATGACCTGATCCCGAATGAGGCGAGGCAAGGCGTTCGCCCCGGGATCGAATTGTTCAAGTCCGGTCACGATAGGCCGGCAGCCCGTCGCGAACTGTGGCCGAGATCACATAGCTCACCGCGGCTTGCCCCATCATAGACGCATGTCGAACGCGGCGCCCACTGCGGACACCAAGACAAGCACGACAAAGTGTCGGGCATGCCCCGGAACACGCAGACTACGCCGATGCTCCACATTCAAACGTTCTTGTCCTCAAGCGTTCTTGTCCTCAAGCGTCTTGCACCCGCTCCCAAAGGAGATCGACATGCGTCGCACCATCCTCACCCTCGCATCGTTCGCGGCCTTGATCGCCGCGACCGTCCCGGCAACCCAGGCCCACGCAGCCAACGACAGATACTGCCTGCAAGGCCGCATGTGGGGTTATCCCGGCAACTGCCAGTTCGCGAGCTACCAGCAGTGTCAGGCCACGGCCTCCGGCACGTCGGCCTATTGCGGCGTCAATCCGCGCTACGCGTTCTCGCAGCAGCGCACTTACTGACGAGACGACGGCTGAAAACATGCGGCGTGCGGGATAGCGCACCCCGCGCTCGTCAGGCCGACCAAGGCTCGGGCCTTGCGCCGTACACTTCATCTCCACACCGCCCGACCGCCTCCGCGAGCTGCTGCCCAGCGGTGAAGCCACATCGTCCTGGGCACGCCGCGTGCGGTGCCAACTTGTCACAACCGGGCGCGAAAAGGCTGCGCGCTCGAGGCTGCGGGTTGTCGCGTTTCGGCAAGTCATGACAATTGGCATCAGGATGCTCATTCCGATTCGCAGGGCATCATGACAGGCAGGCTGAGGACGTCGTCGTGCACAAGGCAGCATTCATCGCATCCGGACTCTTCCTGCTCATCGCTCCGGCAGTCGCCGCCGATCTGCCGCTCAAGGCCGTCACGCCCAAGCCGCCCAATCTTTGGCAGATCGAGGTCGGCGCACGGTACTGGTACAGCATCGGCCGCACAGCTTACGATTTGCACACCAGCGGCGCGAGATCGTCCCCGGTCATCTCGAGGCTCGACTATCACAACATGAGCACGCATTCGGGAGAAGTATTCTTCCGGATCGACAGCCCCACGAAGTTCTTCGTGAAGGGCTACGGAGGCTATGGAGGCATCACCGGCGGCACCATGAACGACGAGGATTTTCCGCCGTTCTTCAACGGGCCGTACACGAAGACGGAGAGCCAGACGCGCGGATTCCTGGGCTACGCCAATCTCGATCTCGGCTATTCATTCTACGAGTCCCACCCCGTCAATGCGGAGCCGCGCCTTCGTCTGGGTGCCTTCGTCGGCTACCATTACCTCGGCGAAATGGCCCATGCATGGGGCTGTCGACAGACCGAGCCTGGCGGCCAGATCTGCGAAGGTGCCGGCGCCCTCGCCGGCAACGTCAAGGTCATCACCGAGCGCGACATCCTGCACTCCGTCCGCGCGGGCGCCGTGGCCGATCTCTGGTTTACGCCGGCACTCAAGCTGACGGTCGACGCCGCCTATACCTATTCCGACGTGAGAGCTTTCGACACGCACTACTTCACCTTCGGCACCGAGCCCTCTCGCGGCTACGGCCATGGCTTTCAGCTCGAGACGGTGATGTCCTACGCGGTGACGCCCAACGCCAATGTCGGAATTGGCGCCCGGTACTGGCACACCGGAATCAACGACTTCACCGAGCCTGCGGGCGGCGGAGCGGGGCAGGCGCAGACCTATCAGGTCGACCGATACGGCACCTTCATCCAAAGCAGCTTCAAGTTCTGACCGGGGAAGCGCGGACTCTCGCCTACACCCGCAAGCACGCGCTGTTCGCCGGCGCCCTCACGAGGTCGCAACAAGGCCTGTGTCGTCCAGCCGCTTGGCTTGCGGATCTCCACGGTGCACATCGCCAGCATTCCTGCGGAACGACGATCCACCACGAGCACAGCCTGGTGAATATTCCGCATCGAGCAGCCTCCGCCGGTCGATGACGAGAATGTTATCCCTCATCGCCGCGTAGCAAATTTGCGATGCGCGGCCGTGGCTTGTTCGCAGAACGCCGCCTCCGAAAAATCATCGATCCCCGGCAATTGTGATCCATCTCGCTCGTAGCGGGCGTGATCGCTCCTAGGCTGCAATCTCCAGCGCGAGAAACTCAAGCCCGATCTGTTTCATCTCGACTTTTCAGGGAGCTTCTTCATGAGCAGCCGCCACGCCATTGTTCCGCGCGGTCTGAACGCCACGCGTTCGTCGTTGTCCCAAGGCCGCTTCGGCCGCATGTTCCGCAAGCTCGCACCGGCGAAATTCGGCTCGAACGATGCCAACAACATCGCCAACCTTTCGGCGCTGGCCGACAAGATGATCGCCGGCTTCGATGGGCCGAAGGACGGACCGGACGCGGAAGAGAGCGGCATTCCTTCGCTCTACACTTATTTCGGCCAGTTCATCGACCACGACATCACGTTCGATCCGGTCAGCTCGCTGACCAAGCAACAGGATCCCGACGGGCTGGTCGACTTCCGCACCCCGTCGCTCGACCTCGACAATCTCTACGGCCGCGGTCCGAACGACCAGCCCTACATGTATGACGGCATCAAGTTCCGGCTCGGCGAGAAACTGACCGGCGCGGGCGTCCCCGATGCCAGCGACCTGCCGCGCTTCAAGGGCCGCGCGCTGATCGGCGATCCCCGCAACGACGAGAACAGCATCGTCTCGCAGTTCCAGGCCCTGATGCTGCGCTTTCACAACCGCATGGTCGACGACAATGACAGCCTGTCGTTCGAGGAGGTGCAGCAGCGCGTGCGCTTCCACTATCAGTACGTGGTGCTGAACGACTTCCTGCCGCGCATCGTCCACGCCAGCGTGCTGGACGATCTGAAGACCGCAGGTCATTACGACCGCAGCAAGCTCGCCCATTACCATTGGAAGACCTATCCGTTCATGCCGGTCGAGTTCTCGGTGGCGGCCTACCGGCTCGGACACTCCATGATCCGCCCCGGCTACCGGCTGAACGATGCGGCCAACATGCTGCTGCAGATCTTCCCCGACCCCAACAACCCCGATCACAACGCGCTGACCGGCTTCCGCGCCATGGGCCCGGGACGCGCGATGGACTGGGGCCGCTTCATCGATCTCCACACGCGCGCCTACGGCGTCCAGGGCGACGATACCAATCCCGACAACAAGCGGCGACTGCAGTTCGCCTATCGCATCGATGCCTCGCTGGTCGATCCGCTGCGCAAGCTGCCGCCGGAGGTCGCGGCCAATCCGGCGTCGCTGGCGCTGCGCAACCTCGAACGCAGCTGGCGGCTCGGCCTGCCGTCCGGCCAGGCCGTCGCGAAAGCGATGAACCTGACGCCGCTGACGGACGATCAGATCATCATCGGCAAGGCGGTCGACGAGCCCGGCGCGGGCGATCCGCAGACCAAGATCGCAGACATCGCCAACGGTGTGTTCGCCGGCAATTGTCCGCTGTGGGCCTACATCCTGGCCGAAGCGCGGCAGTTCGCGGCCGACGTCCCGATCCCTGCTACCGGTGGACCCGCCACCGTCAAGACACCGCAGCTCGGCCCCGTCGGCGGCCGCATCGTCGCCGAAGTCTTCCTCGGCATGATGTTCGGCGACAATTCGTCCGTGCTGTCGCTCGACCCGCAATGGGCGCCGGTGACCGGCTCCGGCTTCGCGCTGAAGGATCTCGTCGCCTACGCGCTGGGCCAGGGCGATCCGCTGCATTGATGGACGATAATGCAAGGCCGCTCGTGGTCGTGCGAGCGGCCTTGCGGCCTTCCGCTCCGCGACAGGGGAGAGGCGACGCCCCGACTTGCTTAGTCGGTGGTGCCTATCAGTACTTGCCGATGATCGGGCCGCCGAAACGATAGTTCACGCGGACCGTGCCCATATCCACGTCCTGGCGGATGCGGTCGGTGCCGAAAAGCCCGCCGCCGGGAACGGTAGCGAAGCTCACCAAGCGATCCTGCATGAACAGGTGATTGTATTCGGCGGCCACCGACCAGTTCGGTGCAAAACCGAATTCAATGCCGGCGCCTGCGGTGGCACCCCAGCGCGTGTCGTTGCTCGCGGTCGCAGCGAGCACGTTGCCCGCGGTGGTCTCGACGTGGAAACGATCGGCCACGACGGCGGCGCCGCCCTTCGCGTAGAGCAGGACGCTGTTCCAGGCCCAGCCGACCTGTCCGGTGAACAGGCCGATGGCGTCGACGCGTGAGACGTTGGTGAAAGGCGCTGCGATCAGGCTCGCATTGGAGCCGCGGAGGTTGGCCCAGTCGCCCTGAGCCTCGAGGCCGAAGACGAAGTTCGAGCTCTGCCAGCGATAGCCAACCTGGCCGCCTGCGACCGCGCCGGTGGCGTCATGGCAGCCCTCGGCTGCGACGAACGCGCCGGCCGGCGTGGTGAAATCCCAGCACTTGCGGCTCGAAGCACCGCCACCATTGAGGCCGATGTAGAAGCCGCTCCAATCGTACATCACGGGCATCATCGCCGGCGCCTTCGTGTAGCGGGCGGGCATATCGGCCGCGGCGGCGGGAAGGACCAAGCCCAGGCTCAGAAGGGCGACAGCGCTCAGGACTTCTTTCACTTCACGTTCTCCAGATTCATTTGTGACCGTTAACGGCATTTGACGACCTTGACTGTCTCCCGAAGAGCACAGCCGCCATCCAAATGGATTCTCGCGCTCGGCATTACAGATGAAAATCGGGTGTGACGATCGGCGGAAACGGCGTCGATGACGGCAGTCCGAGATATAGACCCTTCATGCCGTAGGTGGATGCGAACTCGATCGCAGGCTGGTCCAGAATGATGTGGCCGGTGCCATCCAGCGTGATCGTCGGCCGGGTGATGTCGCCGAAGGTTTGCGCCTGGACCTGCTGGAAGACGCTGAGGTTCAAGACGTCGATATCGCTGAGCGCGCCATCGTTGCTGGTCATCGTGAGGTGATCGGTGCCGCGGAAATCGAACGTGCTGTGATAGAGCACGTTATTGGCGGTGCCGAGCACGGCGTCGATCTGCGCCGCGCTGCCTGTCAGCGTCACCGTTGACGAGCCGCTGCCTGCGACCGCGGCGCCGCCGACGGCCCCGACCATCAGCGCCCCGTGCTCGACGTGAAGCGTGGTGGTCAGCGTGGTCGAATCGACGTCGCTGACGGCCAGCCCGGTGACGGCAACATCGGTATTGGGCACGATGGATTGCGACGCCGGCATGTGGTTGACAGGCGCGTCGTTGACCGGCGTGATGTCAAGCATGCCCGTGTCGGCAACTGAAATCGTGCCGTCGGTCACCTGCCAGGAGAACGAGACCGCCGTGTCGTCGTTCAATCCCGGCGTAAAGCTCCAGGTTCCGTCGTTGTTGTTGACGAGTGCGCCCAAACCGGCAGCGATGGCGAAACCGACCGCTGTCAGTGACGGCCCATCGGCATCGGTGACGTTGCCGAGGAGCTCGGCTTGGGTGATCAGCCGCGCGCCGGAATCCTCGGCGATCGCTGTAAAAATGACCGCGCCCGTGACGACGGGCGCATCGTTGACGGGCGTGATGTCGAGCGTGGCACTGTCGGACACCGAGAGCGTGCCGTCGGTGACCTCGTAGGAAAACGCGACTGAACCGTCGTCATTGTGCGCGGGCGTATAGCTCCAGGTCCCGTCGTGATTGTCGACCAGCGTTCCCCCACCGGCCGCGATCGCCAGATGGGCTGCTGCCAGCGACGGCCCGTCGACATCCGTCGCGTTGGCGAGGAGCTCCGCCTGCGTGATCAGCCGCGCGCCGGAATCCTCCGGGATCGTCGCGAGCGTCACCGCTCCGCTGACAACTGGACCATCGTTCACGGGCGTGATGTCGAGCGTCGCGCTATCAGCGACGGAAATGGTGCCGTCGGTGACCTGGTAAGAGAACGAGACCGAAGTGTCATCGTTCAGCGCCGGCGTGTAGCTCCAGGTTCCGTCGTGATTGTCGACGAGTGTGCCCGAGCCGCCCACCTTTGTCAGACCTGTTGCGGTGAGCTGCGGCCCGTCGGGATCCGTGACGTTGCCCAGAAGCTCTGCCTGCGTGATCAGGCGTGCGCCGGAATCCTCGGCAATCGGGGCAAGCACTACGGCGCCCGCGACAACCGGGGCATCGTTCACCGGCGTAATATCGAGCGTGGCACCGTCGGCGACCGAGCTGAAGCCGTCTGTGACGTGATAGGAGAATGAAGCCTGCGTGTCATCGTTGTGCGCCGGCGTATAGGTCCAGGTGCCGTCATTGTTGTTGACCAGCGTGCCCGAGCCGGCAGCGATCGCGAGACCTGTCGCGGTGAGGGACGGACCGTCGGCATCGGTGACGTTGCCCAGCAGTTGCGCCTGCGTGATCAGCCGCGCACCAGAGTCCTCGGCGATCGCATTCAAAGTTACCGTGCCGGTCACCACCGGCGGCAGATTTGGCGTAAGCACCGTAAGGACAACATCATTGCCGTCACCGCCGACGTAGCTGATCGAATATCTGACGCCGTCGGAGGTGAACGTGCTGCCCTCGTTGTGCCCCGAGAAGGTGCCGGTCACCGCCATCGGATGATTGTTGGAGCCCGAGTTGTTGTCGATGATGCGGAAAGTGTTGCCGGGCGTAGGGTTGAAGCCGGCGATCCGCGTCACGTCGAGCGTCGCCCCGTTGAGCGAGATGCCGCCTCCGCACCATAACTGGTCGAAATGGCCCGCGGCGGTGCCGCCAAGTTCAACTGCGAATTTCGCACCTGGCGAAAGCGATAGCCCCGCGTCGAACTTCAGCAGACCCGTACCCTGGTCGCCGGGCGCCAGCGTGCCACCGCTCTCGATGATATCGTCCGAGTTAAAGCCTGCGAGTTCTCCGGTGCCCCCAAGCGTGCCGCCGCTGTGAATGGTCACCGGCGAAAAGATGAAGCCATCGACGAGCAGCGTCCCCAGGTTGACGGTCGTCGCGCCTGAATATTGCTGGAAACCGGACAGCACGAGCGTGCCCGTGCCATTTACCACCAGCGCTGTTGAACCCAAGGTATAACCCGTGGGGGCGGCGTACTGGGCAAAAACGGTGGACGCAACGTCGTCGCCGATGATTCCGGAAACCGTCTGCGTCCCCGTCGGACTGAACACCAGGGTGTTGTTGCCCTGAAAGTAGATCCCGTTGCCGAAAGCCTGGCCGGTTTGCCCCTGGCTGGCCCCCCCGGAGACTATGCCAGCGGCGATAGAAGCCGATCCGGCAATGGTAAGTGTGGCGCCCTCCTGCACGAACGCATTGGCGCCAGCGCCCAGACCGCCGCCTCCGCCGCCCAAATCCTCGCTGAAACCATTGCCGCCTCCGAAGCCGCCCGCGCCACCATTCAGACCACCGCCGCCACCACCGCCAAAGCCGCCTTTACCACCCGTGTATCCAGTACTATCCACCACAACATATAAAGAACCGCCGCCGCCCCCGCCGAAGCCGCCGTTACCACCGGCTGCCCGGAGGCCTCCGCCTCCGCCGCCCCCTCCATAACCGCCAATGCCGCCCTCCCCCTGGAAGGAGGTTGCGGTTTGACCGTCAACGCCGCCGCCGCCGCCGGGCCAACTGCGAGTGGGTGAGTCGACGTAGCCACCGCCTGCCCCGCCGCCACCGCCAGCGCCGCCAAGGGCTCCAACGGGAAAACCGTTTGCAAACCCTGTGGCACCGCCCCCCGCATCAGCGCCGAAAACGATACCGGCTGCTCCCGCATTGGGAGCATCTGAACTGCCATCGCCGCCGTTGCCGCCGATCCCGCCTCCGCCACCGCCGCCACCTCCACCCAGACCCATAAACAAGAGAGGTGCGCCGTTGCCGCCATCGCCGCCCAGCCCACCTCCTCCAGCGCCAGTTTGCGCAAGAATCGGCACAGTTGAGCCACCCGTCCCGCCGACAGCTTTGTTATTCGCAAACGTCACGTCAGTGAGCGTTACGTTGCCCGGATTGCCGACGACGTTGGCGCCGATGAACAGCCCACCACCAAGACCCGCCCCGCCACCACCACCCGTCGCGCCGCCGTCGCCCCCTTGCGCCAGCATGTCATGGATACCGAGTCCGCTGATGTCGACGGTGCCAGCATAGACGAACAACCCTCGCTGGACGCCGCTGCCGCTCAAGATGAACCCGCCGCCCTCGATGTCGAGTGTCACGCCCGGATGCAGATTGATCGCCTGCAGCGCAGTGGTCCGAAACGTGATGTCGTTGCCGAAAGTGATCGTCAGGGTGCCGGGTGTGGTGACGCTATTGGCCGCCAAAATGGCTGCGTTCAACTGCGCAATGTTGGTAACAGTGGACATTCCGGGTCTTTCAATCGAGGGCGACGTCTCCGCCCAGCAGGCCAGCCTGCCGACCAATGCGCCACTTCAGAAAGGCTGAGAACTACCTTAAAAGGTGGGTCGCTGTGTTTTTGTATAGGCTGGCGCCGATCGACGTCCTCTGAGGTCGGAGACCTTCGTATTGCTGGGAGTGACATGCAACTCGCTAGAGATTCCGTCGATCCGCACAACCAGGAAGTCTATGCACTCTGGGATCAACTGGCCGAGTTCTCAGTCAGCGACGGCGATGCGGCACTGACGCACCTGTTGTCTGCACTGCGCACCATGTTCGGGGCGCGCAATGTGCTATGGGGTGCGCTCGTGCGCTTGCCCTCACCCGAGCGGGCCGATCCCTTGCTCGGCTGGCGACCGCGCCTTGTCAGGGTGCTGGATCCGATACCGACAGTGGCAGCATCCGTGCAGAAGCAGTTCGATACGCTCTGGTCCGGCAATGTCGACCTTTCTCAAATCCTGTCCATGTCGGGAGATGAGCCGTTCCGCGTCCGCCTGCTGTTCGAAGCACTCCCGCCCGAATGGTTCGAAGGCGAGCACTATCGGCGGCACTATCTGGACGTCGGCTTTGCCGACAGCATTTCCGTGCGCATTGCACTCAATGACGATTTGAGAATTCGACTGTTCGTCTTTCGCGATGCGCAGGCACCCCGCTTCTCGGCGGAGGACGGCCAGCGTCTGGGTTTCCTGATGCGCGGATTGAGATGGTTTCACCGGCAGCAATTGCTCAGCCACGGCCTGCTCATCGCCAACGCACCTCTGACCCCCGCTGAACGCCGGGTGTTGCTTGCACTGCTCGACGGGGACACGGAACGGCAGATCGCGCAGAAACTCGAGCAGAGTCCGAATACGACGCATTTTCACGTCAAGTCGATCTACACCAAGTTCGGCGTGCGCAATCGTCCGTCGCTCTCTGCGCTATGGCTCGGCAAGCTGCGATAACGAAAATCATGCAGCAGTTAACCAGGATACAGCTGCCGAGAACCGCTTCGACGGCGATGCCGGGGCCGGCAATCAAAAAGCGGCGTCGGCCGGCGCGCCCGCTCGAGGTCAATCGGAAACTATGACTGCCGAACCGTCCGGTTGCAGGTGGCTTGCATCAATGTATCGCGCGGCCCGGTAGCGGCCGGGCGACAATCCGTGCGATCGGCTCATCGCTGGTTTCGAGCAGGAACGCTGCTTCCGCCATCCGGCGTTCGATCACATAACGATGCATGGACTGGCCGACGAGGTTGGTAAAACGGGCGGAAAATACCGAGCGGCCAAGCCCCACGCGGTGGCCAAAATCGCTCAGAGTCCAGGGCCGTTCCGGGTTTTCGTGGATCAACTTGAGCGCCGGTCCAAACGAAGGGCCAGGCGCGAGGCCTCACCCGTTCGGCGCCGACGCCTCGCTGCACACCGACGAAGGACCGAGCTACCTCGCCTCGGCGACCTTCGCTCCCGCTGACGGCATCTGCGCGTTGGCGGCCGAGAGCCGTTTCGGCAGCGATGCCGGGTCCGGCAATCGGAAAGCGGCGTCGGCCGGCGCTGGCTGGAATGGCCGGCGGGCGGTGGTTGCCGGAAGCACGATCACTTTCGCGCCGACCTTCACCCGCTCGTAGAGGTCCGTGACGTCGTCATTGGTCAGCCGGATGCAGCCGGACGACACCTTTTTCCCGATCGTATCGGGGTTGTTGGTGCCGTGAATGCGATATTCCGTTTCGCCCAGATACATCGCCCGGGCGCCGAGCGGATTGCCGGGACCGCCGGCCATGAAGCGCGGCAGATAGGGCTGACGCCCGATCATCTCCACGGGCGGATGCCAATCCGGCCATTCCGCCTTGCGGGCCACGGTCTGCTCACCCGACCACGTGAAGCCCTCGCGGCCGACACCGATGCCGTAGCGTAGCGCCTGCGTGTCGTTCAGGACGAAATAGAGGAACGTGTTCTTGGTATCGATGATCACGGTGCCCGGCGTCTGGCGGCTGGCATAGTCGACCACCTGCCGGACCAATGCGCCGGGACCTTCAGCGGCTTTCGGCGGTTCGACCAGAGGGGCCGGAGCTGGAGTTGGAGTTGGCGCCGGCGCTGCGACACGAACAGGCGGCGCCACGTAAACCGGCGTTGACGATGCCTGGGCTTCGCGCGCGGACGGCTTTCGTGCCGTTTGCACGCTCATCGGCCCCGACAGCAAGCCGTATCCCAAGGCGGCGAGGGCCACGACACCGATCGCAACACGCGCGGCCATGGGGAGCGCGAACGTCTCTGCCGCCTTGCCGCGCTTGGCCCGCTTCTTCATGTCTTGTCCCAGGTCACCATGCCTGAAGAGGTAACCAGCAACATTTAAGAAACTTCGAAGCGAATGGGTTCGGACTGGAACCGTTGGCGATGGTTAACGCCGGATTCCCGTTGGCGAGTGGCGGCCACTTCCGCTTCGCCCTAACGCGTGGCCGCCAGACCGCTCTCTTCGAGCCGCGCTGCGAACCAGAGCGACAGCGGCTGATCGAGGCTGCCGCTGACATAGACTTCCGACATCGTGACATGCTGCCTGTCCAGCACCAGCAGCACGCCGATCCAATAGGCGAACCAGACATCCGGATCGGTCAGCGCGCGCAGCTTGTGCTGGTCGTGATCGAGCGAGGTGTGATTGCTCGCCTTGCGGATCTCGACGCTGAGCAGATTGTTCGGGATCTCGCGCTGATGCACGACGACATCGGGGTAGATCGACTTGCCGAGATGATCGTCGGTCGAGATGATGGTGCCGTGCGGCAGATGCAGCGTGCGCTCGCCGAGCCGGTCGTAGTTGCAATCGACCGACCAGCCCGAAAACTGCCGCTCGAGATGGACGGCGAAGCGGTGCGTGATCGCCCGCTCGCCGATGTCCTTCTCGAACAGGAATCCTTCGTGGGCGTAGAACTCCCGGAGCGCCGCGATCACCTTGTTCAGCTCGGTCTGCATGTCGCCTCCGGGCCTTCGGCGCTCCGCCTCGAAAGAGCGCCCTACATCTGGACTTCGATCAGCCGCGGACCCGGCTCGGCGACGGCTTCGGCCAGCGCCTTGTTGAACTCGTCGGCGTTGGTGACGGCGCGGCCGGGCACGCCCATGCCCTTGGCCAGCGCGACGAAATCGAGCGTCGGACGGTCGAGCCGCAGCATGTCGTTGGCGCGCTGGCCGGGCTCGCCGGCACCGACATTGTCGAACTCGCCGCGCAGGATCTGGTAGATGCGGTTGGCGAACACGATGGTGACGATGTTGAGGTTTTCGCGGGCCTGCGTCCACAGCGACTGGATCGTGTACATCGCGCTGCCGTCGCCGACCATGCAGATCACCTTGCGATCCGGACAGGCGATCGCGGCGCCGATCGACAGCGGCGTGGAGAAGCCGATCGAGCCGCCCATGTTCTGCAGCCAGTCGTGCGGGGCGGCGGCCGCGGTCGGCGGGAAGAAGGCGCGGCCGGTGGTCAGAGACTCGTCGACCATGATTGCGTTCTCGGGGATCGCATAGGCAATCGCCTGCGCGATCGAGGCATGGGTCAGCGCACCGGTCGGCTTCACGAGTTCCTGCAACGCCTGCGGCTTGACGTCCTTGGCGCTGGCCTTGACGGCGCCGGCGAGCGCTTCGAGCGCCGCGACCGAATTCTCGCCCCAGGCGGTCATGCGATGCACGTCGCAGCCTTCGGGCCGCAGCACGCTCGGCTTGTTCGGATAGGCGAAGAACGCCACGGGATCGTCGGACTCGACCAGCACGATGTGACGGAACTTCGCCAGCATCGGCAGCGCCTGATCGATCACATAGTGGATGCGGTCGATCGAGTAGCGGCCGCGGCCGCGCGCCATCCTGGGGCGGAAGGTCGGGCCCATCACGGTGCAGCCGGTCTTGGCGGCGATGCGCTCGGCCAGCGCCAGGCCCTGCTCGGAAAGCGCGCTGCCGGTCATCAGCAGCAGCGTGCCTTCGCCGTCACCGTGCAGGATCTTGGCGGCCTGCTCGACCGCCTGCGGTGAATAGCTCGCGCGCTGCTGCTCGGCGGGCACCTCGGCGATGCCTTCGGCCTCGTTCCAGGCGGTGTCGGCGGGCAGGATCAGAGTGGCGATCTGCCCCGGCGCGCTCTTGGCGGCGGCGATCGCCGCGGCACCGTCGGCGGCAACCGATTTCGAATCCGGCGAGGTGCGGACCCAGGACGACATCGGCCGGGCGAGGCCCTCGATGTCGGAGGTCAGCGGGGCGTTGTAGCCGATGTGGTAGACGGCGTGCTGGCCGACGATGTTGACGATGCCGGAATTCGCCTTCTTGGCGTTGTGCAGATTGGCAAGGCCATTGGCGAGGCCGGGGCCGAGATGCAGCAGGGTCGAGGCCGGCGTACCTTTCATGCGGTAATAGCCGTCGGCTGCTCCCGTCACCACGCCTTCGAACAGGCCGAGCACGCAGCGCATGCCCGGAACGCGGTCGAGCGCTGCGACAAAATGCATCTCGGAGGTGCCCGGGTTGGAGAAGCAGATATCCACCCCGCCTTTGACCATCGTCCGCACCAGGCTTTCCGCACCGTTCATCCCAAAGCTCCTGCAACCGGCAATTTTCAATGATCCGTCCGATCAATCATTGTTCGCGGTTCCCGTCAAAGCAATAGGGGCCATCGCGGCCCTGCTCCGCGCGACGACGCGCCGGTTTGGCTAATTCTTTTTGGCGGATTGGCGCGGTTGCCTATTTGGTAACGGCATTCATTAACGATGGCTCATTCGGAAAGGGCCTGCCTCACGGGGCCGTGGCTTGCGAAAAGCCCGCGAATATGGCCTCTGGCTGTCGTTGAATCGATTTTTTGCTGGGGGAAACAATGATCCGGTTTTTTGCCGCGCCGATTGCCGCCATCGCATTGCTGTCGGCCGTTGCGGGCGGCGCGCTCGCCGAAGAGTTCGACTCGCGCGACATCATGGGCGGCGGCCCGAACTTCTTCCGTTCCGGCGCCAACCCGGTTCCCCGCACCACCGTCAACTACAGCGGCGCCTATGCGCCCGGAACGATCGTGGTCAACACGTCCGAACGGCGGCTCTATCTGGTGCTGCAGAACGGCCAGGCGCTGCGCTATGGCATCGGCGTCGGCCGCGACGGCTTCCGCTGGGGCGGGGTGCACAAGATCACCGCCAAGAAGGAGTGGCCGGACTGGACGCCGCCGTCGCAGATGCTGGCCCGCCGGCCGGACCTGCCGCGCCACATGAAGGGCGGCGTCGAAAACCCGCTCGGCGCGCGCGCCATGTATCTGGGGTCGACGCTCTACCGCATCCACGGTTCCAACGAGCCGGAGACGATCGGCCAGGCGGTCTCCTCGGGATGCTTCCGCATGACCAATGACGACGTCAGCGACCTCTACGGCCGCGTCGGGGTCGGCACCACCGTGGTCGTGCTGAACAACTAGATCCGCGCAGGCTTCCGTAGGGGGCAAAGGCGCACTTGCGCCGTGCCCACCATCTGTCTGCTTGCCTTAAATGGTGGGCACGCTTCGCTTTGCCCACCCTACGCAGCGGCGCGCGACGCATGGTCGGACCCCCGCGGGGCGCGTGAATTTGCGGACTTGTGCGCAGGGCGCGAATGCGGCAGCGTCGCAACACGATGAGCGCATTGAACTCGCCCTCGCCCTCCCTGCGCACCGCCCTGCTGGCGCTCGCAACGCTCACATGTGTACCTGATACCGCACCCACGGCCGTCGCGGGCGAAGTGGCCGCGATCGCCGCACGCCAGCGCCTCGAGAAGAAGAGCTTCACCGACGGCGAGATCGTCGAGGGTTTTCTGAAGACCGCGTTCGGCGCCGAATATCACCTCGCCGGCCGCGTCGACCGCATCCGCAAGTTCGACGCGCCGGTGCGGGTGTTCGCCGAGAGCAACCGCGCCGACCGCAAGGCGCAGCTGGCCAAGGTCGTGGCCGACATCGGCAAGCGCGTGCAGCACCTCGACATCGCCATGATCGAGACCAACGAGGCCGCGAACGTGCGGGTGAAGCTGGTGCGCGACCGCGACCTGTTCCGCACCATCGCGAGCTTCTACGGCGCCGAGAAGGCGCGCGAGATCCGCACCTCGCTCGATCCGCAATGCCTGTCCGGCTTCCGCAAGAACGACAATTTCGAGATCGAGCATTCCGACGTCATCCTCACCGTCGACAACGGCGACTTCACCTTCCTCGACTGCGCCTATGAGGAGCTGCTGCAATCGCTCGGGCCGATCAACGACACCGCGAGCGTGCCGTGGACGATGTTCAACGACAACGTCTCGATGGGCTATTTCGACGTCTACGACCAGTACATCCTCAACCTGCTCTACGACCCCCGCATCAAGCCCGGCATGACGGTCGCCGAGGTCAAGACGGTGCTGCCTGAAGTGCTCGCGGATGTACGGATCTGGGTGAAACGGGTGAATGATTTGAAGGAGTGAGGCGCCGCCTCCCGCCGCGCCTCACATCTTCTTCGCCTTCGTCATCAGGAACTGCTGGCGCATCACGTTGCTGCTGCCGTCGAAATATTCGGAGATCAGCGCCTCGAACTCGGCACGCAGGCTCTTGAGCTTCTCCGGCTCGTCCTTGTGCTGGGCGACGAGCTTGATCATGGGGCCGATGGTGGCTTCCATGGTGCGGCGGAAATGCTGCGGGCTGAGCGCGGATGGCGTCATCATGTCCATCTCGAACGAAAGGTCCTTCACCTTGCCCGCCAGGCGCTCGGTGACGATCTTGGGATCGCCCCACGACACCGGCGATGCGACGCCCTCGGGCGGCGGCAAATGACGACCGATCAGCGCGAACATCCGGCCGACATAGAGATGCGGCGGCCACGTTGAAAAGGCGATGGCGCCGCCGGGCTTCAGCACGCGCAGCATCTCGGCAATGGTGACGTCTGGGCGCGGCGCGAACATGTGGCCGAACTGGCTCAGCACCACATCGAACTCGCTATCACCATAGGGCAGGCTCTCGGCGTCACCTTCCCTGAAGTCGATATCGAGGTTCGCCAGCTCCGCGTGCTCGCGGGCGCGCGCGACGAGGACCGGCGACAAATCGAGTCCCCTCACTTTCGCGCCACGACGCGCAGCCGTAACGGCCACGACACCGGTGCCGCAGCCGACGTCGAGGACCCGCAGACCGGCGCCAACACCGGCGAAATTCACCAGCTTTGCCGCCGTAGGCGTCGTGGACACTTCCATCGGCGTGAACAGCGACCAGGCTTCCTTCTGGACGGCCTTGAAGGCTGCAAACGGATCCTGCGCGGTCATGGAACTCTCCCTTCACTCGAGGTCGATCATCATGAGGCTGGCGACGGACGCCGGAGGTTCAACACAGATGCAAAGATGATCGCGAAAGCCCGTGGCGATCGCGGCTGGTCGGGTGGGTCAGCCTAATCGTACTGAGTCAGGCGGACTACTGCACCAGGTCGGCGACGGTGGTTGCGGCCTTCAGGCCCGTGCCGGTGAGGACGGCGACCGTGGTCTCGCTCTCCTTGATGGCACCGGTGGCGGAGAGCTTTTCCAGCGCGGCGGCCGCGCTGGCGCAGGTCGGCTCGACGAACAGGCCCTGGCGCGCGAGGCGACGCAAGGCGGCAACGATCTCGTCTTCGGTGAGCGCGACGGTGCCGCCGCCGCTCTCGCGCAAGGCGGCGATGATCTCGCGCAGGCGCAGCGGGGTCTTGATGGCGGTGCCTTCGGCGATGGTCTTCAGCACCTCGCGCGCGACAGGCGTGTCGACGCCAACCTGAAAGCTCGCATCGATCGGTGAGCAATTCAGCGGCTGCGCCGCGAACAGGCGCGGCAGCCTTGCGATCTGGCCTGCCTTCAACAGCTCGCGGAAGCCGAAGGCGCAGCCTAAAAGGCTGCTGCCCGCGCCGACCGGCATGATGACGTTGTCGGGCGCGCGAAAGCCGAGATCTTCCCAGATTTCATAGGCGAGCGACTTGGTGCCTTCCAGAAAGAACGGCTGCCAATTGTGGCTGGCATAGAAGGTCTGGCTCGACTGCCGGATCGCCTCGGCCTCCGATTCCTCGCGCGGGCCCTCGACGAGCTGCACCGTCGCGCCATAGGCGCGCACCTGCGCGATCTTGGCCGGCGACGTCGAGGCCGGCGCCAGGATCTTCACGCGCATTCCGCCGGCGGCACCAAGCCCCGCCATCGACGAGCCGCCATTGCCGGAGGAGTCCTCCAGAATGGCGTCGACGCCGATCTGGCGCAGGAAGGACAGCATCACCGCCGAGCCGCGATCCTTGAAGCTGCCGGTCGGGTTGAACCATTCGAGCTTGAACAACGGCCGCAGGTCACCCCAGTCCTGCTGCACGAGCGGCGTGCAGCCTTCACCGAGCGTGATCGGCTTTGCGATCTCGACCGGCAGCGCCGCGCGGTAGCGCCAGAGCGAGCGCGTGCGGGGCTCAATGTCGTCCCGCGATATGCCCGGTCCCGGCGTCACCAGAAGCGGCGTGCGCTGGTCCGAGCACCAGCGCGGCGGATCCAGCGGATAGAGCTGTCCGTTGCGGGGATCGATGTAGCTGGCGGCGGGCATGGGGGTCTCCGGGGGCAGAGCCGATCCAGTCGATATGTCCGAATATGCTGATCTTATCCAGTCAATCGTTTGGAGGGTGTGGACGCGGCCAATTCGTGCAAGATGGCGGCCATGCTTCATCTCGACCACATCACCGTCGCCGCGAACGACCTCGCCGAAGGCGTCGCCTATGTCGAAAAGGCGCTCGGCCTCGCCCCGCCCGCCGGCGGCTCGCATCCGCTGATGGGAACGCATAATCATCTGCTGCGGCTGAGCGAGACGAGCTTCCTCGAAGTCATCGCGCCGGACCCACAGGCCTCCGCGCCAAGCCGGCCACGCTGGTTCGCATTGGACGATCCGCAGACGCATGCGGCGCTCGCATCCTCGCCGAAGCTCATGACCTGGGTCGTGAGCACGTCCGACATCACATCGGCGCTTGCAAAAATCCCGCAGGCCGCGGGGCCGGCGATCACGGTGACGCGCGGCGATCTCGAATGGCTGATCTCCGTTCCGCCCGACGGCTCGATGCCGTTCGGTGGTGCGTTTCCGACCGTGATCGAATGGCCGGAAGGCCCGCATCCGGCCTCGCGCATGCCTGACCTCGGTTGCGCGCTGGTGGCGTTCGAGATCCGACACCCCGAGGCGGATACGATCCGGGCGGCTCTGGCTGGCTTCCTGGACGATCCGCGCGTCCGCTTCAGCCATGCCCCTGAGCCGTCGTTTCGCGCGGTGATCCGGACACCCCGGGGCGAGCGGGAATTGGTCTAGCCGCGCCCGGCCCGCCCCTTAAAAAATGCAAACAATTTCATATATATAATCAGCCACCCCGAGAGGCCGCGGCCGGTGCCGGCGCGCTATTCGGGGACGGCACGCCGATGCCGATATGAACGGCAGCGGCCCTGAGACGGCGCTGTCACGCGACACCATTAACTTGTCTGTCGCGGCTCGCCGCTACAATATGTTGGATTGATCTTGCGTCGCCGGTGGCGGCGCGACCGAGCCAGGCCCGTCCGAGCGGCGGGCCGTTGGCTTTTTGGGAGTTTGGTCATGAGCCGCGCGAACCGTACCGACCACATCCGCCTCACCTCCCATCCGGAGCCGGGCCGGAAGGCCGCCTTCCCGATCCACTGGGGTGCCGCGGATGCGCGCGCCCGCGGACCGATCATCGGCACGGTGTCGCGCGCCGGGGATCGCAACGTGATCGGCAGCCATGGCGGCTCCTATGCGATGTACCGCGCGCTCGCGGTGTCCGCCGGCGCGCTCGATCCGATCCGTCGCCCGGATCTCACCAACACGTTTCCGGCCGCGACCATCGGGCCGTTCGAGCAATGGCGCGATCCCGCCAAGATCGTCGCGCTCGATCCCTGGGGGCATCTGGTCGCCGAGAACTTCAGCAAGGAGATCGCCGAGGGTTCCGACATCCGTCCGAGCATCGCGGTGACCCGCGCGCGGCTGGATCTGCCGGAGATCCGCGAGGCGCTGGCGGCAAAACGGCTGCGCGCCGACGGCGAGGTCGTGCATGCCAATGGCAGCGTCTCGGTCGTGAAGATCGCGATCGATCCGGTCTGGTATCTGCCCGGCCTTGCCGAGCGGTTCGGCACCAACGAGACCGAGCTCCGCCGCACCCTGTTCGAGCAGACCGCCGGCATGTTCCCCGAACTGGTGACGCGGCCGGACATGAAGGTGTTCCTGCCGCCGATCGGCGGCACCACGGTCTACATGTTCGGCGATGTGACCAAACTGCCGGACCATCGCACCAAGATCACCTGCCGCGTGCACGACGAGTGCAATGGCTCCGACGTGTTCGGCTCCGACATCTGCACCTGCCGGCCCTATCTGATCCACGGAATCGAGGAATCCGCGCGCGGCGCGCAGGAAGGCGGGCTCGGGCTCGTCATCTACAACCGCAAGGAAGGCCGCGCACTCGGCGAGGTCACCAAATTCCTGGTCTACAACGCGCGCAAACGGCAGGAGGACGGCGATGCGGCCGCCGCCTATTTCGAGCGCACCGAATGCGTCGCCGGCGTCCAGGACGCGCGCTTCCAGCAATTGATGCCGGATACCATCCACTGGCTCGGCCTGAAGCGCATCGACCGATTCCTGTCGATGAGCGACATGAAGCACGACGCGTTGACCTCGCAGGGCATCGACATCGTCGAGCGCGTGCCGATCCCGCTCGAACTCATTCCGGCCGACGCCCATGTCGAGATCGCCGCGAAGAAGGCGGCCGGCTATTACTCGACCGACATCGCGCCGGAGAAGGATGTGAACGGCGTGGTCGGGCGGTCGCTGGAAAAATACTGAATACGAAATGGCGGACGCTTTGGAACAACAGGCCCGCTCGCTGCTCAGTGCAGAAGCGGTTCGCGCGCGGGCCGGCGACATGCTCGAGATCGGCCTGAACGGCGGGCTCACGCATTTCACCATCGATCTCGATCGCATGGACGGCGTCGCGGAGGCCGTGCTCGCGGTGACGCGAAAGGCCTATCCGACGCTGGAGATTCCGTTCCATGCGCGCTGGCGGCATTTCGTGCTCGACGGTATCGACCGCTGGGCGCGGCTGGCGGACGCGGCGTCCTGGCCGGACCGCGCCGCGCGTGCGCGCGCGGAGTTCGACCTTGCCATCGTCAGCGTGCTGCTCGATGCCGGCGCGGGTGCGGCATGGCGCTATCGCGACGCAATCACGGGACAAGGCATCGGCCGGTCCGAAGGGCTGGCGATCGCGAGCCTCGACATGTTCGCGAGCGGCCTGTTTTCCGGCGATCCGCGCGCGCCCTTCAGGGTCGATGCGAATGTGCTCGCAACGCTGCCGCTCGCCGCACTGACATCCGCGTTTCAGGTGAGCGATGCCAATCCCCTGCTCGGCCTCGAAGGCCGTACGGATCTGCTGCAGCGTCTTGGCAAGCTGGTTGCCGGGCGTCCGGAGGTTTTCGGCCTGCATGACAGCCCACGGCCGGGCGGCCTGTTCGATCACATCGCCGCGCAGGCCAAGGGCGGCGCCATCGCCGCGCCCGCGATACTCTCCGCGGTGCTGAACCAGCTCGGACCGATCTGGCCGTCGCGGCTCGAACTCGCCGGGATTCCGCTTGGCGATTGCTGGCGCCATCCCGCGCTTCAGACGGATGATGCGACCGCCGGCCTCGTGCCGCTGCACAAGCTGTCGCAATGGCTGAGCTATTCGCTGATCGAGCCGCTCCAGCGCGCCGGCTTCGACGTCACCGACATCGACGGCCTGACCGGCCTTGCCGAATATCGCAACGGCGGCCTGTTCGTCGATCACGGGGTCTTGCTGCTGCGCGATCCCGATGACGCAGACCGTGCGCATGCGGTGGACTCGCTGCTCGTCGTCGAGTGGCGCGCACTGACGGTTGCGTTGCTGGACCGGCTTGCTGATCTCGTTCGCGCAAAACTCGGCCGCACGCCGGAGTCCTTGCCGCTCGCCAGCATTTTGGAAGGCGGCACCTGGGCCGCCGGCCGCACCATTGCCTTTGCGCGCCGTCCCGATGGTTCGCCACCGCTCAAGGTGATCAGCGACGGCACGGTTTTCTGACCCTCTCCCCTTGTGGGAGAGGGTGCCTCGCGAAGCGAGGCGGGTGAGGGGTCTGTCTCCGCAGACATATCTCTCATTGGAGTTCGTAGAAGCAGACCCCTCATCCGGCGCTTCGCGCCACCTTCTCCCGCAAGGGGAGAAGGAAGAAAGGCATCCGATCATGGAAGGCGTCACGATCGTCGATCATCCGCTGGTGCAGCACAAGCTGACGCTGGTGCGGGACAAATCGATCTCGACAAAGTCGTTCCGCGAGCTGATCAAGGAGATCGGCATGCTCTTGTGCTACGAGGTGACGCGCGACCTGCCGCTCACTGACACCATGATCGAGACGCCGCTAGCGACGATGCACTCGGCCAAGATCGCCGGCAAGAAGCTGGTGTTCGTGCCGATGCTGCGCGCCGGCACGACCTTCGTCGACGGCATGATGGATCTGGTGCCGACCGCGCGCGTCGCCCATATCGGGCTTTACCGCGAGCCGGAGAGTTTCGCAGCGGTCGAGTATTTCTTCAAATCGCCATCCGATCTCAGCGAGCGCCTCGCCATCGTGGTGACGCCGGTGGTCGCCACCGCCAACACCGCCGTGGCCGCAATCGACCGGCTGAAGGAGCGCGGCGCCAAGGATATTCGCCTGGCCTGTTTGATCGCGGCGCCGGAGGGACTCGAGCGCCTGCGGGGCTTGCATCCGGACGTGCCGATCTGGACCGCCGCGGTGGATGAAGGCCTCGACGAAAACGGTTTTATTATCCCGGGTCTCGGCGACGCCGGCGACCGCGCTTACGGGACGCGATAACTTTCAGATCTTCCCGCTGCCGCAAATTCCCTTCAGCGACTGCCACTCCTTGTCCGTCAGCAGCGGCGGGCCGCTGGCGGGGCGGTCTTCTTTCGTCATGCGGGCGAGCCGGTCCTCGGTGAGCGGATGGCTCGCCAGAATCGACGTGAGGCCGCCGCCTTCCTTGCCGGTGATGCGGAACATCAGCTCCGCCGCAGGCTTCGGCGAGCGGCCGAGCTTGTGCATGATCTCGATCGAGAACGTATCGGCGGCGGTCTCCGCCTCGCGCGAATAGGAGGCTTCGACCACGCTGCGCGAGGCGAAGATCACGGCGGAGGAGCCGGTGACGTCGCCGAACAGCAGGCCGATCAGAAACGAGGTGCCGCCGTTGTAGATCAGGCCGCGCATATTGTCGTAATGCTTGAGATGGCCGAGCTCGTGGGCAAGGATGCCGGCGAGCTCGTCGGGGCTCTCGGCCTTGTCGAGCAGGCCCTTCAGCACGTAGACCTTGCCGCCGGGCAGCGCGAACGCATTCGGCACCGAGGTCGGCAGCACGCCCGCCGTCATGGCATCGTCGTCGAGACCGGCGGCATCACGCAGGCGGTTGACGAGCTTGACGAAGGCAGCTTTCCCGGCCGTATCCTCGCAGACCTTGCCGCCGAAGACGGTCTTGACCTGGACCTCCGACGCATCGCCGATGCGCCGCTCGATCGGTTTCGGCACCAGCGGCGCGAGACGATCGGCGGCGAGCGGCACGCCGAACAGCACGACACAGACGATGGAGACGGCGGCCGCCACCGACCAGCCGACGATTTTTGCGACGCCGCGACGCGAGGTCTGATGCTCGTCGAGACGCATGCAGCGGGCAGTGACGTCGGCGGCCAGCGCGGCGTCGCGGATTTCGAGTCGCGCCAGGGACGGCGCGGAGGTGCAGGCAAGACGCAACACTCCGGCCGGGCTGTCGGCGCGGCGGATGTCGGCATAGGCCCAGCGAACGGGCGCCCCGCCCTCCTCGGCGATCTCGAGCGCGTCGCCGAGCGCCAGCGTCACCTGCCGCCTGCGGCTCGACACGCCATCGAAGAAGATCGTCGGCCTGGCGGACTGCGCCGGAGACTCAGGTGACAACTCACTCACAGATCAAAATCCCGCGACATCGAGCCCGTCGGCAAAACCTTCGCCGAGCGCGCTGGCAAGCTCGCCGCTGCCGCGCACGTCCGCCGCGGCTCCGATGTTGTGCACCTCGACGGTCTCCAGCACCTTGGCCCAGATATCACGCTGCAGGTAGACCCGCATGACGATGTTGATCGCGAGCGCAAGGGCAAAATAGCCGATGACCATCATCGCCACCATCGGGATGCTCCTGGCCGTATTGCCGGCTTCGAACACCTGATCGGCCGGAACCCCGCTCAGCTGGACGACCAGCAAGGCGGCACCGCCCATATAGGCGGCGAACACGGTCGTGAGCAGCATCCACCAGCCGATCACTTTCCAGTACAGGCCGTAGAAGGCGTCATGCGGCAATTGCGAGGACAGGCTGACGCCGCCGATGCGGATGCCGTCGAGCCACCAGCGCCATTCGCGCGCCTTGAACTCGGCATAGAAGAACGGCGCGAGCGGGAAGATGAGCAGCGCGAGCGGGCTCAGCAGCCACAGCCACCACGCACGCTTGAAAAAGGTCCAGCCGTCGCCCTCGAAGTCGCCGTGCAACTCGCCGTAATGGGTGTGCCGCATCTTGTAGCGTTCGAGCGAGGCCTCGCGCCAGGGCAGCGCCAGGCCGAGGGTGAAGAACACCAGCAAGCCCCACGCCATGGCGCGGAACGAATAGGCCCAGCCCGAGCCGTCCATCCAGAACCTCACGCCGCGCCAGACCGTGCGCGTCAGCCGATAGCGCCGCGCGCGAAAGATCGCGAACTGGCCGAAGGCGTAGAAGCTGATGAACAGAGGCGTCGAGGCAAAGCCCTGCCAGCGCTCGAACTCGATGCCGACGAGGAAATAGGCGAGGTAAATCGGCACCAAAATCGCGAGCGCGAACAGGAAGCCGATCAAGAGCTCCTTGGCCCGGCCGGTGTATTCGGCGGCGTCACCGCCGATCGCGGTATGCGACCACAAATGACGGCGAATGTCGGTGACGAGCCAGAACCGGTAGAAGCCGAAGGTGACGAGCTCCAGCATGGCACCCTTGGTGACCATTTTGCGAAACTCGGAGCGGTCGCCGGTGAAATCGAACAGCGTCGGCGGCAACGGCGGGGGCAAGGGTTCGGAGCCGATCGGGGCCCATTGCATGTCGTTCACGGCGGCAACCTCGGGGTGCGGACCTATTCCGGTCAAACTATAGATCAGAGATTAGTCGGGTCCCAAGACGGGCGGGTTCGATTTGGCTCGATTTCCGTCGGTTTCTCGCACGATTTCGGAATGAGAGGCGTGCGGCGGGTCACGCTTCGTAGATGGGGTAACGGGCCCCGGAGGCCTTCCAGTCAAGCCGCGCTAGCTACGGCGCTATTTTGATTGCGCGCGTCGCGCGGCTTGACTGGAAGGTTTGCGGGGCCCGTTACCCCATCTACGACACTACCCTTGTGGCAAAACTCTCCCTTGCTCCGGCGCCGACAACGGGTTGTAATTGCAAATCAAATACCGCAGCGCAGAATTCATAAAAAGGCGCGCGGGGAAATGTCAGGGAGAACGGTCATGCATGGGACCATCGAGAGCGCGGCCAAGCTCGACGCGTTGCGCGAGCGTGCGTCGTCACTGCCGCTGGAGCAATTCGATCCCGGCGATCCTGAATTGTTCAGGACCGATACGTTCTGGCCGTATTTCGACCGGCTGCGCCGGGAAGATCCCGTGCACTACTGCAAGGACTCGATGTTCGGGCCGTACTGGTCGGTGACGCGCTACAACGACATCATGGAGATCGAGACCAACCATTCGGTGTTCTCCTCGGCCTCCTCGCTCGGCGGCATCACCATCCGCGACATCGACCCGGATCTGCGCCGCGAGAGCTTCATCTCGATGGACCCGCCGCGCCATGCCGCGCAGCGCAAGACCGTGGCGCCGATGTTCACGCCGACGCATCTGGACAATCTCGCGCTCAACATCCGCAAGCGCTCGGCGGAGTGCCTCGACAATCTGCCGCGCGGCGAGGTGTTCGACTGGGTCGATCGCGTCTCGATCGAGCTCACCACCCAGATGCTTGCGGTGCTGTTCGATTTCCCCTGGGAGGACCGCCGCAAGCTGACGCGCTGGTCCGATATCGCCACCACCATTCCCGGGCCCGACGGCCTCGTCGCCACCGAGGACGAGCGGCAGGCCGAGCTTGCGGAATGCGCCGGCTATTTCGCCCGGCTGTGGAAGGAGCGCATCGCGCAGCCGCCGAAAAGCGACCTGCTATCGATGATGGCGCATGGCGCCGCCACGCGCGACATGGATGCGAAGAACTTTCTCGGCAATCTCATTCTTTTGATCGTCGGCGGCAATGACACCACCCGCAATACCATGTCAGGCTCGCTCCACGCGCTGAGCCAGCATCCGGAGCAGTATCGCAAGCTGCGCGACAATCCGGCGCTGCTCGACAGTTTCGTGCCGGAGGTGATCCGCTGGCAGACGCCGCTGGCGCATATGCGCCGCACCGCGCTCGCCGATTTCGAGTTCCGCGGCAAGCAGATCAGGAAAGGTGACAAGGTCGTGATGTGGTACGTCTCGGGCAACCGCGACGAGGAAGCGATCGAGAAGCCCTACGACTTCATCATCGATCGCGCCCGCCCGCGCACGCATCTGTCGTTCGGCTTCGGCATCCACCGCTGCGTCGGCTTGCGGCTTGCCGAACTCCAGCTCAAGATTATCTGGGAAGAGATCCTGAGGCGTTTCGACCATATCGACGTGATCGGTGAACCCAAGCGGGTCTATTCGAGTTTCGTAAAGGGTCTTGAAACCCTGCCGGTGAAGATTGCGGCGTGAGACACGATCATCTGGAGCCACCACCATGAACATCCAAGCGCCGCTTAAAGTGGACAAGGCCGAACGCATGCGCAGGGCCCGCGAGGAGGCTTATGCGACGCCGCTGGCGCAGTTTCACCCCGGCGCGCCCAGGCTGTTCCAGGACGACACGCTGTGGCCGTGGTTCGAACGGCTGCGCAAGGAAGAGCCGGTGCATTACTGCACCAACGCACCGATCGAGCCGTACTGGTCGGTGGTGAAGTACGACGACATCATGCATGTCGACACCAATCACGGCATCTTCTCGTCCGACTCGACGCTCGGCGGCATCGGGATCCGCGACGTGCCGCAGGGCTATGACTGGCCAAGCTTCATCGCCATGGACCAGCCACGTCATTCGTCGCAGCGCAAGACGGTGTCGCCGATGTTCACGCCGGCGCATCTGGACGAGCTGGCAAAACTGATCCGCCAGCGCTCGCAGACCGTGCTCGACAATCTGCCGCGCAACGAGACCTTCAACTTCGTCGAGCGGGTCTCGATCGAGCTGACGACGCAGATGCTGGCGACCCTGTTCGACTTCCCCTGGGACGAGCGGCGCAAGCTGACGCGCTGGTCGGATGTCGCGACCGCGCTGCCCAAGAGCGGCATCGTCGCCTCGGCCGAAGAGCGCCGCCGCGAGATGGACGAGTGCTACGCCTACATGTCGAAGCTCTGGAACGAGCGCGTCAACTCCGCGCCGCGCAACGACCTGTTGTCGCTGATGGCGCACAACGACGCCACGCGCTTCATGGACCCCGACAACCTCATGGGCAACATCATCCTGCTCATCGTCGGCGGCAACGACACCACGCGCAACACCATGACCGGCTCGGTGCTGGCGCTGAACGAGAACCCGGAGCAGTACGACAGACTGCGCGCCAATCCGGAACTGATCGATTCCATGGTGCCGGAGGTGATCCGCTGGCAAACGCCGCTGGCTCATATGCGCCGCACCGCGCTCCAGGATACCGAGATCGGCGACAAGCACATCAGGAAGGGCGACCGAGTCGTGATGTGGTACGTTTCCGGCAACCGCGACGAGGAGATGTTCGAAAAGCCGAACGACTTCATCATCGACCGCCCGCGCCCGCGCACCCATCTGTCCTTCGGATTCGGCATCCACCGCTGCGTCGGCATGCGCCTCGCCGAGCTGCAGCTGCGGATCGTCTGGGAGGAGATGCTGAAGCGGTTCGACCGGATCGAGGTGGTCGGCGAGCCGAAGCGGATCTATTCCAGCTTCATCAAGGGGTATGAGTCGCTGCCGGTGAGGATTCCGGGGTGAGCGGGTACGCTATCCGGTAGGTGCTTCCTCGATCACCGCTGTCATGCCCCGCGAAGGCGGGGCATCCAGTATGCCGCGGCTTCTCGGCTCAAGCACTGCGGCCTCTGGAATACTGGATTGCCCGCTTTCGCGGGCAATGACACCGAGAGTGAAGCCACTGGCGCACGCCCCCACACATCTCATCCAGCCCAGCTATAAAATTCCGGCATGACAGCTCGCGCAAGATGCGAAGGCACGATGGCGCGCGGCTGTTCTACGACACTGCAAGCATCTAGCTCAGCTTGATGTCCCACAGGCCTTCCTTGCGGCAGGCGGCGACCTCGTCGCGCAGGAGGGCGGTGATGGCGAGCGAGGCCGTCGAGGCCGGGCGGTCGATCGGAGAGGCGAAAATGAGCTCGCGCGTCATCGGCTTGGACACAGGCGCTGTTTCCAGCCGGCCGGCCGCGACCTCGCCGTGGACCGACGACGGCGGCAGCAGCGCAAAGCCGAGGCCCTCCTCGACCAGGCTGGTCAGCACGCGAAACGAATCCGCTTCCAGCTGGACGTTGAGCTTGATCTTGCGCTGGGCCGCCGCGTGCTCGATCAGCGCGCGGAGGCCGTGGGAATGACTGGGCAGCACCAGCCGCTGCCGCAACAGCCAGCCGATCTCGACGCTCTTCTTGCGCGCAAGGCCGCAGCCGCGCGGGCCGACCGCGACGATGTGGTCGCGGCCAAGGCTCTCGACGTTGAGATGCAGATCGGCGGAGCGGCCGTAGAGGATGGCAAGGTCCATCTCGCCGCGATGCAGCCATTCGACCAGGTGGCCGCTGTAGCTCTCGACGATGCGCAGCGAAATGCCGGGAAATTTTTCGACGCAGCGCCGCGCAAAGCGCGCCGACAGCACGCAGCTCACGGTCGGGACGAGACCGAGCACGACCTGGCCGGACGGCGGCCCCTTGGCCGACTGGATGTCGTCGCGGATCTGGTCGATCTGGCGCACGATGCCGGAGGTGCGCGCCAGCAGCAGCCGGCCGGCTTCGGTCAGCACCATGCCGCGGCCGTTGCGCGTGAACAGATCGACGCGCAGCTCGTGTTCCAGCAGCTTGATCTGCCGGCTGAGCGCGGGCTGCGCCACGCGCAGCGTATCGGAGGCCTTGGAGAGGCTGCCGAGCTCCGCCACGCAACTGAAGGTCCTGAGCTGACGGAAATCCATGCTTGCCAATCCTGGAAGGCTACTCCATACGCTATAGCAAATGAGCATAGGGGGCTGGCATTGTTTTCACAACGCCAGAGGGTTGGCCGGCGTTATCTTGACTGCCGCACCCATTAGGAAACGCCATGAGTGAAGACCACCACACCGAAGATCACGCCGACATCCGCGACGCCGTCGCAAAGCTCTGCGCGCAGTTTCCCGGCGAATATTGGCGCAAGCTCGATCGCGAGATGGCCTACCCGAAGGCCTTCGTCGACGCGCTGACGGAGGCCGGCTATCTCTCGGTGCTGATCCCCGAGGAATATGGCGGCGCGGGGCTGAAGCTGTCCGCGGCGGCGGCGATCCTCGAAGAGATCCAGCGCGCCGGGTGCAACGGCGGCGGCTGCCATGCCCAGATGTACACGATGGGCACGGTGCTGAGGCACGGCAGCGACGAGCAGAAGGCGAAATATCTGCCGAAGGTCGCGAGCGGCGAATTGCGGCTGCAGGCGTTCGGCGTCACCGAACCGACCAGCGGCACCGACACGACCTCGCTGAAGACCTTCGCGCGCAAGGACGGCAATGCCGGCTACATCGTCAACGGCCAGAAGATCTGGACCAGCCGCGCCGAGCATTCCGACCTGATGCTGCTGCTGGCACGGACCACGCCGAAGGACGAGGTCAAGAAGCGCACCGACGGCCTCTCGGTGTTCATCGTCGACATGCGCGAGGCCAAGAACAAGGGCCTCGAGATCCGCCCGATCCGCACCATGATGAACCACGCCACCACCGAGGTGTTCTTTACCGACATGAAGGTGCCGGCGGAGAATCTGATCGGCGAGGAAGGCAATGGTTTCCGCTACATCCTCTCCGGCATGAATGCCGAGCGCATCCTGATCGCGGCCGAATGCGTCGGCGACGCCAAGTGGTTCATCGCCAAGGCCACCAACTACGCCAAGGAGCGCAGCGTGTTCGGCCGGCCGATCGGCCAGAACCAGGGCATCCAGTTCCCGATCGCCAAGGCCTACGCCGCGATGCGCGCGGCCGAGCTGATGGTGAAGGAAGCCACGCGCAAATACGAGGCCGGACTCGATTGCGGCGCGGAAGCCAACATGGCCAAGATGCTGGCGGCCGATGCATCGTGGGAAGCGGCGAACGCCTGCGTCCAGACCCATGGCGGCTTCGGCTTCGCCGAGGAATACGACGTCGAGCGCAAATTCCGCGAGACGCGGCTCTATCAGGTCGCGCCGATCTCGACCAATCTCGTGCTGTCCTTCATCGCTGAGCACGTGCTCGGCATGCCCCGCTCGTACTGAGGTCGCGCCATGGGAGCATTGGACGGGATCAGGGTGATTGCGGTCGAGCAGGCCGTGGCGGCGCCGTTCTGCTCGTCGCGCCTCGCGGATGCCGGCGCGGAAGTGATCAAGATCGAACGGCCCGAGGGCGATTTCGCCCGCGGCTATGACGCGGCGGCGAAGGGCCAGAGCAGCTATTTCGTCTGGCTCAACCGTGGCAAGCAATCGGCGGTGGTCGATCTCGCGACGAAAGAGGGCTGCGCCGAGCTGGAGAAGCTGATCGCCAGCGCCGACGTGCTGATCCAGAACCTCAAGCCCGGCTCGATGGACAAGCTCGGCTTTTCGCGCGAGCGGCTGCTGAAGGATTACCCGAGGCTGATCTCCTGCACCATCACGGGCTATGGCGACGAAGGCCCCTACGCGCAGCGCAAGGCCTATGACCTGTTGATCCAGGCCGAGAGCGGGCTTGCCTCGATTACCGGCAACCCCGATGGCGCCTCGCGCGTCGGCATGTCGATCGTCGACGTCGCGACCGGCGCAACCGCGCATGCGGCGATCCTGGAAGCGCTGATCGGGCGCGGGCGCACCGGCAAGGGCGCCGACATCCGCATCTCCATGTTCGACGTGATGGCCGACTGGTGCACCGTGCCGCTGCTCAACTCGGAAGCCGGCAATCCGCCCAAGCGCATGGGCCTGCGTCATCCCTCGATCGCGCCCTATGGCGTGTTCACCTCGAAGGACGGCAAGGACATCCTGATCTCGATCCAGAGCGAGCGCGAGTGGAAGACGCTGTGCGCGAAGGTGCTTGATAACCCCGACCTGCCGAACGATCCGCGTGTCGCGAGCGGCGTCGAGCGCGTGCGCAACCGCGACTTCACCGACAAGACGGTGGCCGATGCCTTCGGCAGCCTGACCCGCGACGAACTGCTGAAGCGGCTGTCGGATGCCGACATCGCCTTTGCCGAGGTCAACACCATGGCCGACCTCACCAACCATCCGCATCTGCGCCGCATCGAGGTCGACACGCCGAACGGGCGCGTCAGCTACCCCGCGCCGGCTCCGATCGTCGTCGGCGAGACGCGCAGCTACGGCGCTGTGCCCGCGATCGGCGAGAAACCAGCCAAAAAGTCATAACAAGAGCGAGGCGTCATGACCGAGAAGCTCGACATCGACCATTTGCGGCAATGGATCGGCCGCAGCCAGGAGGCGACCGACACCGTCACCGCGCACCTCGTCATGGGTTTGCGCGCGACGCTGTTCCAGGAGGTGGGCGAGCCCAAAAAGGGCGACGCCGCGCCGTTTACGGTGCATTGGTGCCTGGCGCAGCCGGTGTTTCCGATGTCGATGCTCGGCCCGGATGGCCACCCGACCCGCGGCGGTTTCCTGCCGCCGGTGCCGCTGCCGCGCCGGATGTGGGCCGGCGGCGAGATCGAGTTCCTGCAGCCGCTGCAGGTTGGCGATGAATCGACGCGAACCTCGCGCATTGCCGACGTGCAGGTGAAATCGGGATCGACCGGCACGCTCTGCTTCGTCTCGGTCGAGCACAGCATTTCCAGCCCACGCGGCGTCGCCATCCGTGAGCGGCAGGACATCGTCTATCGCGAGATGACGAGCAGCGCGCCAGCATCGGCCAAGGCCCCGCCTCCGCCGCCAAAGGCGCAGCACCGCGAGACCCACGTCTCCGATCCGGTGCTGCTGTTTCGGTATTCTGCGCTGACCTTCAACGGCCACCGTATCCATTACGACCGCGACTACGTCACCAAGGTCGAGGGCTACCCGGGCCTGATCTTCCACGGCCCGCTGCAGGCGGCGTTCATCGTCGAACTGGCGGCGAAGCTGCGCGGCGGCAAGGCACCCAGGAAATTCACCTATCGCGGGCTGCAGCCGCTGTTCGAGGGGACGGAGTTCTCCATCAACGCCAATGACAACGGCGAAAGCATGGAGCTGTGGACCGCGAACGCCGAAGGGCAGCCGACGATGAAGGGCACGGCGGTGTGGTGACGCGCCGCTGCTAGACTCTCACCCTGAGGAGCGCGCCTTCGCGCGTCTCGAAGGGCGAGGCCACCAGCCGGGCCTTCATCCTTCGAGACGCGCGAAGACGCGCTCCTCAGGATGAGGAACAAGAAGGGGACGGAAACCATGGCCAAGAACGGCAAGAGCGGCACCAGATCCGTCACCGTCAAGCAGGCGACCCTCGACCTGCTGCGCTCTTTAGGCATCGACAGGGTGTTCGGCAATCCCGGCTCGACCGAATTGCCGTTCCTGAGCGACTGGCCCGATGACATCGACTACGTGCTGGCGCTGCAGGAAGCCTCCGCCGTCGGCATGGCCGACGGCTACGCGCAAGCGACACGCAATGCCGGCTTCGTCAATCTGCATTCGGCGGCCGGCGTCGGCAATGCGCTCGGCAACATCTACACCGCGCATCGCAACCAGACGCCGCTCGTGATCACCGCCGGCCAGCAGGCGCGCTCGATCCTGCCCTTGCAGGCGTTCCTCTATGCCGAGCGCGCCTCGGAGTTTCCGCGACCTTATGTGAAGTACAGCGTCGAGCCGGCCCGGCCCGAGGACGTGCCGGCCGCGATCGCGCGCGCGTATTACACCGCGATGCAGCCGCCCTGCGGGCCGACCTTCGTGTCGATCCCGGTCGACGACTGGGCGCATGCCTGTGCGCCGGTCGAAGCGCGCAAGGTCAGCCGCGAGATCGGACCCGAGCCTGAGGCAATGAAGGCGCTGGTCGCGGCGCTCGGTTCAGCCAAGCACCCTGCCCTCGTCGTCGGCCCCGGCGTCGATCGCGCCGGCGCGGTAGATCTGATGGTACGCGTGGCCGAGAAGGCCAAGGCCAGCGTCTGGGTCAGCCCGTTCTCGGCGCGGTGCTCGTTCCCCGAACGCCATCCGCAATTCGCGGGCTTCCTGCACGCCTCGCCCGCGCAGCTCTCCGATGCGCTGCGCGAGCACGACCTCGTCGTCGTGATCGGAGCGCCGGTGTTCACCTTCCATGTCGAGGGCCACGCTGCGATCTTCGATGGCGGCGCGACCATTTTCCAGATCACCGACGATCCGGATGCGGCGGCGGTGACGCCATCAGGCACCAGCATCATCGCCACCATGAAGCCGGCGCTGGGCTTGCTGCTCGACCTGCTGCCGGAGAGCAAGCGCGCAACGCCGAAGGGCCGCACGTTGCCGCCGGCGCCGCAGGCGGCCGATCCGTTGCCGGTGGAATTTTTGCTGCATGCGTTGTCGCAGGCAATGCCCGATGGCGCGTCACTGGTCGAGGAAATTCCCTCGCACCGGCCGGCGATGCAGAAATTCATGCCGATGCGCGGCCAGGATTCCTTCTACACCATGGCAAGCGGCGGCCTCGGCTATTCGCTCCCCGCCGCCGTCGGCATGGCGCTCGGCAAGCCGAACAGCCGCACCGTCTGCCTGATCGGCGACGGCTCGGCGATGTATTCGATCCAGGCGCTGTGGACCGCTGCGCAGCGCAAGCTGCCGCTCATCATCGTGGTCATCAACAATTCCGGCTACGGCGCGATGCGCTCGTTCAGCCAGGTGATGCAGGTGCGCAACGTGCCCGGGCTGGAGCTGCCGGGGATCGATTTCGTGCGGCTCGCCGAAGGCATGGGCTGCCATGCGGTACGGGTGAGCAAGGCGGGCGAGCTGGGCGAAGCGCTCAAGCGCGGGATGGCGTATGAGGGGACCAGCCTCGTCGAGGTCGTGGTGGATTCGGCGGTGCCGGTGCTTTACGGGCAGAAGCATTGAAGATGTCGTCCCTGCCTAGTCCGCAATTGTGCACTAGGCGGGGACGACACTGAGTTTGTTGCGCGCGCGCCGCCAACTAAGACGCCAAAAATCCCCCGTCCGCCGCGAGCACGTGTCCGACCACGTATGACGATGCATCGGACGACAGCCACACCACGGCCTCCGCAACCTCCTCCGGGCTCCCCATCCGCCGCAGCGGCAGGCCGGCGCTGACGGTTGCGATATCGCCGACGCCAGCGCACAGCATCATGTCGGTGACGACGCGGCCGGGTGCGATGGCGTTGATGCGGATGCCGCGCGGCGCGTTCTCCATCGCCGCCGAGCGCGTTAGCGAGATCGCAGCGGCTTTCGACGCGGAATAGAGCGAGAAGCCGGGATTGGGATTTCGCACGCCGCTGACGGAAGCATTGACGACGATGCTGCCGCGCCCTTGCGCGAGCATCGCCGGCCGCTGATGGCGCAGGCACAGGAACAGCGCGCGGACATTGGTGTCGAACACGCTGTCGTAGACGTCCATGCCCTGCTCTTCCAGTGGCGCACGGCGCTCCTGGAAGCCGGCATTGTTGAAGGCGACGTCGAGCCGGCCGCAACGTTCGATGGCGGTGCGGACGAGGCGCGCGACGTCATCCTCGCGCGTGATGTCGGTCTTGAGCGGGATGGCCTCCACACCGAGCTCGCGGCACGCAGCGGCGGCGGTCTCGATCTCGGTCTCCCGGCGGCCTGCAACGATGATCGCCTACGCGCCTTCGGCCGCCATCCGCAAGGCCGTGGCGCGGCCGATGCCGCTACCACCGCCCGTGACGAGGCAGACCTTGCCTCTCATCCGCACTCCGGCCGGCAAAGCTCCGCTCATGGCTCACTCCAAAACGCTTGCGCGCGTCGTTGCGTGCAGATAGTTGTATGATACAACTGTATGCATGGAGTCAAGATGGCCGGGCTTTCGCTGATCGACGACATCCGCGCCGCCTCGCGCCTGATGGTGCGCGAGCTCGGTTTCATGGATGCCACGGTCGCGGCTTCGGACTATCCGCCCTCGGCCGTGCATACGATTCTGGAGATCGGCATCCGCGGCCCGCTCACGTCAGGCGAGCTCGGCGATTTCCTGCGGCTGGAAAAATCCAGCGTCAGCCGCCTCGTGCGCAAGCTGATCGATTGCGGCGAGCTCAGGGAGACGCCGGATGAGCTCGATGCACGCAGCAAGCGGCTGTCGCTGACGGCGAAAGGCCGGCGCACCAAGGAGGCGCTGCATGCATTCGGCCGGCAGCAGGTGCGCGGCGCGCTGGCGGTGCTGACGGAGGCGGAACAGCGCAAGGTGCGCGAGGGGATGATGCTTTATGCGCGGGCGCTGCGGGAGAGTCGCGCGGATAACGGGGTGGAGCCGGCGGCGTAGCGGCACTCTCGGTGTCATCGCCCGGCTTGACCGGGCGATCCAGTAGTCCGAGACGGTTGTGGTAGAACCGACGGGCCGCGGCGTACTGGATTCCCCGCCTTCGCGGGGAATGACAGCAGCGTGGGCGGCACCAGCCTTCCCTACTTCCCGAACTCTTCCCGCATCTTCGCCTGGATCTTGGCCATGCCGCCGATCCAGCGGTCGTAATTCTCGGTCTTCTTGCGCATGTAGCCGAGCACCTGGGGATGCGGCAGGATCAGGAACGTCTCCTGATCGAGGCCGGCGATCACGTCCTTTGCGACCTGCTCGGGCGTCAGATCGCCGTCGCCGGATTGCGGGCCCTTCGGGATCGAGCGCAGCATGTTGGTGTCGACGCCCTGCGGGCAGAGGATCGAGACCTTGATGTTGTCAGCCCTGTGCGAGATCGCGAGGTTTTCGGCAAAGCCGACAGCGGCGTGCTTGGTGGTGGAATAGGCAGGGCTGCCGACCTGCGAGAGCAGGCCCGCGGCGGAGATCGTGTTGAGGAAATAGCCGCCGCCTCGCGTCTTCATGCGGGGGATGAGATGCCGCGCAGCATAGACATGGGCCATGACGTGGATCGCCCAGCTCCGCTGCCACGGCTCGTCCGAAGCGCCGCCGGCATTTTGCGACATCGGATCGAAGCCGCCGCCGATGCCGGCGTTGGAGCAGAACAGCTCGATCGGGCCGAACTGCCGCTCGGTCTCCTCGATGACGTGCGAAATATCCTTTTCCTGCGAGACGTCGCATTTGAACGCCGCGCCATCCACCGTGGCCGCGACCGCCCGTGCGTTGGCGGCGTCCATGTCGGCGACGACGACCTTGGCCGCTCCAGCCGCGTGAAAGGCCTCGCACAGCGCCTTGCCGATCCCGTTTGCGCCGCCCGTGACGACCACGACCTTGCCGGTCACCTGCATGCGACGTCTCCTCTTCTTATTTGTCTTGTACTGCTTCGCGGATTGGCTCAGCTCAACACGAGGTCGAGCACCGCGGTATAATGGCATGCCGCGCCGGCCAAGACAAAGCCGTGCCAGATCGCATTCTGGAAGCGCAGCCGCCGCCAGGCATGGAAAATCACGCCAAAGCTGTAGAGCAGGCCGCCCGCAAGGATGAAACCCAGCACCAGCGTGGGCAGCGCCTTGACCACGGAATCGTACAGCATGATGCCGCTCCATCCCATCGCGAGATAGATCCCGACCGCGACGCGGTCGAACCGGCCGGGAAAGCGAAGCTTCAACACGATGCCTGATATCGCGACACACCAGACGCAGACCAGCAGCACCAGCGCAAACACGCTGTCTTTCAGCTCCAGAATGAACGGCGTGTAGGTGGAGGCGATCAGAAGATAGATCGCGGAATGATCGAACCGCCGGAGCAGCCATTTGACCGGCGAGACCGGCCAGAGATTATAGGTCGCCGACAGCACCAGCATCGAGAGCAGGCCGGCGACATAGATCGAGACGCCGACGATGTTGGTGGCGTCGGCATAGACCACCGCAAGCACCACCAGGACTGTCGCGGCAATGATCCCGGACAGGACACCGATGGCGTGGATGATGCCGTCCGCAATCAGCTCGGCACGATCGTAGTGCCAGCCGATCGCGTCGGCCGCGGCGTGGACGGAGGTGGAGGCGAACTGTTTCAGTTGGAAGACGGTCATGGCAATCCGTAAAGGCTAAAGAGAATGCCCTCTCCTATGGGTCTTTTGGCACCCGCGCGTCGTTCAATCGGCTGATTGCAGACAATGGCGGTGGAAGTATGAAGCTTGATTTTCCCAATGCAATTGCCACTTTTGTGAACAGTCTCACAGTTCCCCGCCCGGGATTTCCAGCGTTCACATGGCATTCACCTTTCAGGATATGGTCGAAGAAGCACGCCTGTCTGCCCGGGCGCTGATCGACTATGGCGAGCATTTCTTCAATCCCACGGTGCGGCTCGGCGTCACCGGCCTGTCGCGGGCCGGTAAAACCGTGTTCATCACCGCGCTGATCCACGGCCTGACCCGCGGCGGCCGGTTTCCGGTGTTCGAGGCCTATTCGTCGGGCCGGATCGCGCGGGCCGATCTGGCGCCGCAGCCCGACGATGCCGTGCCGCGCTTTGCCTATGAAAGCCATCTGCGCGCGCTGATCGAGGAACGGCACTGGCCGAGCTCGACCGTGGACATCAGCGAGCTGCGCCTCGTCATCGACTACCAGCGCCCGAACGGCGCCGACCGTACGCTGACGCTCGACATCGTCGACTATCCCGGCGAATGGCTGCTCGACCTGCCGCTGCTGCAGAAGAGCTTTGAGCAATGGTCCGCGGAGAGCCTCGCCCTGTCGCGCGAGGAGCCCCGCGCGCACGTCGCCGCCGAGTGGCACGCGCATCTTGCGACACTCAAGCCCGAGGCCCGCGAGGACGAGCAGGCGACGCTGACAGCGGCAAAGCTGTTCACCGACTATCTGCGCGCCTGCCGTGACGAACGCTTCGCGATGAGCCTGCTGCCGCCCGGCCGCTTCCTGATGCCCGGCAATCTCGCAGGCTCGCCGGCGCTGACCTTCGCGCCGCTCGACGTGCCGATCGACGGACAGGCGCCCGAGGGCTCGCTGTGGGCGATGATGGTGCGCCGCTACGAGGCCTACAAGGACGTCGTGGTGCGGCCGTTCTTCCGCGATCACTTCGCCCGGCTCGATCGCCAGATCGTGCTGGCGGATGCGCTCGCCGCGTTCAACGCGGGCCCCGAGGCGCTGCACGATCTCGAAGCCGCGCTCGCCGGTATTCTCGACTGCTTCAACATCGGCCGCAGCACGATCCTCTCCAGCCTGTTCCGCCCGCGCATCGACCGCATCCTGTTCGCGGCGACCAAGGCGGATCATCTGCATCATTCCAGCCACGACCGGCTCGAGGCCGTGCTGCGCCGTGCGGTCAGCCGCGCCGTGGCGCGCGCGGAAGATACCGGCGCGGCGATCGACGTCGTCGCGCTCGCCGCCGTGCGCGCCACGCGCGAAGCGCAGGTCGCGCATGGCCGCGACAAATTGCCGTCCATCCTGGGAACGCCGGCCGCGGGCGAAAGCGCGGGCGGCGAGTTTTTCGACGGCACCACGGAGGTCGCGACCTTTCCGGGTGATCTGCCGCTGGATCCCGAGGCGCTGTTCAACGGCACGGATGCGTTCCGCGGTCTGTCGACGGAAACCGCGGGGACAAGCGACTTCCGCTTCCTGCGCTTCCGTCCGCCAAGGCTCGAACGCGAGGGCAGCGAAGCGCCCGCACTGCCACACATCCGCCTCGACCGGGCCTTGCAGTTCCTGATCGGAGACAAGCTGTCATGAACGACCGATCCACGCCGCGGCGGCCGGCGACGTTCCGGCTCGACGATCCCGGCGTCGTCGTCACCGAGGCCGACGAAGCGGTGCGACTCGGCCGCACCACGGTCCAGATCACGCCGGAGCACGATCCTCAGGCGCTGCCGGTGCCGATCGAAGCCACGCTGCCGGCGCGGCGCGGCTTTCCCTGGGGCACGCTGTTCTGGTCCGGGCTTGCCGGGCTGACGCTGCTCGGCACCGGGCTCGGCGTGGTCCGTCTGATCGAGGATCTGTTCGCACGCAGCGAAACGCTCGGCTTCGTCGGCGTTGCCTTTGCGTTCGTCACGGCGCTTGCGCTCGCGGTCGTGATCGGGCGCGAGGCGTTCGGGCTCGCGCGCCTCGCGACCATCGAGAAGCTGCATGCGCGCGCGGCCGCGGTCCTTGCCAGCGACGACCGCAAGGAGAGTCGCGTCATCGTGCAGGACCTGCTCAAGCTCGCGCACCAGAACCCGCAGCTCGCGCGCGCCCGCGCCGCGCTGGAGAGCCACACCGGCGAGATCATCGACGGCGCCGACATGATCCGTCTCGCCGAACGCGAATTGATGTCACCGCTGGATGCGGAGGCGCGTAGGCTGGTGTCCTCAGCCGCGCAGAAAGTCTCGATCGTCACGGCGGTTTCGCCCCGCGCGGCGATCGACGTGATGTTCGTGTTCTTCGCCGCGTTGCGGCTGATCCGCCAGCTCGCTTATCTCTACGGCGGCCGCCCCGGCGCGCTCGGCATGATCCGCCTGCTCCGCCACGTCATCGCCCATCTCGCCATCACCGGCGGCATGGCCGCCAGCGACAGCCTGGTGCAGCAGATGCTCGGGCACGGCATCGCGGCGAAGCTGTCGCAGCGGCTTGGAGAAGGGATCCTCAACGGGCTGCTGACGGCGCGGCTGGGACTGGCCGCGATCGACGTCACAAGGCCGCTGCCATTCGCGGCACTGCCGCCGCCGAAGCTGTCGGACCTCGCGACGGATCTGTTGCGGAAGAAAGATGACGAGGCGTAGCTATTGCCCCCTCTCCCCTTGTGGGAGAGGGTGGCTCGCCGCGAAGCGGCGAGACGGGTGAGGGGTTGTTTCCACGAGCGTATCTCTCGCATTGAATGCGCGGAGGCAACCCCTGATCCGGCGCTTCGCGCCACCTTCTCCCACAAGGGAAGAAGGAAGAAGATCGGCACCTGCCTCGCTAGCTGCGCAAACGCTTCTCGAACTCCCCCGCCAGCACCTTCCACCAAAATAGCGGCGAATCCTTTGGCGGTGACAGCTCCGGGGTCCAACCGCTCAGTTTTTCGATCGCATACGTGTCGATCACGAGGCCGCGCCAGCGGCGCTCGACCTGGCCAAGCTGCTCGCGCTTGGCAGGGATCGCGTCCCACACCGGGGCGCGATCGTCAGGCTCGCGGCCGACATAGATGCCGGCGCGGCCCCTGATCCGGTCCATGCCGGGATCGCGAAAATCCTGGAAGCGGCCGCGCTCGTTGATCTCGATCACGGGGACGCGCCCCCTGAACAGCCAGCGCATCATCGCGTAGGTGCGGTAGTCCGTGGTCGCGATCCAGGTCGCGCCGGTCTCATCGAGTGCGGCCTGCGCGCGCGCCGCGACCTGCTCGTAGCCCGCCTCGGCGCCGATCGGATCGATCTTGCCGAGGAAATTCCAGGGCGCGGCGACGTAATAGAGGAACACGATGACGACGAAAGCGATGCCCGAGACGACCGCCGTGTCGAGCCAGAACAGGCTCGACCGGATCAATCGCGCCGACCGCTCTTCACGCGACAGCATGACGAGGTTCACCGCGGCCGCGGCGAAGCCGACCGGCCACATGAACATCGGCCAGGTGTCGCCGACCCTCAGCGTCGTCGATTTCGCGAGGAAATAGAGAAACGGCACCAGCACCGCGGTGGACAACAGGATTGCGACCGGCTCGCGCGTGCGATAGCCGCGCCACGCCGTCATCACGAGACCCAACAGCACCACCGGCAGCATCACGAAGCCGACCAGGCCGAATTGCAGGCCAATGTAGTCTCCAATGGTTCGGAAGGAGACTCCGTAATTGGCCGTGGCGCGCACGCCCTGGAAACGGAACGAGGCCCAATCGTGCTGCGCGTTCCAGATCAGCACCGGCGAGAACACCGCGATCGCAATCAGCACCGCGAGGTAAGGATAGGCGCTACGCAGCCAGCGCCAGCGCCACTCGGGCACCAGCAGGAAGGCGGCCACCGCCGGCGCGAACATGATCGCGGTGAATTTCGACAGCATCGACAGGCCCGCGAACAATCCGGCCGCCAGCCACCAGCGGCCGTCGCCGCTCTGCGCCAGCCGCACCAGCGACCACATCATCGCCATCGCGAACGGGATCATGGCGACGTCGGGCGCAACCTTGGCCATCAGCAGGCCATAATAGAGCGCGGCCTCCGGCATCAGCACCGCGAACACGACCGCGCGCGCGTCATGGGTGAGGCGGCGGACGATGTCGGCAAGCAGGATCTGCGTCACCAGCATCGCGACGATGCCTCCGAAGCGCACACCGAGCGTGGTGTCGCCGAAGATCGCGGTGCCCAGGCGGATGAACCAGGCGACCATGGGAGGATGATCGAGGAAGCCGAGCGCGGTCTCTTTCGACCAGGTCCAGTAATAGGCCTCGTCGGTGCGCAGCTCGATCGCGGAGGCATAGACGATGCGGAGCACGGTCATCGCCACGATCACGAGCACGGCCACGACGAAGAGACGGCGCGCGGCGCCGCCGGGGGGCGTGGTGATGTCGGAAGCTGTCGTCACGGCCGCGCTTTTCGCCAACCTGGGAGGGGGAGTCAATGCGGGCCGTCCCAGCATAAGTGTCGTCCCGGGGCGCGACGCAGTCGCGAGCCCGGGATCCATAGCCCCAGGGAGGAGTTTGGCGCGAGCCGGTAACTCCGAGTCCTCGTCAAACTCCTCCCTGGGGCTATGGGTCCCGGATCGGCGCGCGCCTGAGGGCGCGCTTGTCCGGGACGACAGCGGAGTATTTGGCGGCTTGTCGCGCATGTGATCGGGCCCGCGGTCACCCCCGGGAATGAAACGCCGGGCTGGCTGTTCTCCTTCTTGAACTGATACAACCGAATCATGGCCGCCACCGCTCCTTCACGATTGTCCGAACTCGTCCGGGCCACCAGCGCGCGCCAGGTGCGGCTGGTCTGCGGCATCATCCTGTTCTCCTACGTGGTCAGCCATTTCCTCAACCATGCGCTCGGCAATATCTCGGTCGATGCCATGGAGATCGGCGTCACCTATCACACTCTGTTCTGGCAGTTCCTTCCCGTCGCGATCGTGTTCTACACCGCGGCGCTGACCCATATGGGTCTCGGCGTCTACGCGCTGTATCAGCGCCGGCAGTTCCGCTGGCGGACGATCGAGCCGCTCCAGCTCGTGCTGGGGCTGAGCATCCCGGCGCTCGTCATGGCGCATGTGATCGGCGTGCGGCTCGGCCAGACGCTGTACGGGCACCAGAAGCTCTATCCGCAGGAACTCTATCTGTTCTTCGTTGCCGCGCCGGGCCGGCTCTGGCTGATGACGATCCTGCTCATCATCGCCTGGGTGCACGGCTGCATCGGCATCTATTTCTGGCTTCGCCTCAAGCCGTTGTTCACGCGCGCCGCGCCTTATCTGCTCGCGGCCGCCGTGCTGATCCCGACATTGGTGCTGCTCGGCATCTACCAGGGCGGCCGCAGCGTCGCGGTCGAGGCCGACGACGGCGAATGGCGCACGCACAATCTCACCCGCCGCCAGCTCGGCACGACGGCGGAAGCCGAGACGCTCGACCGCATCACCGGCGGCCTCACCATCGGTTATCTCGGCCTGCTCGCTTTGGCGCTCGCGGCGCGCGGCGTGCGCGCCCTGCGCGAACGCCGCGGCGGCATGATCGCTTTGTCCTACGGCAACGGCAGGACGGTGCGCGTGCCCAAGGGCCTCTCCGTGCTGGAAGCAAGCCTGCGCCACAACCTGCCGCATGCCAGCGTCTGCGGCGGCCGCGCCCGCTGCTCGACCTGCCGTATCCGCATCATCGGCGATCATGCCGCCCTGCCCGAGCCATCGCAGCGCGAAGCCTTCGTGCTCGCCCGGGTCGGCACCGCCGATCCCTCGATCCGGCTCGCCTGCCAGCTGCGGCCGGAGACCGACCTCTCCTTCTTCCAGCTGTTCATGCCGCACGCATTGTCGGCCAACGCGCATGCCTCGGCGCCCACCCGAATCGGTCAGGAGCGCTATCTCGTCAGCCTGTTCGTGGACATGCGCGGCTCGACCCAGCTCGCCGAGAAGCGGCTGCCGTTCGACACGGTCTTCATCGTCAACCGCTTCCTCGGCGCGGTGTCGCAAGCCGTGATCGAAAATGGCGGCCAGCCGAACCAGTTCGTCGGCGACGGCATGCTGGCGCTGTTCGGGCTGTCGGCCGATCCGCAACAAGCCTGCCGGCAAGCGCTGAAGGCGGCCAGCAGCATCGCCGCCAACATCGACGAGTTGAACCAGCTCCTGAGCCATGATCTGCGCCAGCCGATCCGCTTCGGCATCGGCATTCACGGCGGCGAGGTCATCATCGGCGACATCGGCTATCGCGATCATATCGTCTTCACTGCGCTCGGCGATGCCGTCAACGTCGCCGCCCGCCTGCAGGACATGACCAAGACGCTGGCCTGCGAAGCCATCGTCTCGGACGAGGTCCGCCGCACCGCCGGCCTTGCGGACGATTCGCTGCCGCAGCAGGACGTCGCGATCCGCGGCCGCGACGAGCCGATGGC
Organism: Bradyrhizobium betae; assembly: GCF_008932115.1. Taxonomy (NCBI): domain Bacteria; kingdom Pseudomonadati; phylum Pseudomonadota; class Alphaproteobacteria; order Hyphomicrobiales; family Nitrobacteraceae; genus Bradyrhizobium; species Bradyrhizobium betae. The sequence goes on from NZ_CP044543.1 coordinate 1,909,439, forward strand.
GGTGCGCGTGGTTGCGGACGCAAGGGGGCTGTCGGCGCTGGTCGACCGCGGCGCGCGCGTTGCCGCGTAACACCGGCTTGTTGCGCCGCAGCGGCATGGGGCTGCTGCGAAAGCACGAATTGACTTCATCCTGATCATTGCGACAGATGAGCGCAGGATTGCGGTGATGACCGCGATCCAACGAAAAGCTCCGGGAGGAGACCAGAATGTTCGATCGACGCGACCTGCTCAAAGGAGCGGGGCTTGCCGCGCTTGCGGCCACACTGAATTCCACCAAAGCGCTGGCACTCGACACCGTCACGCTCCCGTTCGCCAATGGCGAACGGTCGCTGGTGAAATATCCGCAGAAGCGGCCGATGATCGGCCTGACCAGCCGCCCGCCGCAGCTCGAGACGCCGTTCGCGGTGTTCAACGACGGCCCGATCACGCCGAACAACGCGTTCTTCGTGCGCTATCACCTCTCCGACCTGCCCTACAATCTCGACCCCGACACGTTCACGCTTCAAGTCAAGGGCAAGGTCGACAAGCCGCTGAAGCTGTCTCTGAAGGACATCCGGAAGATGAAGGCGACGGAGATCGTCGCCGTCAACCAGTGCTCCGGCAACAGCCGCGGCTTCGTCGAGCCGCGCGTCGCCGGCGGTCAGCTCGCCAACGGCGCGATGGGCAATGCGCGCTGGCGCGGCGTGCCGTTGAAGACCGTGCTCGAGATGGCGGGCGTGCAGACCGGCGCCAAACAAGTCACCTTCAACGGCATGGATGGCCCGGTCAGCGACAAGACGCCGGATTTCGTCAAGGCGCTCGATCTCGATCACGCCACCGACGGCGAGGTGATGCTGGCCTATGGCATGAACGGCGAGGATCTGCCGTTCCTCAACGGTTTTCCGCTGCGCCTGATCGTGCCGGGCTATTACGGCACCTATTGGGTGAAGCACCTCAACGAGATCACCGTCGTCGACAACGTCTATGACGGCTTCTGGATGAAGTCGGCCTATCGCATTCCGGACACGCCGAACAACGCGATCGAGCCCGGCACGGCGCCGAAGGCGACCATCCCGATCAACCGCTTCACCATCCGCTCCTTCATCACCAGCCTCAGTGACGGCGCCAGGCTGAAGGCGGGACGGACGACGCTGCGCGGCATCGCCTTCGACGGCGGCAAGGGCATCAAGGACGTCGCGGTCTCCATCGATGGCGGCAAGACCTGGACCAGTGCCAATCTCGGCAAGGATCTCGGCAAATACTCGTTCCGCGAATGGAAGCTGCCGGTGAAGCTCGCGGCGGGCGAGGTCGAGCTCAAGGTCCGCGCGACCGGCAATGGCGGCGAGACGCAGCCGGATACGCCGCGCTGGAATCCCGCGGGTTATTTACGCAACGTCGTCGAAACCGTCCGCGTCAGCGTGGCCTGAGGGAGAATGATCATGCAGCGCACCGTTCTCCTCGCGATCTCACTCGCCTTCGCCGCCGTCGTCGGTTCGGCACTTGCCGCGCCGGTCAATTACAAGACACCCGACGAGGTCGCCGCCTTCAAGCCCGGCCCCAATCTCGAGATCGTGCAGGGCAATTGCACGGCGTGCCACTCGTCCGATTACATCGCCACGCAGCCGCCGATGAAGGACAGGAAAGGCTTCTGGCAAGCCGAGGTGACCAAGATGATCAAGGTCTATGGCGCGCCGATCGACGATGCCGATGTCGGCAAGATCGTCGATTATCTGGCCGCGACATATTGACGGATGGCTTTCGGCGTGCGGGCCGATTGACCGCGAAACGGGCAAAACCGGTAAAAACGCCGCGAAGTTGAGCGGAATTCGGCGAAATGCAGATGTGGTTTGATCTATGAAGGCCCCAACATTCCGCGTATCTTATTAGGACCGAACCGGCCGGTTGGCGGGGACTGGCGGTTCGAGATCTCGGAGGAAGACCCGCGGAGAAGACGTGATGGCTAAAGGTACGGTCAAGTGGTTCAACCCGACGAAGGGTTATGGATTTATCCAGCCTGCGTCGGGCGGCAAGGATGTGTTCGTGCATATCTCGGCAGTGCAGAAAGCCGGCCTGTCCTCGCTCAACGAAGGACAGACGGTGGAATACGAAGAGATCGCAAACCGGGGCAAGACCTCCGCAGAGAACCTCAAAGTATAAGCCCGGCAGCCTTTGCTGCCTCCCGGATTGATCCGGGAGCGGGCCAAGAAAATTTCAGAAGACGGCCAGTGCATTCGACGACAGGCGTTGCGACTGCACAAGGATAGCTATTTTGCCTTTGAAGACCGCTCGTTCGACGCCGCAGCAATGACAATCGCGACAGCATTTCGTTACTCCACCGGCAACGGTGCGTCGCGCTTGATCTCCTCCATCACCGCATAGGTCCGCGTCTCGCGCACGCCCGGCATCGACAGAAGGGTCTCGCCGAGGAAGCGTCGGTAGGCGGTCATGTCCGCAAGCCGCGCCTTCACAAGATAGTCGAAGCCGCCTGCAACCATGTGACACTCCAGCACCTCGGGCGCGAGTTTCACCGCGCGCGCGAACCGGTCGAAATTGTCGGGCGTGGTCTTGTCGAGCAGCACCTCGACGAACACGAGCAAGCCGAGGCCGAGCCGGTGCGGATTGAGCCGCGCTCCGTAGCCTTCGACAAAACCCTCACGCTGGAGGCGCTTCAGCCGCTCGCCGATCGAGGTCGGCGACAGCCCGATGCGCTCGGCCAGCTCGACATTGGCGATTCGCCCGTCCTGCTGCAAAATAGCGAGGATCTTCCGGTCCGTTCGATCAAGTTCCATATTTCATACGGCCAATTGTCAGAATGCCTTAATCTCCTAAGGCAAAATTCCGAATTTGTCTATCGAACTACGGTCAAGCCGGCTTTATCCTGAATTTAAACGACAGGACACACGCCATGCCGAGCATCCCGCCTCCCTTCACCGCCCTCTACGCACCCGATGATTCCGAGATCGCCGCGCGCCTGTTGCCGGCGTCGCATCTCAGCCCGCCGCAGGAGGCGCGGATCGACCGCACCGCGACGCGGCTGATCGAGGCGATCCGCAAGCGCGACGACCGGCTTGCAGGTAACCTTGGCGGGGTCGAGGACATGCTGCGGGAATTCGCACTCTCGACCAAGGAGGGTCTCGCCCTGATGGTGCTGGCGGAGGCGCTGCTGCGCGTGCCCGACGCGCGCACCGCCGATCAGTTCATCGAGGACAAGCTCGGCGAGGGCGATTTCATCCACCACGAGACCAAATCCACCGCCTTCCTGGTCAACGCCTCGGCCTGGGCGCTCGGCCTGTCGGCGCGGGTGATCCAGCCCGGCGAGACGCCAGACGGCACCATCGGCCGGCTGGTGAAGCGGCTGGGCGCACCTGCGGTGCGCACCGCCACGCGCCAGGCGATGCGGCTGATGGGCAATCATTTCGTGTTGGGCGAGACCATCGCGCAGGCACTGGAGCGGGGCCGGCCGCGCTACGGCCAGAAGCCGCGCTACTCCTTCGATATGCTCGGCGAAGGCGCACGCACGGCAGCCGACGGGACGCGCTATTTCGACGCCTATGCGAGCGCGATCGAGACCATCGGCAAGGCGGCGGGCAGCCAGCCCCTGCCCGACCGGCCCGGCATTTCCGTCAAGCTGTCGGCGTTGCATCCACGCTTCGAGGCGATCAGCCACGATCGCGTCATGCGCGAGCTGGTGCCGCTGCTTCTGGACCTGGCGCAGCGCGCCAAGGCGCATGACCTGAACTTCACCGTCGATGCAGAGGAAGCCGACCGGCTGGAGCTGTCGCTCGACGTGATCGCGGCCACGCTCGCCGATCCCTCGCTGAAGGGCTGGGACGGATTTGGCCTGGCGATCCAGGCCTATCAGAAGCGCGCCGGCGCGGTGATCGACCATGTCGACGCGCTCGCCCGCGCCCACGACCGCAAGCTGATGGTGCGGCTGGTCAAGGGCGCCTATTGGGACACCGAGATCAAGCGCGCGCAGGAGCGCGGGCTGGGCGGCTATCCCGTGTTCACGCGCAAGGCGATGACGGATCTGAACTACGTCGGCTGCGCCGCGAAGCTGCTCGCCCTGCGGCCGCGCATCTTCCCGCAATTCGCCACCCACAACGCGCTGACGGTCGCAACCGTGCTGGAGCTGGCCGGGGACATTGGCTGCTTCGAATTCCAGCGCCTGCACGGCATGGGCGAGGCGCTCTACGAGCAGCTTGCCAAGGATCATCCTGATATCGCCTACCGCACCTATGCGCCGGTCGGCAGCCATCGCGACCTGCTCGCCTATCTGGTGCGGCGGCTCTTGGAGAACGGCGCCAACTCCTCCTTCGTGGCACAGGCGGCCGATGATCGCGTGCCCGTGCCGGCGCTGTTGCAGCGTCCCGCGGATGCCATCGTCCGGCCGCAAGCGGCGGCGCATCCGAAGATTCCGCTCCCTTGCGATCTGTTCGCGCCGGAGCGGCGCAATTCGCGCGGCGTCGAATTCGGTGCCCGCGCCGCGCTCGACCAGTTGCTGACGGACGTCAAGGCGGAGACGGTCGACCTCGAGCCGATCGCCGATGTAACGCCGGATCAGGCCAACGCAGCGGTGACTGCTGCGCGCGCGGGCTTTTCCGCCTGGAGCCGGACGCCGGCAGCCACCCGGGCGGCCGCGCTGGAGCAGGCCGCGCATCTGCTGGAGAGCCGCGGCGCGCATTTCATCGCGCTGCTGCAAGCCGAGGGCGGCAAGACGCTCGACGATGCGCTGTCGGAGCTGCGCGAGGCCATCGATTTCTGCCGCTACTATGCCGCGGAGGGCCGAAAGCTGTTCGGCAGCGCGACGGCGATGCCGGGCCCGACCGGCGAGAGCAATGCGCTCGCCATGCGCGGCCGCGGCGTCTTCGTCGCGATCTCGCCGTGGAATTTCCCGCTGGCGATCTTCATCGGCCAGGTCACGGCGGCGCTGATGGCCGGCAACAGCGTCGTGGCAAAACCCGCCGAGCAGACCCCGCGCATCGCCCGCGAGGCCGTGGCCCTGCTGCACGAGGCCGGCATCCCTACGAGCGCGCTGCATCTCGTCACCGGCGACGGCCGCATCGGCGCCATACTAACCGCGCATAAGGATATCGCCGGCGTCGTGTTCACCGGCTCGACCGAAGTGGCACGCCTGATCAACCGGACGCTCGCCGCCAAGGACGGGCCGATCGTGCCGCTGATCGCGGAGACCGGCGGCATCAACGCCATGATCGCGGATGCGACCGCGCTGCCCGAGCAGGTCGCCGACGACGTCGTCACATCTGCGTTCCGCTCGGCCGGCCAGCGCTGCTCGGCGCTGCGGCTGCTGTTCGTGCAGGAGGATGTCGCCGACCGCATGATCGAGATGATCGCAGGCGCCGCGCGCGAGTTGAAGATCGGTGATCCCTCCGACCAGGCAACCCATGTCGGCCCGGTGATCGACATGGAGGCCAAGCAGCGGCTCGATGCACACATTGCGCGGATGACGGCCGAGGCGAAGCTGCACTTTGCCGGCCCCGCGCCAGAGGGCTGCTTCGTCGCTCCGCACATCTTCGAACTCAAGGACGCCGGCCAGCTCACCGAGGAAGTGTTTGGCCCGATCCTGCATGTCGTGCGCTACCGCGCCGAGAACCTCGAACGCGTCCTGGCCGCGATCGAACGCACCGGCTACGGGCTCACCCTCGGCATCCACTCCCGTATCGACGACACCGTCGAGGCGATCATCGACCGGGTCCAGGTCGGCAACATCTACGTCAACCGCAACATGATCGGCGCCGTGGTCGGCGTGCAGCCGTTCGGCGGCAACGGCCTGTCGGGAACCGGCCCCAAGGCCGGCGGCCCGCACTATCTGTCGCGCTTTGCCACGGAACAGACGGTGACGATCAACACCGCGGCGGCCGGCGGCAACGCTGCCCTGCTTGCGGGGGAGGCTTGAACGTCGACATCCCTCCCTCACCGTCACCCTGAGGTGGCCGCGTAGCGGCCCTCGAAGGGCGACGGCCCGGCTGCATGCGGGCCGCTCATCCTTCGAGGCCTCCGCTGCGCTCCGGCACCTCAGCGACTGTGTTCGAAGTCAAGCGTTTTGCCATGGTCTATTGTCTCTGATGATGGCGTTGAGGGTGATGAGAAGCTTCCGGGCGACTGCCACCAGAGCAACCATCTTCGGCTTTCCGGCGCTGAGGAGGCGCTGGTAGAAAGTCTTGAGGGCGAGGTTGCAGCGGCTCGCCACCAAGGCGGCCATGTGGAGGACTGTGCGAACGCTGGCTCGGCCGCCGCCGATCATGCTCTTGCCTCGCCAGCGGCCTGATTGCCGGGTGTAAGGCGCAAGGCCGGCGAGGCTGGCGATTTCCCGACGGCTCAACCGGCCAAGTTCAGGCAGCTCGGCGAGCAGAGTTCTGGCGACGATGTTTCCTATCCCAGGCACCGAGGCGAGAAGATCCTCCTTGGCGCGCCAGACCGGCGAGCCACGAACCATGGTCTCGATGTCTCGGTCGATGGCATCGAGCTCCTTCTGCAGCATGGCGATGTGACGCTGCAGACCTTTGCGGATCCGGACATTGCTTGCCCGTTTCTCACGCTGGCCTTCCGCGGTCTTCATCTCGATGATCTGCCGGCGGCGACTGACCATTTCGGCCAGCAGGCGCGCTTCCTGGTCAGGCAGCTCGCGCGGCTCCGGCCGGAGCGCATCCGCGAAGTGAGCAATCACGGCAGCGTCGATCGGATCGGTCTTCGCCCGTTTGCCGGCCGCCTGGGCGAAGTTGCGGATTTGGGCAGGATTGACCACCGCCAGCGGGATTGAAGCGCCGGCAACGGCCGCAGCCACAATGGTTTCGAAACCTCCGGTCGCCTCCACCGCGACCAAAGTGGGTTTCAGCTCTAACAGCCGTTCGACGAGGCTCTCGAGCCCTTTGCCGTCTCGCGTGACAGCGAACATTTCTCCGCTCGGACGTACGTGAACGTCCAGGCGGTCCTTGGAGACATCGATTCCCACGAATGACAATTCCATCGGCACCCCTCCTTGCGCAACCGGGCTCGCCAGGCGGCCCACGCGACTGTTCGGGTTCAACGGACTTGCAGATGGGGAGCCGAGCTGAGGGACGGGCTTTGCGGCCCTAGAATGAGACGGTCTCCCATCTGCAGCCGAACGGCCAAGCCTAGATCGCCGACCGGTCTGTGGCGAGTTACAAGGATGACGGGACTGGCAACCGCACGACAACATGCCCTGCGCCTGATGCCGTTGCATCCCGGCAAAACATCGGTCTAATGCTCTCACGATCTGGCCCGCGCCAATTCCAGCGGGCGGGAAACAACAAGAGCGAGGGAGCTACGCCGCGATGGAAAAGGGCATTTTTGCAGGCCTGAAGGTTCTGGACTGCGCGAGCTTCATCGCAGCGCCCGCGGCCGCGACAGTGCTGTCGGATTTCGGCGCCGACGTCATCAAGATCGAGCCGCCCGGCGCCGGCGACCCCTACCGCAATCTGCCGAACATTCCAGGCTATCCCGGCAGCGAACATAATTACGCTTGGCTGCTGGAGGCCCGCAACAAAAAGAGCATCGCACTCGACCTCGCCAAGCCCGAGGCGCAGGCCGTGCTCTACAAGCTGGTGGAAGAGGCCGACGTCTTCATCACCAACATGCCGCCCCCGGTGCGCGCCAAGCTCGGCATCACCTATGACCATCTCGCCCATCTCAACGACCGGCTGATCTACGCCTCCTTCACCGGCTATGGCGAAAAGGGCGAGGAGGCCAACAAGCCCGGTTTCGACAGCAACGCCTATTGGGCGCGATCCGGACTGATGGACCTCGTCCGCGCCGACACCAACACCACGCCGGCCCGCTCGGTCGCCGGCATGGGTGATCATCCCTGCGCCATGGCGTTCTACGGCGCCATCGTTACCGCGCTCTATCAGCGCGAGAAGACCGGCAAGGGCTCGCATGTCGCCTCCAATCTGATGGCGAACGGGGTGTGGGCCGCGAGCGTTCTGGCGCAGGCAAAGCTGTGCGGCGCCAAGTTCGCCGAGCGGCGGCCTCGCGAGCGTGCGCTCAATGCGGTCGCCAACCACTATCAGTGCAAGGACGGCCGCTGGCTGATTCTGTCGCTGCTGAGCGAGGAGAAGCAGTTTCCCACGTTGGCGAGGTGCCTTGGCCGCGAAGACCTCATCACCGATTCCCGTTTCGCCACCAAGGCCGACCGTCACGCCCGCTCGGTCGAGCTGATCAAGATCTTCGACGAGACCTTTGCGACGAAGGATCTCGCCGAATGGCGCAAGATCCTCGACGGCAACGGCCTCGTGTTCGGCATCGTCGGCATTCTGGACGACATCCCGAACGACAAGCAGATGCTCGACAACGAAGTGCTGGTGCCGTTCGAGAACGACACCATGCTCACCATCTCCAGCCCGATCTGGATCGACGGCGCCAGGAAGGTGCAGCCGCGCAAGCCGCCTGCCGTCGGCGAGCACAGTGACGAGATTTTGCGCGGGGCGGGATACGACGAGGCCGCGATCAAGCAGCTGCGGGGTTCGGGGGCGGTGGGGTAAGGCCGTTCCACATATTCCGCTGTCATCCCGGGGCGCGCATAGCGCGAACCCGGGATCCATAACCACAGGGAGTGGTTGTAGGGCGCGACAGGTAACTCCGAGTCTCCGCCAAACGTCTTCCTGTGGCTATGGGTCCCGGATCTTCGCTTCGCTCGTCCGGGACGACGGCGGAGATGCATTGCTGGATTGCTTCGCTGCGCTCGCAATGACGATGCCGAACGATCCCGCTATAACCTCACATGTGCTTCCCGCCTCGTGAGGTCCCATGCCCAGCTACCGCCTGCACTACTTCCCCGAATCCGGCAACAGCTACAAGCTGGCGCTGATGCTGACGCTTTGCGGCGAGACGTTCGAGCCGGTGTGGACCGATTTCGGCGGCGGCGTCACGCGCACGGCGGAGTGGCGCCGGAGCGTGAACGAGATGGGCGAAATTCCCGTGCTCGAGATCGACGGCGTGAAGATGACGCAGACCGCGCCACTTCTGCTGCAGCTTGCCGAGCAATATGGCCGCTTCGGCAGCGAGACGGCGGAGGAAAAGTTCGAGCTGCTGCGCTGGCTGTTCTGGGACAACCATAAGCTCACCGGCTACATGGCGACCTACCGCTTCATGCGGGCCTTCACCGAGAAGAACGATCCGCAGGTGCTGAAGCATTTCCGCCGCCGGCTCGAGGACTTCCTCGGCATTCTCGACGGACACCTCCAGCACAACGCCTTCGCGATCGGCGCGCGGCCGACGGTCGCCGACATCTCGATGATGGCATATCTGCACTATCCGAGCGACGAGCACGGTTTCGATTTCGCGGCGAGCCATCCCGCCATCCACGCCTGGCTCGGCCGCATGGCCGCACTGCCCGGCTGGAAGCCGGCGTATGAGCTGCTGCCGGGCCGGCGGATGACGAACTACGCGACGTGAAGGGGCCCCATTGGAAGCTCAGAAACGTCATGGCCGAGCTTGTCCCGGCCATCCACGATCTTGAGCGCGGATACGAGAACGTGGATGGCCGGGACAAGCCCGGGCATGACGAGGAGAAAGCGCCGTTACCTCAGTGCCAGCCAGCCGAGCGTGAACAGGATCCCGCCGACGATGACGACCGCCACGATGGCCGAGACGCTGACGCGGATGCTGCCAGCGACCTGCTTGGCTTCCTCATTGCGCGCAATCTCGAGATTGCGCTCCTTGTTGGCGCCGCTTGTATCCGTCATGGGTCATCCAAATCGGTTTTCTTGCTAACGCGTCTTGATGAAGCACATGCCTATGCGGCGCGAGGCCGCGGCAGCCTGACAGGCGAGACCTTTAGCACAGCTCCATGACGTAAAACTCCTGTCGCCGGTTTCCGATCCCGCATCCGGCAAAGAACAATGCGCGCCCCAGCCGTCCTGATATTCGCTGCCGGCGAGCTCCCGGCTGCCGCGGGTCTGCGGCCGGCTGGCAAATCCGCGTGAGAAATCAGGGCGTTTGCCGGCGGCGAACGCGGTCAGGATGTCGCGGCGGCGGAGCTGGTCGCCGACAAAATGCGGCGAGGCCGGCACGATGGTGGAATTGGACGGCGTGTCCGCCAGCCAGTCGACGCCCGGAAAATGGAAGCCGCCGATGCCGCGGGTCTGGTGGCAGCCGGCACAGGTGACGTCGTTGAGACGACGCTGGAAGCCCGCGACGGAACGGATGTTCTGCATGTTCCCGCGCGCCGCGGCCTGCTTCAGCGCGCTGATCACGTCACTGTCGGTGAAGACCGGATCGCCTTTGCTTTCCCCCTGCATCATGCCGAACTCCGGCTGCAGCGCGGAAGCATCGAGGCCGGCGGGCGTCGGCACGAGCGCGGCCCTGGCCAGGAATTTTTCCGGGATCAGCACCGTGCCGCGATCGAACGCGCGCAGATGATCGGGCGCAAGCAGCCAATCCCTGAAATCGCGCCGGAGGTCATTGTCGGCCCGAATCCTGTTACGGTCGATCTGGTTCTCCAGCGTCGATTCCTCGAACGTCTTCGTGGCGGCGTTGTACTTGAAGACCTTCAAGAGATAGTCCGAACGGAAATCGTGCCGCGCCGATTTCGGCGCGATCGAGATCTGGATGTTGGTCTCGATACGATCGAGCATGGCATCGGAAGGCTGGACGCTGCTGCCGATCAGCCCCTGCCAGTCACCATCGTCGAGCCAGCGCCGCGCGAGCTCGGCGCAACTGACCGGCTTGCCATTCGTATCCGTCTGGCGGGCATCGCGCGCTTTTATCACCAGATTGAACGTCATCGGCAGGCGTGTTGCTGTCCTGGTCCCATTCGATCCAGCGTCAAAACGCGCGAGACGGTAGATCAGCCGGATCTCGCCGCAGGACTCTTCCGACACGTAAGCGCGGTCCATGCGATTGACGATGCCGGCGAGCACGAAACGCGCGTTGGCGGATTTCAGGTTGGCGCGATCGAACAGCTGGACGTCGAAGCCTTCGCCGACGCCGACGGTCTCGGTCGGCCAGGCCGCTTTCTGCTGCGCAACGTAGCGGTCGAACTCGGCGTCGATCGCTGGCGGAATGTCCTTGAGCTGTGGCAGCGACGCGAACAGCAGGTCGGTCGTCAGCGGGACATTCGCGTTCCGCTCCGGCCACAACAGCCGCGAGATGGTGAGTGTATCGTTCTGATCGAGCTTGCGGAGGAGATCGGGATCGGTGATCGCCGTGCCGCGCGTGAGCGATACGTTCTCCGCGGCCGAAAGCGACATAGCGCCGCCCAACACTGCGACGACAGCAACGAGAATTCGCAACGCACGGCTCATGCTTTCAATAACACCGCGCGTGCCAGCCTATTCAAGCAAAAAGGCGCTTCACATCGCAGTGAAGCGCCCTCTGGAAATCGGATATCGAACGCTCAGCGCGCGACGATCAGGCCCTTGCTGGTGACGACCACCCAGCGGCCGTCCTGGCGGCGGATCGCATCGACGCGGCCGACGCCGGGAATGGGATCACCGGCATAGACCTCGTAGAGGCCTCCCCGGCCCTCGATCAGCGCACCGCCATTGGAGACGTCGCGCAGCACCCAGCCTTCGACCGTCGGCAGACGGCCGACCTCGGTTTTCGGCGCGGCGGGCGCGGGAGCCGGTGCTGCCGCAGCGGTCGCGACCTGGGTCGGCGCGATCGAGCCGGTGGTCTCCCTGGCGGTTGCTGCGGCGGCCTGCGCGGGAGCGGCCGCTGGCGTGGCACGGAGCTTGTCGACGGTCTCGGACAGCTTTGCGATCTTGGCGAGCGGCTCGGCCTGGGCCTTCTCGAGCTTGTCGAGGCGGTCGCTGGTCCGGTTGAACTGACCGAGGCCGGTCTTGGAGGTGTGCTCGACATTGGCCTTCAGCGCGACGAGATCGGCATCGATCCGCGCCACGGAGGCGTCCAGCGCGCTGGTATCTGCAACTTGCACCGGCGCGGGGCTCGCAAAATGCATCATGCCGGCGGTCGCAAGCGCGCCGCTGATCGCGCCGACGCCGGCGGCAATCGCCACCACCGCAGCGATCGCCGACAGCCGGCGCTTGCCGGTCTCACGCGGCGCGTCCGCCTTCACATGCGGGGCAAACTCCTCGCGGTCCCAGGAACGTTCGGACGGGGCCATGACGATGAGCTTGCCGAGCTTCGGCTCGGGCTTCGCTTCAGCCTTGGGTTCAACCTTGGCCTGGAGCTTTGGCGGCTCGATCTGCGGCGGCTCGATCTTGACCGGGTCGGGCTTCGGCGGCGCCTCGTGATCGGGGGCGATCGAAGGGGCCTCGATCGCGGCGGCTTCGATGCTAGCCTGTTCACCGGTGTTGTGGGCAGCCTGCTCAGCCATTGGTTCGCTCACGGCTCAAATACTCCAGTCTGGATTGACCTTTTGGTAACTTTCATTGCTTGCGAATTCCTTACCTCGGGACCCGCTTACCGAAATTTTAGGAAGTCATCCGGGGCCGAATTGGGCCGGGAAAGTGGAACCGGTGTGGCGGGCGTGAAACAATTTGTAACCGCGGGAAGATGAACGGCCGCGCAACGGAGGACACATGGCGCAATTCCCAACCCGTCCGTCATCCTGACGCGCGAGTGGCGCGATGCAAAGGATCACGCCGGGAGCCTCGAAGGATGAGCGGCCGCTGCCGGGCCGTAGCCCTTCGAGGCTCGCCGAAGAGGCGAGCACCTCCAGCGACAACGGCTACGCCGTTGCGCGGGGGTGACGGTGAGAGAACTGAGCGGGCGGCGCGACCCACTCGCATCACGGCTTGTCACATCACCAGCGGCGCATCCGGCAGCTCGTTCGCATGCGGGCCCTGCGGCGGGAAATGCCGCGACAGCTCGCGCGATACCGCCGCGATGCCGCCGATCACGCCGCGCTCGAACTTGCCGGAGGCGAACTCGGCTTCCATCGCGCGGCAGATGCTCTCCCACCCCTCGCCGCCGACCTTTGCGTGAATGCCGCGATCGGCCACGATCTCGACGTCGCGGTCGGCGAGCAGGAGATAAATCAGGACACCGTTGTTGTGCGCGGTGTCCCAGATGCGCAGCTGCGAGAACACGTCGAGCGCACGCTCGCGGGCCGGCTGGTTGCGGAACAGCGGCGCGCCATCGAGCGCGCCTTCGACGACGAAGCGGACCTGGCCGGAATGGGTGGCCTCGCCCTGCCTGATCGCCTGCTCGATCCGGGCGAGCACGGCCGGCGGAAAGATCTGCTTCGCCCGCCAATGATGCTGCACCAGATGTCTGGCAATGCGCTTGATGCTCATGACCGCTACCAGCTCCCCGAGGCGCCGCCGCCGCCAAAACTGCCCCCGCCGCCGCTGAAGCCGCCGCTGCTCCCCGACGAGCCGCTGCTCCAGCCGCCTCCCGACGATCCGCCCGACCAAGAGCCGCCGCGCGACCTCCCTGAGCTGGGCGCCATCGCCGAAAACAGATCGGCAATGAAGCCAATGACGAAGCCGAGGGCGCCAAGACCTAGGGCAAGCGCGGCGGAGCCGAGAATGAACCAGCTCAGCACGGCGATGATGCCACCGGTCGCCAACGATCCAAGCAACCGCCCCAGCATGGCTCGAAAGAACCCGCCGACCCCGAGCGAAGCGAACAGCGTCACGATGAACAGCGGCGCAAGGTCGTCCAGATTGCCGAAATTCACGGTCGGCGAAGGCACCGGCAGCGGCTCGCCGTCGATCACGCGGATCATCCGATCGACGCCATCGGAGATGCCGCCGCCAAAATCGCCCGTCCTGAATTTCGGCGTGATGATCTCGTCGATGATGCGCCGCGAGGTCACGTCGGTGAGCACGCCTTCGAGGCCGTAGCCAACCTCGATGCGCAAATGCCGGTCGTTCTTGGCAACGACGAGGATCGCTCCGTCGTCGATCTTCTTGCGGCCGATCTTCCAGGCCTCGGCAACGCGGATCGAGAACTGCTCGATCGTCTCCGGCTGCGTCGTCGGCACGATCAAGACGGCGACCTGGCTGCCCTTGCGGGTCTCGAAGTCACGCAGCTTCTGCGTGAGCGCGGCGACGTCGCTGCTGGAGAGCGTGCCGGTCTGATCGACGACGCGGCCGGTGAGTTGCGGGACGGCGACGTCGGCCGCGGCGGGGAATGCGAAGGCGAGGAGGAGTGCAAGCAGCAGGAGGCCGCGGGATGCGAAGGCAGCACAGAGGCGCCACACACTCGCTGTCATCGCCCGCGAAGGCGGGCGATCCAGTATTCCAGAGTCCGCAGTGCTTGAACCGAGACGCCGCGGCGTACTGGATTCCCCGCCGGAGCCTGTCATCGGGCTCGCCGAAGGCGAGACCCGGTGGCGGGGAATGACAGTGGTGGGCTGGGTAAAGCGCATTCGCAAAATCAAACGCACCTACTTCGACGGCGAGGGTGCCGGGTTGAAATCAACCTTCGGCGCGGTCGATATTTCCTTCTCGTTCTCGACCGAGAAATTCGGCTTCTCCTTGTAGCCGAAGATCATCGCGGTGAAATTGGTCGGGACCGTGCGAATGGTGACGTTGTACTCCTGCACCGACTTGATGTAGCGGTTGCGCGCCACCGTGATGCGGTTCTCGGTGCCTTCGAGCTGCGACATCAAATCCTTGAACAGCGCATCGGATTTGAGCTGCGGGTAGTTCTCGGTGACGACGAGGAGACGCGAGAGCGCGCTGGAGAGCTCGCCCTGGGCGGCCTGGAATTTCTGGAAGGCGGCGGGGTCGTTCAGCACCTCCGGCGTCGCCTGGATGCTGCCGACCTTGGCACGGGCGTTGGTGACGCCGAGCAGCACGTCCTTCTCCTGCTGGGCAAAGCCCTTCACCGAGTTGACGAGATTGGGCACGAGATCGGCGCGGCGCTGATACTGGTTCACGACCTCGGACCAGTTGGCCTTGATCTGCTCGTCCTCGCTCTGGATCGCGTTGTAGCCGCAGTTGGTCAGGCTGAGCGAGGCCAGCGCCGCCAGCACGGTGAGGATCTTGCGCATCAAATTTCTCCCGGTGGAATCGGGGGCAAGCTACCAGATTGAGCGCGCGCGGTGCCAGACATCTTGCGCCGCAGGCGCGAAAAGCAGCCGACTGACGCAAGCCCCCTGCCTATCCCCTTGCCTATCTCTGGCCGACATAGTCAACTTGACGGAACAATAAGACAGACTGGAAACGCTGAGGGGAACGCGATGTCCTCGTTCGAGACCATCCTCGTGGAGCGGCCGGAGCCGGCGATTGCCCGGATCGTGATGAACCGGCCCGAGGCGCGCAACGCGCAGAACCTGCAAATGACCTACGACCTCAATGCCGCCTTCGACGACGCGGTGCAGGACGACACGGTCAAGGTCATCATCCTCGCCGGCAACGGGCCGCACTTCTCCTCCGGCCACGACCTCCGGCCCGGTGGCAAGAACGCCGCAGGCGTCGATTTTCCACCGGTAGGAAATTGGGGCGGCTTTGCCGAGCCCAATGCTCATGGCCGCTTCGCACGCGAGCAGGAAATTTATCTCCAGATCACGCGGCGTTGGCGCAATCTCGCCAAGCCCACCATCGCAGAGGTGCACGGCAAATGCATCGCCGGCGGCCTGATGCTGGCCTGGGCCTGCGACCTCATCGTCGCCAGCGACGATGCGCAGTTCTGCGATCCCGTCGTCACCATGGGCGTCTGCGGCGTCGAATGGTTCGTGCATCCCTGGGAGCTCGGCCCGCGCAAGGCCAAGGAATTCCTGTTCACGGCCGACAGCTGGAGCGCCGAGGAGGCGCATCAGCTCGGCATGGTGAACCAGGTGGTGCCACGCGCGGAGCTGTCGTCCCGCGTG
Source organism: Bradyrhizobium betae (assembly GCF_008932115.1). Classification (NCBI taxonomy): domain Bacteria; kingdom Pseudomonadati; phylum Pseudomonadota; class Alphaproteobacteria; order Hyphomicrobiales; family Nitrobacteraceae; genus Bradyrhizobium; species Bradyrhizobium betae. The sequence continues at coordinate 1,925,184 of NZ_CP044543.1, forward strand.
CTGGATCTGGCGCGCCGGATCGCATCCAAGCCGTCGTTTGCGCTGAAGCTGACCAAGGAAGCCGTCAACCGCTCGGTCGATGTGATGGGCCAGCCAGCCGCGATCGACCAGGCCTTTGCGCTGCATCAGCTCTGTCACGCTCACAATCTTCAGGAGTTCGGCATGGTGGTCGATCCATCCGGACTCCATCCCTCCGTGCGCAAGCCGGAGGCGGCCGCGGAGTAGCGACATGGACCTCAATCTCAGTGACGAGCAACGCCTGTTGCGCGAGAGCGCGGAACGCTTCGTAGCCGAAAGCTACGATGCCAATCACCGTCGCAAGATAGCGAAAGATCCGCTCGGCTTCAGCCCTGCGGTGTGGAAGCAGTTCGCCGAGCTCGGCTGGCTGGCGCTGCCGATTCCGGAGGAGTTTGGCGGACTCGGCGGCGGCGCGGTCGAGATCGGCATTTTGATGGAAGCCTTTGGCCGCGGGCTGGTGTCCGAGCCTTATGTCGCGACTATCGTGCTCGGAGCCGGACTGATCGACCGATGCGGCAGCGCGGCTCAGAAGCGGGCAATCCTGCCCGAGATCTCGGACGGATCATTGAAGCTCGCCTTCGCCCATTCCGAGCGCGCGGCGCGGTTCGACCTTGCCAAGGTTGCGACCTCAGCCAGCAAGACGGCGCAAGGCTGGCGGCTCTCCGGCAGCAAGATCGCCGTGCTCGACGGCCACGCCGCCGACCAGATCATCGTCTCCGCGCATATCCACGATCACAAGGGGCCATCGGGGCGGATCGGCCTGTTCCTGGTGACGGCAACGGCACCGGGTGTGGCCGTCAGTGACTATGAGCGCCTCGGCGGCGGGCGCGCCTGCAACATCGAACTGTCCGACGTGCATCTGCCGGAGGATGCGCTGCTCGGCGATGGGCACGACGCACTGCCGGCGATCGAATGGGCCGTCGATCGCGCCATGGCCGCGCTCGGCGCAGAGGCCGTCGGCATCATGCAGGTGCTGCTCGACACCACGCTGGACTACACCAAGATCCGCAAACAGTTCGGCCGGCCGCTCTCCGCCAACCAGGTGATCCGTCACCGGCTCGCCGACATGGCGATGCAGGTCGACGAGGCGCGCTCGATGGCGTTGCGCGCCGCGCTGAAGGTCGACGCGGAACCAGTGGAGCGCGCACGGGCAGCTTCCGGCGCGAAGGCGAAGATCGGCAAATGCGCGCGCTTCATCGGCGAGCAGTCGATCCAGCTCCACGGCGGTATGGGCGTCACCGAGGAGCTCGAGGTCGGCGCCTATTTCAAGCGGCTGGTCGCCTTCGATACCCTGTTCGGCGGCAGCGCGCATCACTACGGCCGCCACGCCGCGCTTGGCCGCGCCACCCAGCCCGCCTGACACGAGGAGCGCATCATGGACCTGTCCTTCAATGCCGAGGAGCGCGCCTTCCAGGATGAGGTGCGCGGCTTCATCGCCAAAAATCTCACCGACGAGATGAAGCGCGCCACCGCGCTGACGCCCTCGGTGTTCTCCGACCCTGACATCGGCATGGCCTGGCAGCGCATATTGCATAGCCGCGGCTGGGGCGCGCCGGGCTGGCCGGTCGATCATGGCGGCCCGGACTGGACGCCGGCGCAGCGCTGGATCTTCGAGACGGAATCCGCACGCGCCGGCGTGCCGAACGTCAACGTGATGGGCGTGAAGATGGTGGGGCCCGTCATCATCGGCTTCGGTTCGCCGGAGCAGAAGAATTTCTATCTGCCGCGGATTCTCTCCGGCGAGGACTACTGGTGCCAGGGCTATTCCGAGCCGGGCTCCGGCTCCGACCTGTCATCGCTGAAGACGCGCGCTGTGCGCGACGGCGACGACTACATCATCAACGGCACCAAGATCTGGACCACGCACGCCCATCACGCCAACCGCATGTTCGCGCTGGTCCGCACCAGTGACGGGCCGCGGCAGCAGGACGGCATCAGCTTCATCCTGATCGACATGAAGACGCCGGGGATCACGACGCGACCGATCCTGACCATCGGCGGCGACCACGAGGTCAACCAGGTGTTCTTCGACGACGTGCGCGTGCCCGTCGCCAACCGCGTTGGCGAGGAAGGCAAGGGCTGGACCTACGGCAAATACCTGCTCGAGTTCGAGCGCGGCTCCGGCATCGCCTCGGCGAAGCTGCGCGAGGGGCTGAAGGCGATCGCGGACCTCGCCGAGTCGGACCTGACGGGACGCGCGATCGACAGTCCCGATATCGCGGCGCGCATCTCGGAGGTCGAAATCGACATCGACGCGCTGGAGATGACCGAGCTGCGGGTGCTCTCGGCGCTCCAGACCGGGCAGAATCCCGGCGCGGTGTCGTCGATCCTGAAGCTGCGCAACAGCGAGATCCGCCAGGCCGTGACGCGGCTCGGGGTCGACGTGATCGGCCACGACGCGCTCGCCGTCGAGCCGATGCGCCCGCTCTACAAGCTCAACCACGAGCCGTCGACACCCGAGGACATGCTGACGGTCGTGCCGGAATATCTCAACGGCCGGGCCTATACGATCTTCGGCGGCACCTCGGAGATCCAGCGCGACATCATCGCGAAGATGATGCTGGGGATTTGAGGGGCGAGCTGGCGCCGCAATCTCCGCTGTCGTCCCGGACAAGCGGAGCGCCGATCCGGGATCCATAACCACAGGCGGACGTGGCTACGAGGACTCTGAGTTATCAGCTTCCACCACAACCACTCCCTGTGGTTATGGATCCCGGGTTCGCGCTTCCGCCTTCGCTCTTCGAGCTTCGGCGGACAAGTCGCGCGCCCCGAGACGACAACGGAATACTACCTCGCCGCCTTCGCGTCCCGGATCGCCTTCCAGATCTTCTGCGGCGTCAGCGGCGTGTTGAGCTGGGTGATGCCGAGTTCGGCGAGTGCGTCCATCACGCCGTTGGTGACGCAGGGCGGGCCGCCGATGGCGCCGGATTCGCCGCAACCCTTGGCGCCGAGCGGATTGGTGCGGCAGGGCGCGGAATCATCCAGCGTCACCACGATCGGCGGAACGTCGTCGGCGCGCGGAATGCAATAGTCCTGATAGCTCGCGGTCAGGAGCTGGCCGTCGGCATCGTAGGACACGCCCTCGTACAGCGCCTGACCGATGCCCTGCGCAACACCGCCATGGATCTGGCCGGTAACCAGCATCGGGTTCACGGCAACGCCGACGTCGTCGACGGTGGTGTAGCGCACGACCTTGGACACGCCGGTCTCCGGATCGATCTCGACCTCGCAGATATGGGTGCCGTTCGGCCAACTCGGACCGTCGACCTCACCTTCGGAATCGACGCTGAGCTTGGCGCCGCCTTCCTTCTCGGCAAGATCGAACAGGCTGATGCGACGGTCGGTGCCGACCACGGTCAGCATGCCGCCCTGGTACTCGATGTCCTCGATCGAGGTCTCCAGCACGTTCGCCGCCTTCTCGCGCGCCTTCTGGATCAGATCGTTGGAGGAGACCGCCACGGCCGTGCCGCCGACGAACAGCGAGCGCGAGCCGACGCTGCCGAAGCCCTGCGCCAGATCCGTGTCGCCCTGCACGACATCGATCTTCTCCATGGGGATACCGAGCGTGTCGGAAATCATCTGCGTGTAGGTCGTCTGCAAGCCCTGCCCCATCGCCATGGTGCCGGAATGCAGGATGACGCGGCCTTCCGAGGTCGCGTGCAGGCTGACCTTCTCGGTGTGGGCGCGGCCGCCGGTCCATTCGATGTAGGAGGTCAGCCCGCGGCCGTAGAGCAGGCCCTTCTTCCTCGCGGCCTTCTTGCGTGCGGCAAAGCCGTCCCAGTCGGCGAGCTTCACGGCACGATCGAGCATGTGCGCGAAGGCGCCGGAATCGTAAACCTGCCCGGCCGCGTTGGTATAGGGCAGCTGCGCCGGCTTGATGTAGTTGGCTTTGCGGATCGCACGCGGATCCATGCCGATTTTTCGCGCGGCGGCGTCGAACAGGCGCTCGACGATGAAGACCGCCTCAGGGCGGCCCGCGCCGCGATAGGCGCCGACCGGCGCGGTGTGGGTCATCACGGACTTGATCTCGAAATGCACCAGCGGCAGATCGTAGACGCCGGTCTGCACGAACGGGCCGAGCACGAGCGGAATGATGTTCGCCGCACCCGAGGAGTATGCGCCGGTGCAGCCGATCGACTTGACGCGATAGGCCAGCACCTTGCCCTTCTCGTCGAGCGCAAAGGACGCGGTCGAGGTCAGATCGCGGCCGTGGGTGCCGCCGACGAATTCGTCGGTGCGGTCGCCGCGCCAGCGGATCTTCTTGCTCAGCTTGGTCGCGGCATAGGCGACGATGCCGTCTTCCGGATAGAGATTGGTCTTCTGGCCGAAGCCGCCGCCAATGTCGCCGACCAGCACGCGGACGCTGTCCTTGGGTCGCTTGAGCACGGCTTCCGCCAGCACGTCGCGGGTCGAGGCTGGAGTCTGCGACTGCACATGCAGCAGCAGACGGCCGGTCTTCCTGTCGATCTCGGCAATGGTCGAGCGCGGCTCCATCGCGGAGGGCACCAGACGCTGGCTGACGATATCGAGCTCGACGGTATGCGCGGCCTTGGCGAAGGCTTCATCCGCCTTGGCGGCATCGCCATAGCTCATCGCGCCGACGATGTTGTCGGGCGCCTCGGGCCACACCACGGGCGCGCCGGGCTTGACGGCTTCGACCGGATCGACCACCGCGGGCTGCACGTCGTATTCGACCACGATCGCTTCGGCGGCGCTCTGCGCCTCGGTGCGCGAGGAGGCGACCACGGCGGCCACGGCTTCGCCGGCATAGCGCACGATTTCGTGGGCGAGCAGGCGGCGCGGCGGCACCGTCATCGGTTTGCCGTCGGGACGCTTGAAGATGCTCAAGGTCGGGATGGTGCCGATATCGTCCTTGACGAGGTCGGCGCCGGTGTAGATCGCGGTGACACCCGGCATCGATGCCGCGGCGCCGGTGTCGATCGAGACGAGCTTGGCGTGGGCGTGCGGCGAGCGCAGCACATACAACCACAGCGCGCCCTCCTCCGGCTTGTCGTCGATGAACTGCCCCTTCCCGGTGAGCAGCCTCTGGTCTTCCAAACGCTTGACGGGCTGGCCCGCTCCGAAACGCAAATTGCCGGGAAGAATGTTCATTCCGCTGGGTCCTCAGGGTCTTTTCGAAACTGCGGCCCGCCTTTTAGCGGATCGACCGGGAGCATGCCAGCCGCGGTTTTGGGCGATCACTCCGCAATTTCGTCATGCCCGGGCTTGTCCCGGCCATCCACGTTCTTCTCGTGTGGAGGCGCGTGGATGGCCGGGTCAAGCCCGGCCATGACGACGGAGGGGATGGCTACGCCAGCTCCCTGAGCGCGGCCTCCACGACCTTGCGCGCGTCGTCCGTCAGAGGGGCCTGCGGCGGGACGGGGTCGCCGACCTCATAACCCTGGCTCGCGAGCCCCGCCTTGATGCAGGCGGCGAGATTGAAGCGCGCGAAGGCCTCGTTGATCCGCCACAGCCTGCGCTGCAGCGCCATGGCCTCGTCCCAGCGGCCTGCCTTGCAGAGGTCGTACAGCGCGACGCTCTGGCGCGGGATGATGCAGGCCGGGCCCGCCATCCAGCCGAGGCCGCCGATCAGCATCACCGCGGCCGGAATATGGGCGGAGGCCGAGAATACGCGCAAGGCATCGCCGCAGCGGTTCATGATCGAGAGCAGCCGGCCGGTATTGGTCGAGGCGTCCTTGATGTAGCCGATGCGCGGATGCGCGGCGAGGCGCGCGATGACGTCGAGCGTCAGGTCGGAGCGCTGGAATTGCGGATTGGTGTACATGACGACGGGAATGTCCACCGCGTCGGCGATGCCGCGGAAATAGGATTCCACCTGCGCGTCCGCGAGCGGAAAATACGCCTCCAGGATCGCCAGAATGCCGTTGGCCCCGAGCTTCTGATACGCCTTCGCCTGCGCCACCGCGTCAGCCGTCGACGTGGAAGCGACGCCGGCGACCACGGGCACGCGGCCCTTCGCGGCCTCGATGGTGGTCTGCACGACCGCCGTGCGCTGCGCGGCGTTGAGATAGGCGAACTCGCCGGTCGAGCCCAGCGGCGTCAGCCCGTGCACGCCGGCGCCGATCAGATCGTCGCAGAGTCTTGCCAGCACCTTCGTGCGGACAGAGCCGTCCGCATCGACAGGCGAGACCAGATAGGGAAACACACCGTGAAATTCGGTCATGGCGGGTCCGATGCAGAAGGCTGGAGCATACCGGCAAGCAGGCGGCGCGCGCCCTGCCGTTGCTGCTAACACGCAAAAAAATTGCCAGCAAGCTTGCGCATTGACCACTCTTTAACGACGTGGCGCGGCGGCCATCATGTCGCGCCCTTCCCCCACGCCTTGTTAGGGAGTGATGGTGATGGTGCCGGCCATGCCCATTACAATGTTGTCCAGGCATTTGCATCCCGATCCGCGCATCCGGCGCGAACTCGTCGATCTCCTGTACACGTCCCTGCCGCAAGTGTCCGCCATCGGCGTCACGTCGGTGACGGGGGCCGTGGCGCTGGCCGTCATGAGCGGCGATGCCGGCTACGCCGTCGTCGCGGCCTTCATCTTCATCACGGCCTCGGCCCGGATCTTTTCCCTGTTCCGCTACAAGTCCCGCGCCGCGCAGTTCTCCGATGCCGACGTGATCCGCTGGGAGCGGCTCTACGGCGCCGGCGCTTCCGCGTTCGGCCTTGCGCTCGGCATGCTGTCATATCGGGCGCTCCAGATCGACGACGACCCGGGAGCGTGGATAGCATTCGGGCTTTCGATGTCGTTCTGCGTCGGTATGGTCTCACGCGCGGCAATCCGTCCCTGGATCATCCTGACGACTGCCGCAATCCTGCTCGCACCAACCATCGCGGCCAGCCTGCTGCGGCCCGAGCTCGCCTACAAGCTCGGCGCGGTGATGCTGGTGTTCTTCTGGCTGACCCTGCGCGAAGCCTCCGAGCACCTCAGCGCCGCCTTCGTCGAACGCCTCGAAGCCAAGCATCGGCTGGCGCGGCAGGCCACCCACGATTTCCTCACGGGACTGCCGAACCGGGCCGCGTTTCTCCAGGCGCCGGCGGACACACGCGGCGACTTCGCCATCATTGCCATCGATCTCGACGGCTTCAAGCCGGTCAACGACCGTCACGGCCATCACGCCGGCGACGATCTGCTGCGCCAGGTGGCGGAGCGGCTGTCGTTCTGCATCGGCGGTACCGGACTTGCCGCGCGCTTCGGCGGCGACGAGTTCATGATGCTCAAGCCGGTTGCCGCTGGCAGAGACGGCCGCGAGGAAGCACTCGCCCTGGCGCGCCGGGCCATTCTCGATCTCTCGATCCCGTTCCTGCTGACCGACATCCCGGTCCGCATTGGCGCGAGCGCAGGAATTCTCGTCAGCGCCGGCGCTGCGACCGCCGGTGCGACGGCGCAGCTTCTCGAGCGGGTCGACCGCGCCCTCTACGCAGCGAAACGCGCCGGAGGCAGCCGCTTCGCATGGGCGGATGAGGATTTCGGCCTCGAACGCGCAGCAGGCTGAAGCTGCCGCGTTCGATCACGCCCTGAGCAGCCGCACCCGCGTGCCCCAGGGATCGATCGCCTCCACGCCGTTCGCAAGCGTCGTGAGCTGCGCCCCGCCCTTGCGCAGGCGTTCCTCCTGCGCGGCGAGGATGTCCTGCTTCGCCGTCACCAGCGAAAACCAGGCGAGGCCCGTGGCGGCATCGTCCCGCTGACCGGCGCCCTGGCTCTGCCAGACGTTCATGCCGAGGTGATGGTGATAGCGGCCCGACGACAGGAACGCGGCGCCGTTGCGCTTGCGGGTCGGATCGAGGCCGATCGTGCCGTGATAGAAGCTCTCGGCCTGCGCGAGGTCGCCGACGCGCAGATGCATGTGGCCGACGCGCAAGCCGTCCGGCGCCCTGGCATAGTCGGCGACGCGCGTGTTGGTCAGCGACAGCAGGTCGGGAATGTTGAGCTCGTCGGTCGCCATCTTCACGCTGCCCTCGCTCCACTGCCATTGCGAGGGATCGCGGTCGGCATAGACCTCGATGCCGTTGCCTTCGGGATCGTCGAGATAGACGGACTCGCTGACGAGGTGATCGGCAAAGCCCGACAGCGGCACGCGATGCGAGGCGGCTGCCACCAGCCAGCGTGCCAGATCCTTGCGGGTCGGCATCAGGAATGCGGTGTGGTAGAGGCCGGCGGCGTTGCGCGGCTCGATCGCGGCATCGGGGCGGGCTTCCAGCACCAGCAGCGTGATGCCGGCCGTTCCGAGCCTGGCTGCGCTGGCGGAGCGCTCCATCACGGTGAGCCCGATCACGTCGCGGTAGTAGTCGGCGACCTTGCCGAGATCCTTCACCCGCAGCGTCACCATGCCGACGCGCATCGGCGTCCGGCTCGCGTAGGTCGGCCCGCCGCCCTGCGGCATGCCCTCGGCGCGCGCCGCGGCCGCGGCAGCCATCGCCAGCGACGCCGCGCCGGCGAGTTGGAGCAGGGTGCGGCGGGTCAGGTCGATGGTCATCGGTCAGGGCTCGCTGGAAACGCTTGAGGCCATTTGGCGCAATCACGGGATTGCTACACGTTCCCGTGAGCGGCTCCCAATCACATGTTCGTCGGCCGTGGTCCTACGGAGGACTGTGCTGGTCCTGCCCACCCGGGCAGTTACGCAATCACCCGCGACATCCCAGATTGGGGGCAGCTTACAGGAGCCCGCAATGACCGATTCCACGCCTCTGTCCTCACTGTCGTCCGCGCTCGCGGATGTCGTGGCGCACGCCGCGCCATCCGTCGTCTCCGTGCATTCGCATCGTAGCCGCGCCACCGGTTTCGTCTGGAAGCCCGGTCTGATCGTCACCGCCGACGAGGCGCTGGCCGACGAGGGCGAGGTGCAGATCGCCCTGCCCGACGGCAGCACGGTCGCAGCTGTGATCGCCGGCCGCGACCACACCACCGACATCGCGCTGCTGCGCGCCGATACCGGTCTCGCCCCGGTCAAGCTCGCCACCACGGTCCCGCCGCTCGGCACGCTATCGGTCGTGGTCGCCGCCGATCGTGATGCGCCGAGCGCGGCGCTCGGCATGGTGTCGGCATCGGGCAAGGGCTGGCGCTCCCTGCGTGGCGGCGAGATCGATGCCCGGATCGAGCTCGACGTTCGCCTGCGCTTCGGCCAGCAGGGCGGGCTCGCGCTCGACGCATCAGGCCAGGCCTTCGGCATGGCCGTGCTCGGACCAAGGCGGGTGCTCGTCATCCCGACGGCGACGATCGCGCGGGTCGCGGCGCAACTCGAGACCCGCGGCCGCATCGCGCGCGGATATCTCGGCCTTGGGCTGCAGCCGGTGCGGCTCGACGACGGCATGGGCGCGATGGTGATGAATGTCGACAAGGCCGGCCCGTCCGCCACCGCCGGCATTCGCCAGGGCGACGTGATCGTCGCGGTCAACGACCAAAAGCTGTCCGGCGTGCGCGCGCTGTCACGGACGCTGGGCCCGGCAAGCGTCGGCGCGGTGGTCGATGTCGCCGCGCGCCGCGGCGGCGAGCCGGTCAGCTTCAAGGTCACTGTCGGCGAGAGGCCGGAGGCGTGAGCGGCGACACCACGCCGGAGATCGTGCTGTCGCTGGAGATCGACGATCCCGCTCTCGCCGATCGCCTGGCGGCGCTGCTCGGCAACGTCGCCGGGCTTCGCCTCGCCGCGCCGGGGGAGCAAGCCGCGGCGACGGTGGTCGCCCGCGATCCGCGCAGCATGCCCGATGATATCGCGCTGACGCAGCGCGAGCTCGACGTGCTCGCACTGATGGCCGAGGGCGCCTCGAACAAGATGATCGCGCGCCAGCTCGGCATTTCCGTGCACACGGTGAAATTCCACGTCGGCTCGCTGCTCGACAAGCTGGACGCGACCGGCCGCACCGACGCGGTGGCCCATGCGGCGCGCCGCGGCGTGATCGAGCTTTAGGCCGCGCGCCTCACGCCCGCTTGCCGCCGTTCTTCTCGGCCGCGCGGCGCATCGCTTCGGCGAGCGCACCGCCGCCGGAGGAGGCCTCCTGCTTGCGCGGCGCGGACGAGGTCATGCGGGCGGGGTTGCGCGAACTGTTGTCGCGCTGCATGCCGGGAGCGTCCTTCTTGGCGCCGACCTCGTCGTCGAGCCGCAGCGTCAGCGAGATGCGCTTGCGGGCGACCTCGAAGTCCAGCACCTTGACCTTGACGATGTCGCCGGGCTTCACCACCTCGCGCGGATCCTTGATGTAGGTCTTCGACATCGCCGAGATGTGCACGAGGCCGTCCTGGTGCACGCCGATGTCGACGAAGGCGCCGAACGCGGCGACGTTGGTCACGGTGCCCTCGAGGATCATGCCCTTCTGGAGATGCTTGATCTCCTCGACGCCCTCCTTGAACACCGCGGCCTTGAACGCCGGACGAGGATCGCGGCCGGGCTTCTCGAGTTCGCGCAGGATGTCGGTGACGGTCGGCAAACCAAAAGTCTCGTCGACGAAATCCTTCGGCTTCAGCGTGCGCACGACCTCGCTCGAGCCGATCAGCGCCTTGATGTCGCTCTTGGTCGCGGCGAGAATCCGCCGCACCACCGGATAGGCTTCCGGATGCACGCCGGAGGCATCGAGCGGATCTTCGCCGCCGAGGATACGCAGGAAGCCGGCGCACTGCTCGAACGCCTTCGGTCCGAGCCGCGGCACCTCCTTCAGCGCCTTGCGCGACTTGAACGGGCCGTTGGCGTCACGATGCGCCACGATGCTCTGGGCGAGACCCGAGCCGACGCCCGACACGCGCGCAAGCAGCGGCGCGGACGCGGTGTTGACGTCGACGCCGACCGCGTTGACGCAGTCTTCGACCACGGCATCGAGCGATTTTGCAAGCTTGGCCTGGCCGAGGTCGTGCTGATACTGGCCGACGCCGATCGCCTTGGGCTCGATCTTGACGAGCTCGGCGAGCGGATCCTGCAGGCGCCGCGCGATCGAGACCGCGCCGCGCAGGGTGACGTCGAGACCGGGCAGTTCCTCCGAGGCGAAAGCCGAGGCCGAATAGACCGACGCACCGGCCTCCGACACCACGATCTTGGTCATCTTCAGCTCGGCGAGGCCCTTGACGAGATCGCCCGCGAGCTTGTCGGTCTCGCGCGAGGCTGTGCCGTTGCCGATCGCGATCAGCTCGACGCGATGCTTCAGCGCCAGCTTGCCGAGGATCGCGAGCGCCTCATTCCATTGCCGCTGCGGCTCGTGCGGATAGATCACGGCGGTATCGACCACCTTGCCGGTCGCGTCCGTGACGGCAACCTTGACGCCGGTGCGGAAGCCGGGATCGAGCCCCATGGTGACGCGTGTGCCGGCCGGCGCGGCCAGCAGCAGATCGCGCAAATTCGACGCGAACACGCGCACCGCCTCGGTCTCGGCCGCGTTCCACAGCCGCATGCGCAGGTCGATGTTGAGATGCACCTGAATCTTGGTGCGCCAGGCCCAGCGCACGGTGTCGACCAGCCAGCGATCGCCGGCGCGCTTGAGGTCGGCGATGCCGAACCGCTTCATGATCTTCAGCTCGTAGACTCCAGGCACGCCGGGCGGCGGCGGCTCTTCGGCCTGGATCTGCAGATCGAGGATCTCTTCCTTCTCGCCGCGGAACATTGCGAGGATGCGGTGCGAAGGCAGCTTGGTCAGCGGCTCGGAGAATTCGAAATAGTCGGCGAACTTCTCGCCCTCGGTCTTCTTGCCATCGCGCACCTTGGAGGCCATGCGCGCATTGGACCAGACGTCTTCGCGCAATGCGCCGATCAGGTCGGCGTCCTCGTCGAAGCGCTCGACCAGGATGGCACGGGCGCCGTCGAGCGCGGCGGCGGCATCCGCGACGCCCTTCTCGGAATTGACATAGGTTTCGGCCACCACCTTCGGATCGTTGCCGGGCTCCGTCATGAGCTGATTGGCGAGCGGCTCGAGGCCGGCTTCCTTGGCGATCTCGGCCTTGGTGCGGCGCTTCGGCTTGAACGGCAGATAGATGTCTTCCAGACGCGCCTTGCTGTCGGCGGCGAGAATGGAGGCTTCCAGCGCGGCATCGAGCTTGCCCTGCTCGCGGACCGATTCGAGGATGGCCTTGCGGCGGTCTTCCAGCTCGCGCAGATAGCCCAGGCGCTCCTCAAGGGTGCGCAATTGCGCGTCGTCGAGCGCACCGGTCGCTTCCTTGCGGTAGCGCGCGATGAAGGGAACCGTGGCGCCGCCATCGAGCAGCGTCACCGTCGCCTCGACCTGCTCAGCCCGGACCCCAAGCTCCTGCGCAATTTTCTGGTTGATATTTGCCACGCGAGAATCCCTCTATTCCAACCACGCAAGGCGGCGGCGAACCACCGGCTGCGGGACGCCGCTTATGGACCAACCAAGGTTGATTCATCAAGGTGCGGCGCGCAACCGTCGACAGGGGATTTTTTGTCGAACCGATGCGATCTCGCCACAATCGTGGGGATGTCGCTTGTTCTGCCTCTTGCTTGGGCCAAGATATTTGCTCCGTCATCCTGAGGTGCGAGGCGTGCGCTGCAAAGCAGCGCATGCGGAGCGTCGAAGGATGGACGGCCCGGATGCAGCCGGGCTGTCGCCCTTCGAGGCTTGCTCCGCGGCGCGATGCGCCGCAGAGCGCGCACCTCCAGCGACAACCGCTTCGCGGTTGCGCGGGGGTGACGGTTACAAGATTGATCCCCCATCAACGATTTTTGAATCTCAGACACGCCTTCGCAGCCTCGCGGCGCATCTCGCCCGAGTTTTGCTTCTTCGCTCGGCCCTCAAATCCAAGAGGGCGCAGGGAAGACCGGGTGCCGACGGGCACCCGCGGTCCGCTGCGCGAAATGGTGCGCAAAGAGACCGCACAGCAGCATACAGGTGTCGCCGATCACTCGGCCTTCCCTGCGCGATGGTCGGACGGCTTATGCCGTGCTCTCCCGGGAGCCGAACTTTCCTTCTGGCCTCCCTCGCCCCGCGAATTGACGATGCCGTCCGCCCGGTTGGGCTCGCGCACATCTCCGCAAAAGGCTTGACCGTAGCAACGACGGCCAAGACCACACGGTTTTGCCGTACGCTTCAGCGCCGCTCGTCCGCGCGCGGTCACGGGCTCACAGGGACTACCCGCCCTGCCCGCACCTCTCGCGCACGACGCTGCCGCGTCCACCGCAGGCCCGGCTCGCAACTCGTGACGACGTACGATCGCCCCTCAAGGATGAGCCGGGATGGGCGTTACATACGTCATTCCCGAATTTCGGTAAAGTAGAATATTTTTCAGGGCACGGCTTGACACTGTGGCGAAACAGGACGACGGCGACCATCATCTCTGCTGTCATTCCGGGGCGCGCCACTTGGCGCGAGCCCGGAATCCATTGGTCCGCAGAACACGCTGCACGATGGATTCCGGGCTCGCGCTTCGCGCGCCCCGGAATGACGCAGACTGTTGCACTTGACAGACGCCTCCGTTCCACGCCTGTTTGCTCCGCCGGACCACCTGACTTCACGCGAGGACTCTCATGCCAGCCACATCGGTCGGCGTCTTCAAGATCGCCACCAGAGGCCCCGGCGACGTTTCCGGCCTCATGGCCATGATCGCCTCCGGCGCGATCGAGGCCAAATCGATCCTCGCCATCCTCGGCAAGACCGAGGGCAATGGCGGCGTCAACGACTTTACCCGGGAGTATGCGGTGGCCGCGCTGTGCACGGCGCTGGCGCCGCAGCTCGGCCTTTCCGCGCACGAGGTCGAGCAGCGCATCGCTTTCGTGATGTCGGGCGGCACCGAGGGCGTGCTCAGCCCGCATATCACCGTGTTCACACGGCAAGAGATCGATCGGCCAGCAGCGGGTCTGTCCGGCAAGCGCCTGAGCATCGGCATGGCCCACACAAGCGACTTCCTGCCCGAAGAGCTCGGCCGTGCGGCACAGATCACGGAGACGGCGAAAGCCGTGAAGGCCGCGATGGCGGATGCCGGCATTTCCGATCCGGCCGACGTCCATTTCGTGCAGATCAAGTGCCCGCTGCTCACCAGCGACCGCGTCGCGGCGGCGACCGCGCGCGGCAACACGACCGTAACCACAAGCGCCTACAGCTCGATGGCCTATTCGCGCGGTGCTTCCGCGCTCGGGGTTGCGGTCGCGCTCGGCGAGCTCGCCTCCGACGTCGGCGACGACGACGTGCTGCGCCGCTATGATCTTTTCTCGAAGGTCGCCTCGACCTCGTCCGGGATCGAGCTGATGCACAACGTCGTCATCGTGCTCGGCAATTCGGCATCGTCCGCGAGCGAATTCGTGATCGGGCACGCTGTGATGGACGATGCCATCGATGCGCCGGCGGTGATGACGGCGTTGCAGAACGTCGGGCTCGGTGCAAATCCGCAGCCGGGCCGCGAACTCATCAACATCTTCGCCAAGGCCGAGGCCTCGCCTGATGGCAGCGTGCGTGGCTTCCGCCACACCATGCTGGAAGACACCGACATCAGCTCGACGCGTCACGCCCGCGCCGCGGTCGGCGGCTTGATCGCCGGCGTTGCCGGGACCGGCGCGATTTATGTTTCCGGCGGCGCCGAGCATCAGGGACCGGCGGGCGGCGGGCCGGTTGCGGTGATCGCCCGACTGGCTTACTGACGCAGACCTCTCCGCCCGGCGCAACCCTGCCCCTCGCGCCGGCTCAGTTGATTCACGCGGACCCTTGCGAAAAAGGTGATGCCGCACCTCAAGGGATTTATGACTTCATGACTTTGCCGATGAGCTGGAACGAATGGGCGCAGCACGATGGCGTCGGGCTGGCGGCCCGCGTCCGCAAGGGTGAGCTAACGGCGAAGGAACTGGCTCGCCAGGCGGCCGCGGGCGTGGCCAAGGTCAATCCGGCACTGTCGGGCGTGGTCGAACTGTTCGAGGACGTGATCGCCGATCCGGCCAAGGATGGCGCCAATCTCGGCGGGCCCTTCGCCGGCCTGCCCTTCCTGATGAAGGACCTCGGGCCGACCATGAAGGGCCGGCTGCAGGAGATGGGCTCGCTGCTGATGCGCGGCAATCGCGCCGCCGCCGACACGTTCCTCACCGGTAAACTCCGTCAGGCCGGCCTGAACCTGATCGGACGCACCACGACACCGGAATTCGGCGTGTGCTCTTCGGCCGACAATCCGGCCGTGTACGTCACGCGCAATCCCTGGAATACCGACTACACCACCTGTGGCTCGTCGGCGGGCAGCGCCGCGATGGTCGCGGCCGGCGTGGTGCCGATCGCGCACGCGACCGACGGCGGCGGCTCGATCCGCATTCCCGCCGGCGTCAACGGCAATATCGGCCTGAAAGTGTCGCGCGGCGTGTTCTCGCTCGCCCCGCACATGTCCGATCTCACCGGCCTCGTCTCGATCCAGGGCTGCCAGTCGCGCTCGGTGCGCGACACCGCCGCCTTCGTCGATCACGCCCGCGGACCCGCACCCGGCGAGTTCATGCCGTTCTGGACCACGGCGCAGCCCTATTCCGAGATGATCAAGCGCGATCCGTCGAAGCTGCGCATCGCGCTGTCGCACACCTGGGGCGACTACACCGCGACGCCGGAGATCGCCGCCGAGCTGGAGAAGACCGGCCGCTTCCTCGAAGGCCTCGGCCATCACGTCGACTACGCGCTGCCAGAACTCGACTTCCGCGCCGCGTTCGAGGCGCAGACGATGTGCTACATCTCGAATTTCGCCGTGGTGATCTCCAACATGCTCGCCGCGCGCGGACTGGACAAGCCGCCGGAAGACCTGATCGAGCCCATGAACATCCGGATCTGGGAGGCCGGCCGCCACACGACCTTCGCGGAACGCGCGAAGATGCAAGGCGTGTTCAACACGACCTCGCGCGGCTTCGGTGCGTTCTTCGAGCAGTGGGACGTGATCCTGACGCCGATCACCGCGCTGCCGACGCCGAAGGTCGGCACTAGGGAATACCTCACCATCTCCGACAATCCCGATGTGCTCGACTGGTTCGGCAATCTCTGGCGCTTCTTCGCCTTCACGCCGCTCGCCAATCTCTGCGGCATGCCCGCGATCTCGATGCCGATGGCGACCCAGGATCACGGCCTGCCGCTCGGTATCCAGGCGATCGCCAAGCAGGCCAATGACGGCCTCCTGCTGCAACTCGCCGCCCAGATCGAGCGCGCGCTGGACGGCAAGTGGAACGATGGCAGGAAGCCGAAGGTGCATGTGAGCTGAGAGACCGCGATCGCATCGAGAAGCGATCGCGCCTCCCACCTCAGTTCTTCACGGCCGGAATTTCCTCCGCCGTAGGCTGCTGCTGCCCCTGCCGAAACATCGCCAGCGCCTTGTCGAGCGCTTCGCGCAGCGCCAGCGCGGCGGCCACACTGCAACGCAGGTGCGCGGTCTGGACCACGTCGACCCTGACGGCGGCGCCGACCGGCAGCAGCAGGTTCGCGGCGAGCTCGATCTGGATCGCGCCGTTGTGATGGCCGAAGCAGGAGGCGCCGTCGAAATAGATGATCGGCGCCCGCTCGGCGCTGGAGCTCGAAATGGTGACGGGCCCCTGGCTGGTGGCAGGCGTTTCGGGATCGGCCATGGGCACTCCTTGGGCAGGTCGACGGGCGAAGCGCCCACCATCGTTGCTTCGGCCCGCCCTGTCGAGGCCTGTTCGGGGTTTTGCGCGACGCCCGACACTGGTCTAGAACGTTGGCATGTCCAGCTCATCGACGTCCAACTCTCCGCCTACGCTCCCGTTCGAGGAACTCGCCGAAGCCATCAAGGGCCGCCGTTCCGATTACGGCCATATCAGCGGGCTCCAGCTCGACCGTTTCGCGCCAAGCGAGGCCTGGTCCAGCCTGCCCTACCGTCCGGTGTTCGTCGGCGACACCGAGACCGGCGTGCTGCATGGCGGCGTCGTCACCGCGATGCTGGACGAGAGCTGCGGCATGGCGGTGCAACTTGCGCTCGACGGCACGAGCGCGATCGCAACCCTCGATCTGCGCATCGACTATCAGAAGCCGGCCACGCCCGGTCTCGACATCAAGGCGCATTCGGTCTGCTACCGCACCACCCGCTCGATCGCCTTCGTGCGCTCCACCGCCTATCAGGAGTCCGAGGACGATCCGGTCGCCACCGCGACCGCCTGCTTCATGATCGGCGCCAACCGCACCAACATGCTGGCCGACCGCAGGATGGATGCGCGCAGCATCCCGACGCTGGAGGCGCCGGACGATCCCGACGGCCCGTTCGCAAGCAGCCCGTTCGCACGCGCCCTCGGCATTCGCGTCAATGACGACGGTACGCTGACGATGCCGTTCTCACCGCAAATCATCGGCAATCCGATCCTGCCCGCGATCCATGGCGGCATGACCGGCGCCTTTCTCGAGACCACCGCGATCTTCGGCGTGAGGCGCGAGCTCGGCATCGCCGCGCTGCCCAAGCCGATCGGCCTCACCGTCAACTATCTCCGCTCCGGCCGCGCGCTCGACACCTTCGCCAACGTCTCGATCGTGAAGCAGGGCCGGCGCATCGTCGCTTTCGAGGCGCGGGCCTGGCAGGACGACGCAGCCAAGCCGATCGCCTCCGCCTTCGGTCATTTCATGCTGCGTCCGACGCCCGGAAACGACGAGGAATAGGCGTATTTTCCCTTGACGGAAGGGGCCGGGCCACAACGATAGCGCGCTTTCTGCGAGGGGTATTGGGTTGCGGCATCCGCTCGACATCGTCGCCATGTTCGCCGCGCTCTGGCTGCTGGCATCGATGGTGCTCGATGCGCTGACGCCGAAGGAGCTGACGGCGGTGATGATCGGCATCGCGATCGGGCCCGCCATCGTCATCACCGCCGTGTTCTATTACCTGCGCTGCCCGCGCACGGATTTCGCGGTGATTTTCGCAGCGCTCTGGCTGATCTCCGATATCGCCATCGCGTTCATCTCGCCGGCCCAGCTGCCGCATTTCCTGATCGCGCTCGGCTTCGTGCCGGCGCTGCTGATCGGCATCGTGCTGCACTGGCAGCGCTTCCAGCGCCGCCACGAACGGCTGACGGTGCCGTCGGTGAAGCGGGGTTAGCGCGACAGAAGATTGGTCTTGGCGAGATCGAGCACCTCGTCGCCACGGCCGTTCATCACGGCGCGCAACACCCACAGGCTGAAACCCTTGACCTGCTCGGCCGTGATGGTCGGCGGCATCGACAGCTCCTGCTTGGCGGTGACGACGTCGAGCAATGCGGGGCCGTCGTGGGCCAGCATCTCCTTCACGGCACCAGGCAATTCGCCGGGGTCCTCGACGCGCCTGGCGAAGATGCCCATCGCGCGCGCCATTGCCGCGAAATCGGGGTTTTCAAGGTCGACATTGGTGTCGACGAAGCCCGCCGCCTTCATCTCCAGCGCGACGAAGCCGAGCACGCCGTTGTTGAAGATCACGACCTTCACCGGCAGCTTCATCTGCGTCAGCGTGATCAGATCGCCCATCAGCATGGTGAAGCCGCCGTCGCCCGACAGCGAGATCACCTGACGGCGCGGCTGCGAGGCCTGCGCGCCGATCGCCTGCGGCATCGCATTGGCCATCGAGCCGTGCACGAAGGAACCGATCAGCCGGCGCCGGCCGTTCATGTCGAGATAGCGCGCGGCCCACACCGTCGGCGTGCCGACATCGGCGGTGAACACGGCATCCTCGGAGGCGTGGTCGCTGACGACCTTTGCCAGATATTGCGGATGGATCGGCTTTGATCCCGGCGTACCCCTGGCGAGCGAATCGAGGCCCTCGCGCGCCTTCTTGTAGTGCGCGATGGCGTCGTCGAGATGCTTGCGCTGCGTCTTGCTCTTCAGCAGCGGCAGCAGCGCCTCGATGGTGAGCCTGACGTCGCCGACGAGACCGAGGTCGATCCTGCACCGCCGTCCCAGATTTTCAGGGCGAATGTCGATCTGCGCGATCTTCGCATCATCAGGGAAGAACTGCTTGTAGGGAAAGTCGGTGCCGAGCATCACCAGCGCGTCGCAGGCGTGCATGGCCGCGTAGCCGGAGGAGAAGCCGATGAAGCCTGTCATGCCGACGTCGTAGGGGTTGTCGTACTCGACATGCTCCTTGCCGCCGAGCGCATGGACGATCGGGCTCTTCAGGCTTTCTGCGAGCTGCATCAGCGGCGCATGCGCGCCGGCGCAGCCGCGACCGCAGAACAGGGTGACGCGCTCGGCGCCGTTGAGGAGATCCGCCAGCGCCTTCAGCTCATCGGCCTGGGGCACGACCTTCGGCGCCGTCAGCGCAAGCCCGCGCGCGGTCGACAGCGCACGCTTCGGCGGGTCGCGGAAGGCGACATCGCCGGGCATGACAATGACCGCAACGCCGCGCAACCCCACGGCCGCGCGGATTGCGTTCTCAATAACGTACGGCAGCTGGCTCGGGTCCGAGACCATCTCGCAATAATGGCTGCATTCGCGAAACAGGTTCTGCGGATGGGTTTCCTGAAAGTAGCCGCCGCCGATCTCGGCCGAGGGGATCTGCGCCGCGATCGCCAGCACGGGAACGCGGCTGCGATGCGCATCGAACAGGCCGTTGATCAGATGCAGATTGCCGGGGCCGCAGGAACCCGCGCAGACCGCGAGGCTTCCGGTCATCTCGGCTTCGCCGGCGGCGGCGAATGCCGCGACCTCCTCGTGCCGGACATGGATCCATTCGATGCTGCCGCGGTGGCGCAGCGCCTCGGTGAACGCGTTCAGGCTGTCGCCGACGATGCCGTAGATGCGCTTGACGCCGGCCTGTTCGAGCGTTGCCACGAACAGATCGGCCACGTTGTTGATCGCCATGTCGGTCTCCTGATCCCGCGAGTCACGCAAGATAGGATAACGCGCGGCCGGGACCAGATCACGGCTTGTTTATTGCGGCTTCAGTCTTTCGCGATTGCCCGATCGTAGGCCGCGATCGTCACCCTGGCGCGCGCCGCGACATCGGCGGCCGACATGCCGGGCTTGTAGAGACTGGAGCCGAGCCCGAACGCGGTCACGCCGCCCTTGATGTACTCCGCGAAATTCTCGTCGGAGACGCCGCCGACGGCGGCGATCAGCACGCCTGACGGCAGCACGGCGCGAATCGCGGCAATGCCGGAGGCGCCGAGCACGCTGGCCGGAAAGAACTTCAGACCTGAGGCGCCGGAGCGCGCCGCGAGCAGCGCCTCGGTCGGCGAGAACACGCCCGGCAGCGTCACCATGGCGTATTGATGCGCTCGCGTCAGCACCTGCATATCCACATTCGGCGACACCATCAGCTTGCCGCCGACGTCGTTGAGGCGATCGACATCCGAGGTGGCCAGCACCGTGCCGGCGCCGATCAGCACGCCTGATGGCGCCAGCTTCACGGCGGTCGCGATCGAGCGGAACGGATCGGGCGAGTTGAGGGGAATCTCGATCGCGGTCATGCCGGCCTCGATCAGCACACCGACGATGGCCTCGGTCTCCTCTGGCTTGATGCCGCGCAGGATCGCGACCAGCGGTCGCTTCATCGGCGGAAAGGGAACGCTCATCTTCGAAGTCCTTCTATTTCGTCCAGATCGCGGCCGCCGCCATCGACAGGCCGCGGCGGACGGCTTGGTCGGCATCGACCGGATTGACGACCACCGACCACGCGTCGAAGGCGAGGCGATACAACGCCGCAAGTCGACCCGATGCAATCAGGGTGATGCCGGCTTTCGGCACCGGGCCGGAGAGTCCTGCCGCCAGCTCCACGCCGATCAACGTGCCTGACAGCGTTTCGCGCGCGGCGGCCGGCGTGCCGCCGAACAGCAGCTGGCGCGACCGCGCGCCGAACAGAAGATTTGCCGCGAAGGCCGGCGCTTCGTACGCGGCTTTCACCGCCGCCTTGAAGCTTGTGGCATCCTCGGCGTCATCGGCGCCTGCGACCGCGAGCGACAGGATGGTCTCGCGCGAGACCACGCTGAAGAGCTCGCCGGTCATGAAGGTGGAGAAATGTTCGACGGTGCCGTCCTTCACCCGCACCCATTTCGAATGCGTGCCGGGCATGCAGACCAGCGCTTCGCCGGCGGCATCGAGGCCGAGCGCGCCGAGCAATTGCGTCTCCTCGCCGCGCATCACGTCGGGCGCTTTGGCATCGCGCTGCGCGATGCCGGGCAGGATGCGGATGTCGCGCGCCTCGCCGGGCACGCGCGCGGCCTGCTTCAGGACGGCCGCGAGCGGCGCCGGCGTGTCGACATAGCCGGCCTCGATCCAGCCGGTCTTGGCACCGGCCATGCCGCAGATGAGAACCGGCAGCCCCGCCGGAGCCTCGACGGCCGCCAGGTGCGATTGCAGCACACCGGAAAAACCCGCCTTGGCCGCCGCCAGCATGCCCTCGTCGCTGCGGCGCTCGGCCAGCACCGCACCAGTACGGTCGACCAGCCAGAGGCGAAAACTGCTGGTGCCCCAGTCTACCGCGACATAGGCGGGTTCGGTCATCTCGACTCTTGTCCTCGTCTCACCGGCAAGACGCCGTCTCGCGACAATGAGACGGCGGCTCGCAAATCCGCCCCGGAATATCGGCAATTGCCGCCGCAAACCAGCGCTTTCTCGCAGGTCTGAGCCGCTCGCCGCGCTGGCACAGCGCTTGCTGAATTGCCTCCGCTCACGTCCGTGAACCGCGCAGCAAGACGCGTCAACATCAGATGAGGAAACCCATGGAGATCGGCTATTTCACGATGCCTTCGCATCCGCCGGAGTGCGGCCTGAAGGAAGGACACGACTGGGACCTGCAGGTCCTGCGCTGGCTCGACGAGCTCGGCTATCAGGAAGCCTGGATCGGCGAGCACCACACCGCGCCCTGGGAACCCAATCCCACGCCGGACCTGCTGATCGCGCAGGCACTGATGCAGACCAAGACCATCCGCATCGGACCGGGCGGGTTCCTGCTGCCCTATCATCACCCCGCCGAGCTCGCCAACCGCGTCGCCATGCTCGACCATCTCTCCGGAGGCCGGCTCAATTTCGGCGTCGCCGCATCCGGCCTGCCGAGCGACTGGGCGATGTTCAACGTCGACGGCATGAGCGGGCAGAACCGCGACATGACCCGCGAGGCTCTCGAGATCATCCTGAAGATGTGGAGCGATCCCGCGCCCTGGACTTACAAGGGCAAGTTCTGGACGGTGACCAAGCCGGACACAATGTTCGACTTCCTCAAGCCGCACATCAAGCCGCTGCAGACACCACATCCGCCGATCGGTGTCGCCGGCCTGTCGAAGAACTCGGACACGCTGAAGCTTGCGGGCGAGCGCGGCTTCATTCCGATGAGCCTCAACCTCAATCCGGCCTATGTCTCCAGCCATTGGGACTCGGTCGAGATCGGCGCCGCCAAGACCGGCCGCAAGCCGAACCGCGCGGATTGGCGCCTCGTGCGCGAGGTGTTCGTCGCCGACACCGACGAGGAGGCCTGGAAGCTCTCGACCGGCGACATGATGGGCCGGATGATGGGCGAGTACTTCCTGCCGCTGCTCGGCCATTTCGGCTTCAAGGACTATCTGAAGCACGCGCCCGACGTGCCCGATAGCGACGTCACCGTCGAATATTGCGCCAAGCGGAACTGGATCGTCGGCTCGCCGGCGACCGTCGCCGAGAAGATCGAGAAGATCTACGACGAGGTCGGCGGCTTCGGCGTGCTCTGCGTGTTCGGCTTCGACTACAAGCACAAGCCGGAAGCCTGGCACCACTCGCTCTCGCTGCTCAAGAACGAGGTGATGCCGCGCCTGAAGCATCTCGGCTCCGCGAAGAAGGCAGCTTGACCTGATACGGGTGCGGCGCGATCGTGCCGCACCCGCATTCATTTCGGAGATTTTTGGCGTGAGCGTGGATGCGAAGGATTTCAAGCAGGCGATGCGCCAATGCGCCGGCGCGGTCGCACTGGTCACGGTGGGCGCCGAGCACGGCAAGCGCACGGGACTCACGGTCACGTCGGCCTGCTCGCTGTCGGACAATCCGCCGTCGCTGATCGTCTGCGTCAACCGCAACGCCAGTGCCCATGCGCGCATCCGCGAGGAAAGGGCGTTTGCGATCAACTTCCTGCACGAGGATCACGCGGGGCTGGCGCTCACCTTCAGCGGCCAGAAGGGCGTCAACGGCGACGACCGTTTTGCGTTCGGGCAGTGGACCCGCGGCGTAACCGGCGCGCCGCTGCTGACGGATGCAGTCGCCGCGTTCGACTGCGTGCTGGCGCAGGAGTTCGAGACCAGGACGCATTCGATCTTCGTCGGCGAGGTGCGCGGCGTGTCGCATTTCGACGGGGCGTCGCCGCTCGTCTATCTGCGCAGCAGTTTCCACGTCCCTCACGAAATCCGCGGCACCGTGACCGTCGGCGATCTCGATTCGCGTCATCTGAGCTGGAGCGATTTTTCGTAAGGTGAGCGCTGTCTTCCCTTCTCCCCTTGTGGGAGAAGGTGGCGCGAAGCGCCGGATGAGGGGTATGTCTCCGCAGCCTCAGGCGAGAATTGGTCTCGTGGAGAGAGACCCCTCACCCGTCTCGCCGCTACGCGGCGAGCCACCCTCTCCCACAAGGGGAGAGGGGCAGAAAAGCGCCTACTGCGCCGTCTCGATCTTCATCGCTTTCATCTTGCGATACAGCGTCGCGCGGCTCAGCTTCAACGCGCGCGCCGCCTCGGTGACGCGGCCGCCATGCCTGCGCAAGGCCTCGATGATCGTCGCGCGCTCGGCCGCCGCGAGATCCGGCTCCGCCGTCCGCCCGCCAAACGGCGGCAGGTCGAGATCGGCATCGGTGATGACACCATCCTCCGCGGTGCAGCCCGCAAGCCTCAGCACGTGGCGGAGCTGGCGCATGTTGCCGGGGTAGGGATAGGCCGAGAGCAACACCCACGCCTCGTCCGACAGGCGGCAGTCCGGCGCCTCCTCGCGCGCGATCTGGCGAATGATGTCGTCGCGATCGGCGCGCTCGCGCAAGCTCGGCAATCGCACCTCCATGCCGCGCAGGCGGAAATAGAGGTCGGCGCGGAAAGCGCCCTCTTCGGCCATGCGGCCGAGATCGCGGTGGGTGGCGCTGATCAGGCGGATATCGACAGGCACGGGTTTCAGCGCACCGAGCGGCCAGACCTCGCGATTCTCCAGCACGCGCAAGAGGCGCGTCTGCAGCGCGATCGGCATGTCGCCGATCTCGTCCAGGAACAGCGTGCCGCCGTCGGCCTGCACGATCAGACCCTTCGAGCCGTCGCGCCGCGCGCCAGTGAAGGCGCCGGCCTCGTAGCCGAACAGCTCGGCATCGATCAGGCTCTCCGGCATCGCCGCGCAGTTCAGCGCGACGTAGTTGTTGCGCGCGCGGTTGCTGGCGGCGTGAATGGCCCGCGCGAACACGTCCTTGCCGACGCCGGTCTCGCCGTGTAGCAGCACCGGCAGATTGTGATCTCCGATGCTCCGCAGCCGCTTGACGCTCTTGATCAGGCCGGGGTCACGGCCGGCGAGCCGGTGCATCGCGTCGTAGCGATCGATCGGCGCGTCACGACGCGGCACAGGAGATCTCGTGCGCAGCGGCGGCGCGACATGTCCCCGCCCCAATGCGCGGCCATCGGCACGGCGCAGCTCGACAGTCTCGTCCGCGCCACGCGCGGCGTGATGGTCGAACTTGACATAGCGCGACAAATCGATGCCGGACGCGATCAAGCCGTCGGTGAGGCCCAGCAGCGCCCGCGCCGAGCGGCAGGCACCGACGATGCGGCGGTCGTCGTCATAGGCGAGCAGGCCGCTGCCGCCGTCGCCCGGAACGGTGGCGATCCAGGCGTTGCGGAAATGGCGGCGGAAGATCGCGCCTTCCATCCGCCGGGTCGCCTCCATGGTCACCGCGAGCGCAAGCTGGTGCGCGGTACGTTCGAGATCCTCGCGGCACGAGGTGATGTTGACGGCGCCCGCGAGGCGTCCGGCCTGGTCGAACAGCGGCGCCACGGCGCAGGAGAACATGTGCCACTGCGCGCGAAAATGCTCGTCGCGATGCACCAGGATCGGCTTCTGCTCGGCCAGCGCGGTGCCAAGCCCGTTGGTGCCTTCGAAAGCCTCGGCGAAGTTCGAGCCGGTATAGATCTTCCAGTCCATGAACAGTCGTGCGTCGGCCTCGCCCGGCAGACGGCTGAACAGCATGGTCGCGTTCGCATCAGCCAGATTGACGCAATAGCCGGCGTCGCGCAGCACGCGGGCGAGACCATCGAGCTCGGGCGTCACGAGCCTGATCGTCTCCTCCATGGGCTCGGCGACGTGGCGGATTTCCGCTTCGGTCAGCGTCTGCGGCGGGCCCTGGCGGGCCGGATCGAGCTTGTGGCTGATGACGCACCGCCGCCAGGAATTGGCGATGCGCGACGAGGCATCGACATCGGCCACATGATTGGCGACCGACAAGACACGGGCGACATGGTTCGAGGCCGAAAGGCTGGCCATCGCGGACGTCTCCACCCTGTATTATTGTGCAAAGTCTGGCACCACAGGCGGGGATGTCAATCGGGAACAGGCTTCGCTGTCATTCCGGGGCGGCTCGAAGAGCCGAACCCGGAATGACGTCTTCCACCAATTGCTGCACTGCGCTCACCACGTATCGATGCACGGCCGCTTCTTCTCCGTCCTCGGCGTCGGCTTCGGCACCGAGCGCAGGCCCGCCATGATCCAGCGACGTGTCTCGGAGGGGTCGATGACGTTGTCGATCTCGAACACCGAGGCGATCGAGACCGCCTTCCCGTTGGCGTAGAGCTCGGCGACCTTGTTGCGGTAGTAGGTCTCGCGCTCCTCGGGGTCGGCGATAGCCTCCATCTCCTTGCGGAAGCCGAGCCGGACATAACCCTCCAGGCCCATGCCACCGAACTCGCCGGTCGGCCAGGCCGCGGTGAAGAACGAGGCGTGAAAGCCGCCGCCGATCATCGACTGCGCGCCGAGACCATAGCCCTTGCGCAGCACGATGCCGAACAGCGGCACGGTGAGGCTCGCACCGGCGACGAACATGCGCGAGACGTGGCGCACGATCGCGGTCTTCTCGGCTTCGGGACCGACCATGAAGCCGGGCGTGTCGCACAGCGAGACGATGGGCAGGTCGAAGGCGTCGCAGAGCTGGAGGAAGCGCGCGGCCTTGTCGCCGGCGTCGGCATCGATGGCGCCGCCGAGATGGCGTGGGTTGTTGGCGATCAGGCCGAACGGCTTGCCCTCGATCCGGATCAGGGCGGTGACCATGCCGACGCCGAACTCCCGGCGCAACTCCAGCACGCTGTCCTTGTCCGCGACGAGGTCGATCACGCTGCGGATGTCGTAGACGCGCAGACGGTTCTCGGGGATGGCGCGGCGAAGCAGGCGCTGGTCGGCGGCCTGCCACTCCGTCACCGCGCCCTGGAAATAGGACAGGTATTTTTTCGCGACGGCCGTCGCCTCCTCCTCGTCCTCGACGAGGATGTCGATGACGCCGTTGGGGGACTGGAACGCAACCGGGCCGACCTCGGCCGGATGATAGACGCCGAGCCCGCCGCCCTCGATCATGGCGGGGCCGCCCATGCCGATCGAGGCATTTTTCGTGGCGATGATGACGTCGCAGCAGCCGAGCATCGCGGCGTTGCCGGCAAAGCAATAGCCGGAGACCACGCCGATCACAGGCACCAGGCCGGAGAGCCGTGCGAACTGCACGAAGGACGGGCCGTCGAGGCCGGTCATGCCGAGCCGGTCGGTGTCACCGGGCCGGCCGCCGCCGCCCTCGGCATAGAACACAAGCGGCACGCGCCAGTCTTCCGCCAGCGTCAGCATGCGGTCGATCTTCTTGTGGTTCATGTGGCCCTGCGTGCCCGCAAGCACGGTGTAGTCGTAGGCCACGACGACGCAGCGGCCGCCTTCAGCGCCAAACTTATCGGCATTCACCGTGGCAACGCCCATGACGAGACCGTCGGCCGGCGTGTTCTTGATGAGGTCGTCGACCTTGCGCCGGCGGCGCTGCGCCGCGATGGCGAGGCTGCCATATTCCATGAACGAGCCGTCGTCGACGAGCTGGGCGACATTCTCGCGCGCGGTGCGCTGGTTGGTGTTGCGGCGACGCTCGACCGAAGCGGGACGGTTGGCATCGAGCGTATTGGCCTGGCGCGCGATCAGCTCGGCCAGATCGGGACGGATGTGGTCGAGATCGATCTCGGCCTCCGCCGCCGACGCGTCGGCGGCGACGTCGAGCGGCTCCAGATACAGGATCGGCTCGCCATGCATCAAGGTGACGCCGTCGCCGGCGACGAGCTTCATGACGCGGCCGCCCTGCTCGGCCGTGACCAGATGCTCCATCTTCATGGACTCGATCACGGCGAGCTGCTGGCCGGGGCGCACGATCTCGCCCTCCTTGACCTGGATGGTGACGATGGTCCCTTGCAGGGGCGCCGCGACCATCAGTGCGCCTTCAGGCACCGCCTGCGCGACGTGAGTCTCCGTGCCGTGAGCGCCGCTGCGCTCGGTCGCCGCAAAGTACAGCGGCTTGGCCGCGCCATCGGCCGCCTCGACGAGCTTTGCGATGTTGCGATCGATGAAGTCGGTCGCGATGCGGTTGGTCCTGAAATCGGGATGCGCGAGGACCGCCTGGAGGAAAGCGACGTTGGTGACGACGCCGTCGATCCGGAATTCACGCAATGCGCGCGACGCCTTTGCGACCACGTCATGCCAGGCCTCGCCCGGTGTATGCACGATGACTTTTGCGAGCAGCGAGTCGAACGCGGCGCTGGTCTTGTAGCCGGCGTAACCAAAGCTATCGACGCGGACGCCGGGCCCTGACGGCGGCTCGAACACCGCGAGCACGCCACCGGTCGGATGCGTCGCGCCCGTTGCGTCCAGCGTCTCCATGTTGATACGGAGCTGCATGGCATAGCCGCGCGGTTTCGGAATCGAACCCTGCGCCAGGCCGAGCGAGGCCAGCGTCGCGCCTGCGGCGACCGCGAGCTGGGCACGGACGAGGTCGAGGCCAAGCACCTCTTCCGTCACGGTATGCTCGACCTGGAGCCGCGGATTGGCCTCGATGAAGGCAAAGCTATCCTCGGCCGTGCCGTCGACCAGGAACTCGAAGGTGCCGAGATTGTCGTAGGACGCCGCCGCCGCAAGCTGCTTCGCCGCCTCGATGATGCGGCCGCGCAAGGGCTCGCTCAGCGACGGGCTCGGCGCCACCTCGATCAGCTTCTGGTGCCGGCGCTGGATGGTGCATTCACGCTCCCACAGATGGGAGATCGCGCCATGGCGGTCGCCGATGATCTGCACCTCGATGTGGCGCGCCTGCCGGATCAGCCGCTCGGCATAGACGCCGTCGAAGCCGAATGCCGCCTTGGCCTCGGACTGGCAGCGCGCATAGGCTTCGGCGAGATCGCCTGCGTTCTCCACCACGCGCATGCCGCGGCCGCCGCCGCCGGCCATCGCCTTGATCACGATCGCGGCGCCCTTGCCGAGGGATTCGAAGAATGCGGTGATCTCCTCGAGGCTCGACGGGCCGCTGGTGCCGGCGATGATCGGCACGCCGCAGCGCCTTGCCAATTGCCGCGCCGCGACCTTGTCGCCGAACAGCTCGAGCGCCGTCACCTTTGGTCCGACGAAGGCGATGCGCGCCTCCGCGCAGGCCTGGGCGAATGCCGCGTTCTCGCTCAGGAAGCCGTAGCCGGGATGCACGGCATCGCAGCCGGCACTTCCGGCCGCCTTCACCACGGCCTCGATGTCGAGATAGGCCCGCGCACCGCGGCCGGGAATCTCGATCGCCTCGTCGGCAACACGAACATGCAGCGACAGCGAGTCGTCCGCGGGATGAATGGCAACCGTCGCGATGCCTGCATCGGCCGCCGCGCGTGCGATGCGGATGGCGATCTCGCCCCGGTTGGCGATCAGGAGTTTCTTGAACGACATGCAGCGATCTCCATGCCCGCAGCCGAGCGCAGGGGCGGCAGGTTCGATGATCCTGCATCTTCGCTTTGGCTGCTGCCGTCAAGGGAGGGAACAGGACCGCGATGACCGCTCCCGTCGGCCGGAATATCAGTCGGCCTCGCGCGCCCCGATGAGGCGAATAATCCGCGCCACGGCAGACGGGATCGGTGCGATGACGGGGACAGTGAACATCGGCTGCAGCTCCCGCGCGGCCTCGCCGAGCGGCCCACCGCCGATGATGACGGCCTCGGCACCGTCCTGCACGATGCAGGCCTCGACCGCGCCGGCGAGGGCTTCGCGCAGCAGCGCCCGATCGCGCATCAGCTCTTGTGCATCGCCGTCGGCAAAGCGGGTGCCTGTGTAACGCGATTGCAATCCCAGCGCTTCCGGCAAAGCGTCGATCTTCGCGCCCAGTAGCGGCGTCGTGGTCGCGACGCCGAAGCGGCGGCCACCTTCGGCTGCTTCAAGCATGGATGACTCGCCGATGCCGACTGCGGGCAGGCTCAATGCCGCCCTGATCCCGGCGAGACCGGGATCGCCGAACGCGGCAACGACGAAGCCGTCGCACCCGGCGCTGCGCGCCCGCGCGATTTCCTCGACCTCAGGCGCGGCCGCATCCAGCGCCTCCGCCGACACGATCATCGTCGGCGCGCGCGTTGCCGTTGCGCCAACGACGTCGAAGCCGCCGACGGCCGCTGACGCAGCGATCGCGACCATCATCGCGGTCGTCGCCTCGTTGCTGTTCGGATTGATCAGGAGGATGCGGCGGCCGGCCATGCTATCCGCCCGCCCGCGCGCGCGCGCCGATCTCCTGGAAGATTGCGGTGAGCTCGTCGACCTCGTCCTCGCCCTCCCTCGGCCTGATCCGCTGCTCCATCTCCTCGATGTGATGACGCATGGCATGGACCGCACCGGCCCTGTCGCGCGCGAGGATCAGCGCGCCGATGTCGGGGTGCGCGTCCGGAGAGCAATCCGGCTCGCCAGGCTGCTCGAATGTCGCGATCGCCAGCGACGTCCGCAACATCAGTTCGCGCGACATGTCCAGCAGCACCTGGTTGCCGGCGAGCTTGGCGACCAGGATGTGGAATTCCGCCGTGAGCGACAGCGAGGCCCAGCGGTCGTTGCGGTCGTGACGCGCTTCGAGCTCCATATGCGCCTTCAGCGCGGCCTTGCCTGATTTGTCCAGCCGGTCGATCGCCGCGGCGACGGCTGCGGTCTCGATAAGGCGTCGCGCCGCGAAAATGTCCCGGGCTTCGTCCCAACTCGGCCTGTACACGAACGCTCCGCGGTTCGGGATCTGCATCACGACCTTGCGCGACGCCAGATGTGCCAGCGCCTGGCGGATGTGGATCCGCGTGGTGCCGAACGCCGCCGTGAGCTTGTCCTCGCCGAGCTTGGTGCCGGGCTTGAGACGCTTCTGGCTGATCGCGGTCAGGATGCCCTGAACCACGGGATCGTCGTCGATGCTGCGCGGATCGACGGCATCGGACTCCCTGTGTTTCGGCTCCGGTCGCTTCGGCTTGCGCTTGAGGGGGCTGGTTCGCTTCATCCGCCGCTTTTACAGGATTCTGGAATGTTGCCGCAGCCCATTTTTTGCACAAACCACCCACGATAATGTTTACAATATAGTCATCGTATTGGCGCCAATATTTGATTCCAACGCGCTGGACGACGACCTGCCCTATTGGAGCCAGACGCCAAAGGGATCGATGCTGATCCTGCCCTACGGCTTCGACACCAACGACATGAAGTTCTTCCATCCCAACGGTTTCGTGCAGCCGGAGGATTTTTCAGGCTATGTCAGCGCGGCGCTCGCGACGCTGGTCGAGGAGGCCGAGCGCGGCCGCTCCTCGATGCTGTCGATCGGCTTTCACCTGCGCATCTGCGGCCGGCCTGCGCGCTTCCGCGCCGTGAAGGCCATTCTCGCCGAGCTCAAGCGGCTCGACCGCCGCGTCTGGGTCGCGACACGCGCCGATATCGCGGCGCGTTTTCGCGAGGCCGTCGACGATGGGCTGCGCTAGGCTGCGCGGACCGTGGTCATGAACGCGCTCACCTTCTGCTTCAGGCTCGCGCTGTCGGCCGCCAGCGACCGGGCCGCCGTCAGAACCTGCGACGAGGCCACACCCGTCTCGGACGCTCCGCGCTGCACGTCGGCGACGCCCGTCGAGACCTGCTGCGTGCCGTGCGCGGCCTGCTGAACGTTGCGCGAAATCTCCTGCGTCGCCATGCCCTGTTCCTCGACCGCCGCGGCGATCGCGGACGAGATGTCCGAAAGGCTTCCGATCGTATCGCCGATCTCCTTGATCGCGGCGACGGATTCGCCGGTCGCCGTCTGCATGCCGCCGACCTGCTCGCTGATCTCCCCGGTCGCCTTCGCGGTCTGCTCGGCGAGGGCCTTCACTTCCGATGCGACGACGGCAAAGCCGCGTCCGGCTTCACCCGCGCGCGCGGCCTCGATCGTGGCGTTGAGCGCCAGCAGGTTGGTCTGCTCCGCGATTCCGTTGATGAGCGCGACGATATCGCCGATGCTGCTCGCCGCCTGCGCCAGCTCGCTGACCCGTGCGTTGGTCTTGTGGGCCTGCGCAACGGCCTCCCCGGCCATGCGCGCAGAGGTCTGAACCTGCCGGCTGATCTCGGTGATGGAGGAACTGAGCTGCTCCGTTGCCGCGGCCACGGACTGGACGTTGGTCGACGCCTCGCCGGATGCCGCCGTCACCGTCTTGGCGAGATCCTGCGACCTGTCGGCGCTCGACGTCAGGGTATCGGCGGAGGTCTCGAGATTGCTGGCCGCCCGTGACACCGTCTCGATGATCGCCCCGACCGCGTGCTCGAAATCGTCGGCGAGCCGGTTCATGTCCTGACTGCGCTGCGCGGCCGCATCGGCCCGCAACTTCTCCTGCTCTCCGCGCAGCTTCTCGCTCTCGGCCATGCGGTCGCGGAAATACTTCGTCGCGCGGGCCATCTGCCCGACTTCGTCGGCGCGCTCCGCTTCCGGCAGATCGATCGACAAATTGCCGTCGGCCAGCGCCTGCATCGCGGCTCCCACGCTGCGGATGCTTCTGCTGACGGCGAAGCCGACCAGCCCGACGAGACCGATCGCCGGAAGCGCGAGCAGCGCGATGATCCCGACGATCTTCCAGACCATCGCCATGAAGTCGGTCCAGATGTCGTCGACGAAGACACCGGTGCCGATGAAGATCTTCCACGGCGCGAAGCCCTTGACGTAGGACAGCTTCACCGCCGTCTTCGGATCGTCCTGCCGCAGCGGCCAGTCGTAGGCGTAGGTGCCCTCGTTCTTCCTGGTCACGATATCGAGCAGCGCCGGAATGACGGGCACGCCTTTGGCGTCCTTGATGCCGGACACGTCCTTGCCCATCAGCTTCGGACTCGGATGGGCGAAGCCGATCTGGTCGTTGCTATGCGCGAACAGATATTCGTCGCCGGAATAGCGGATCTTGAGTAGCGCGTCCTTGAAGCGCGCCTGGGCTTCATCGCGGGTCATCTGCCCCGCCACCGCGGCGGCCTCGAATTTCTCCGCGAGGCTGTAGCCGACATCGACCATCACCTTCAGGACGTTGACCCGGTCCTGATACATGCGCTGATACATCGACCACAACGCAGCGCCGGTCACGCAGCAGATCGCAACCGCCATCGCCAGCACGGCACTCAGAAGCTTGGTACGGATCGAGATCTGGTTCAGCACGGTCGGTGTCTCCAATGGCACGTCACGCAAAGTCGGACGCGACCTCGCACAATCAAATGGTTTGAGGCGATCCCGGCCGTCGCCTGAATGTTCCCTGGTATGACTGATTTGGGCTTAAGGTGCCGTAAACCGAACGAGACCGAAGTTCCCTTCGCGATGGTTCAAGCAACCGATCTCACAAATCCCCGCAAAATTACGGGGAGCGATCGATCGTTTGGCGTCCATCCCACTCTCGCAACACAAGCCGATGGCGATCACAGCCGGCACCGAAGCGCGCCGGATGGTCTCCATCTCTCACGACCAGATCAACGTCGCGTTGGTGTGAGCGGACTTTAGAATTCGTCGATAGTCACGCCGCTGCCAAATCTAGAAGACCTCGATATCGGCCCTCGCAGCGTTGACTTGCACCAGCCTCTGGCGGAACGATCGGCGCAGATATTTTGCGCCGGCCGGGGGCGTGAGCGCAGCCAGCGACAAGAGGCTCCATGCATCAATCGACAGACGCCAGCCCCCTCGAACTCCCCGCACTGAGCGCCGCGGAGCGATTGTTCATCTGGGGATTTCGGGCGAAGGCCCGCAGCGGAGGCGCCGTTCCGACCGCGGCCGACATCAAGGAGGTGTATGACTATTTTCGCGTGGGCGATGCCGTGCCCTCGCTGGACTCCATCATCGAGATCTTTGCCTGCACGGCGCACACGGCGATCGAGGTTCATTGCCCGACCTGTCCGAAGATGTCCGACAGCGAGCACGGAATTCTGCACGCCATCGCCGCGGCACAGCAGGACCGCATCGACGTTGCGCGCGAGCAATTCGAGAACTGGCTGCCGCCTGTCGGCGCCGACTGGGCGCTGGCACCGGTGCGGGGTGTTGCGACGATCTTCCGCATGGCCGGCCTCGTCCTGCCCGACCGGCAGGTTCGGTCTCTCGACCATGGCCGGACGATGGCGATGAAGAGCTGGCTGGTCGGAAGCCCCACCTTGCACTGACGAGATCCTCCATGACGCAGGATGCGTGCGGCTTTGTGCCCGTCGCGGACGACGGCAAGGCGCGGCTCTGTCCGCTCCAGGCCGCGCTTGCAGCGCGTCCCTGCGTCGAGAACTATGATGATTTCTGCCGCGTTGCGCTGTCGCTGTTCCGCTTCATTGGCGCCGCCTATGCGACCGGCGCCTCCGATTGCTGGGAAGCGGCCTATCGCTTCGCCGACGAAGCGCCCGGCATTGCCGACAGCCCGCTACTGGTCGCGCGGGCGGCTGCGCTGGTGAGAATCTTGCGCAGCGGCCGGCCATGCGATCTCTGCTTCATGCCGCCGTCCTGCCGGCGCCTGTCGAAGGACGAGGCGGAATTGATGCGGCTGCTGGCGGTCGCCCGCGGCAAGCAGCCGGGTGAACTCGAATCTGTCGTCTGCCAATTCGTCGGCAACGAGAACGAGATTGCGACGACGCGGGCGGTCAACGCGCTCGCGGTCTGCTAGCCGCCCTTCTTGCCGAGCACGAGGTCGATGGTGTGCGCGGCGATCTTGCGCAGCTGTGGCTCGTCGCCATAGGCACGTTCGAGCACCCCGAGGCCGCGCGTCACCGTGATGATGTGCAGCGCTGCGGCTGCGGGGTTGCCGCTGAATTCGCCGCGCTCGGCGCCGGCCGACAACGTATCCTGAACCAGAGCGGTGATGCGCGAGATCAGCTTCGCGAAGGCCCGACGCGCCTCCTCGTCCAGCCCCTCGCCTTCGACCGCACCGAGCTCCATCAGACCGCGCGTGGTCGGACATCCCCGGGATGGCGTGCCGGAGCGGAAATTGGTGATGGTCAGGTCGAAGAACGTGGTGAGACGTTTTCGCAAGCTGCCGGCACCGAGCGCCTTTTGCAGGGCGAGGAGATAATCGTCCGCGTAGCGTTCATAGGCCTGGAGGAACAGCGCCTCTTTGCTGCCGAAGGCATTGTAGAGACTGCCGCGCTGCACGCCGGCGTCGCGCGCGATGTCCGACAGCGAGCTGCCGCGCACGCCCTTGCGCCAGAACTGGTCGAACGCGATGCGCAGGACGTCGTCGTGGTCGAATTCGCGCGGTCTCACAGATCTATTCCCGGCTTGAAAGAGTGTGGCTCGAAGTATTTGACACGACGTCAAGAACATGCTTCTAGACATCGTGTCAAAAACTAATGGGATTGATAGCCCGTTTCGTCAATGGGCTGAACCGCCGGCGCGGGCGATTTGCCTTGTCCGGTCGGACAGCATGCAAAGGGTCTCGCGATGCCTCTCCTTCACATCTCGATGCGCGCCGGGAAGCCGGAAGCCTACCGGCAGGCGATCCTCGACGGCCTCTATCGCGCCATGCGCGAGGCGCTGAACGTGCCTGACGGCGACGAGTTCATGACCATCAGCGAGCTTTCGCCCGCAAACTTCCGCTGCGGCAATGCCTATGGCGTCAAGCGCAGCGACGACGCCGTGCTGATCCAGATCACCGTGTTCGCGACGCGCACTGCACAGCAGAAGAAGGCGCTGTACCGCCGGATCGCGGACCTGCTCGGCGAGAACCCGGGCATCCGCCCCGAGGACGTGTTCGTCAACGTGCTCGACGCCCCCGCGGAGAACTGGTCCGTCGGCCACGGCATCGCGCAATTCGCGTGAGGCGGCTCGGGCTGTCGAGTCAGCCCGCAACGCACGCCGCCATGATCCCGTCGAGCTCGGCCTTCGACATCACGCCGAGTTCGGCGATGAAAACGATCCTCGCGCGCGGCACGCCAGGGGCGGGCGCATCGCCGGGCGCGAGCGTGGCGCGGCCGCCGGCGAATTGAAACACCATCAGGCGTCCGGGCTGCTCGACGGTCTCGAACAGGCCCTTTGCGCGCGCAAGCTTTGGCGCAAGCCGGCCGATGGCCTGCTGCAGGCGCGGCAGCGACAGCGGCTGGTCCGAGGTCCAGCTCAGCGTCTCGAAGCGCTCCTCTGCCGGGCGTTTCGGCCCCGGCTCCCGCGACGCCGGCGCGCGATCGACGGCCGCAGGGAACAGCAGCGCGGACGGGATCTCGCCGTTTTGCGCATCGACCACCACGGCAGGCACGCGCAGGGCGCGGATGGCCTCGCGGATCCGGACGCCCGCGCCCTCCTCCGCCAGATCCAGCTTGCTCAGCGCCACGATGTCGGCGACGCGCAATTGCGACCGCATCAGCGCGTCATCGAGGGCCGCCGGCGGCGTGCCGGCGTCCATCACGCAGACCACGGTTTCCAGCGGCGCCTCGCGCAGGATCACCGGGTCCATCAGATTGCGGACGATGTCGGCGGGATCGGCGACGCCGCTGGTCTCGATGACGATATATTCCGGCTTCGGATCGCGCCGCAGCAGCGTCGAGAGCGTACGGAGCAGATCGCCTTCGAGGGAGCAGCAGATGCAGCCATTGGCAAGGCTCACCACGCCGTCGCTGGCGCCCGCGATCAGCTCCGCATCGATGTTGATCGCACCGAAATCGTTGACGATTGCGGCGATGCGGCGGCCGTCCGCATGCGCCAGCAGATGGTTCACGACCGTGGTCTTGCCGGCCCCCAGAAAGCCCGTCACCAGGAGAATGGGGACCGGCATGTCTCAAGCCTCGACGACGGGACGGCGCACCGGCTTGCCGGGCCGTGCCGCGACATCGAGGATGCCGTCGCTGATCAGCGGCTGGCCGCTGACCACCAGATGCCGCACGCCCGCCGACGGACGGTTCATCGCCGTGAAGGTCGCGCAGTCGCTGAGCTTCTCGTAGTCGAACACGACGATGTCGGCATCGGCGTCCTTGGCAAGCCTGCCCTTGGCGCGCATCGCCGGCGTGCTCTGCGACAGGATCTCCGCCGGGATCAGCGCGCATTTGCGCACGCCTTCCAGCAGCGACACGGTCTTGCGCTCGCGCACCCATTCGCGGATGAACTTCGTGAAGCAGCCGGCCGAGCGCGGGTGTGAAGTGGCGTCATCCGGCAGCGGCCAGGCATCGCCGGTGTAGGTCTTGCCGTCCGACGTGGTCCACGGCATCGCGTCGGAGGCAATGGCGCCGCCAGGATACAGCACCGACATGTCGAGGAGATCGCGGTGATGCGCGTTGTTCTCGGTGTCGAGGATATGCCAGAGCACCAGCGAGGACGGCTCCTCGGCCTGCGCCTTCAGCAGCTCCTCGCGGTCGTGGAAGCGGTAGCCGTCGGTCACGCGCTGCACCGAATCATAGCCGGTGCCGTTGCGCTCGACGAATTCTGGATCGCTGAAGAACGCGGCGGCCAGCACGGTCGAGCCGGTGCCGTAAGGGTAGGCCTCGACCGTGATGGGCAGGCCTTGCGCCTGAGCCTTCGCGATCAGCTCGCGGCAACGCTCGATGTCGGTCTTGCTCGACGAATTGAAATGGCAGATGTGCATGTGCGCGCCGGTGGCGCCGGCATAGCCGATCAGGCGGATATAGGCTTCGGCCGCGCTCTCGGGGTCGACGCGCGACATGTAGGCGACATGGGTGAAGGTCGGCACGTCCTGCTTTGCGGCGAGCTGGCAGACCGCGGTCAATTCCTGCACGCCGGCGCCCGGGGCGTAGGCGTTCAGGATGCCGATGCCGATGCCGCCCTCGTTCAGGCCGCGCGAAAGACGCTCGAGAATGCCGGCGACCTCCGCATCGCTCGCCACGTTGTCGATCCAGCGCCGGTCGCGCATGGCGTTGCCGAACGCCTCCAGCGAGCTCTCCGCATTGGAGCCCGTCATCGCGCCGATGCGCGCAAAGGCCCAGTTGGTGGCGGCCCCATAGTTCAGCACGCGGCCTTTCCTGGCCTGGCGCTCATACCACGACCCGACCGGCAGCACGCCGGCCTCGAGATCGAGCGTCGTCGTCACGCCGTCGAACGCCTGCATGCGGTCGGCCGGGATCGACTGGCCGTGGGCATGCAGATCGATGAAACCGGGGGCGACCACGAGGCCGGTCGCGTCGATCACCCGCTCGGCGCCGCCGAGGCCCGTGCCGACGGCAGCGATCTTGCCGTCCACTACCGCCACATCGCCAACGGCGTCCATCCCGCTCGCGGGATCCACCACCCGGCCGCCGCTGATCACCAAACCGCTCATATCGTCACTCCGAAAAGCTATTGCCAAAACCTCCAAAGGCCCGGCAGCAGCTTTGGAAGCGGAGACCGGCCGCATCGCGCACCGTCCCGGCGCGCATAGAGCAGATTTTCCGGCAGACGACCACCACCGCCGATGCCGATGCTGCATGCTTACGCGTGAGATCGATGCTCGCCGAGGTGTTCGGGTTGGACGGCAACAACCAGCGGCATTAATTCGCCCGCCGATCGGATTCGAGGCGAAGGCCACCGATCGCGCGTTGCGCGAATGGTGCGCGCTGGATGAGATCGAAATCGTCGGCTGATTCTCACTTGACCTGTGGCGGAGCCGGCCCGCCGCCAGGGCCTGGCGCCTTCACCCCCTGCATGACCCGCTGTTGCGGCTCCAACTTGACTCTCTCATCAAGAAATTCATACCGGCGGCCATATAGCAGCGAATTGGTGCGGCCGTTTCCTCGCGGATAGAACGCATCCGTCGAGTTGAGACAGGTGACTTCGGGTGGATCGAGCCGGAGCCGCTTGAAGTCGTCCTCGCGGCTTCTCGCATCGACGACGCAGAGCGCATAGGCCGCGCGCCACAGCGCATTCAGCTCGTAGCCGCCTTTGACGTCCTTCAGCAGGTCAGCGACCTTCTGCTTTTGCGTCACTCTCGCTCTCGGGAAGGCCATGCTGATCTTGACCTTGTGCATGTCCAGGCGCGATCCGGTGAAGTTCGTGCTGGCGTTCACCAGCCGGAATTCCTTCGGCACCGGCGCGAGCGTCACGGCACCGCCGACCCTTCCATCGAACGTCGTGGTGAAGGTGAGCTCGTCGGTGAACGTGTCGAGGGCGCCATCCTGGACCGCTATTTTCAGGAACGACGTCACCGCGCGCGCCAATCCGATCGAACCGGTGATCGGATAAAGAGCGCGTTCGGGCTGAGGCTCGAACGGCGGACTACGATTCGGAGTGTTGGGAAAGTATTCGACGGAGCGGTTGATGTCGTTGCAGAACTCATACCTTTTCTTCGTCAGAAGGTCCCTGAACGAGTCCTGGTTCTTGAATGTACGTTTGGCCTGCCTGGTCGCGTTGGCGTTGCCGCCGGCTCCGACGTCGACCGTGCCGGCCGGGTTGAGCACGGGCAAGCGGAAGCCGACGCTGGCATCGGCATGGTTGGTTTCCGTGATGTCGAAGGTCCAGTCATAGGCAATCGCAATATCCAGATATTGCTCCCAATCGCCTTTATTTTCCGGTTTGGTCTTCGGGAACAGGGTATACATCCGTTCCAGATTACCCTTGTCGCCGATGGTGTTCGGGTCAAATCCCGTCACCGGCGGATCCTCGTCCGCGAACCAGACCTCGACCTGATGGACGAGGCCGAGCCTGAGCTCGCAGCGCGCGGCCGCCACGATCGCTTCGGTCGGGATCGGGGACACGTCATCGACCAGCGGATGGATCGAGCAGCCAGCCAATGCTGCCACTGCGAGAAACGCGCAGATGCCTCTTGCGCCGCCTGATGGCCTGAAGCCGCGCGCAGCCACACGTTTCAATGGCCACACATCGAAATTGCGACCACGCCCCAATTGACGGATCGACTCGACGATACCCGTACGCATGACGCCCCCCACTCATCACTTGAAAAACAGCACGTTGATAAAATGATCAGCCCCGACGCGTGCGCCGGAGCGATGGCCGAACCGGACCGCTTCAAATCGTTGCCGGGCTAGGGATGCGCAAGCCTGCATCGTGGATCGTAGGGCCACTGTCGATCGAGCCCCACGGCACACCATTCGAGCCTGTAGCCTGGATCAGTCGCAATGATCGCGTAGTAGATCGGGTGGATCACGGGTTCAGCACCACGCCACATCCTGATCCGCCACTCGCAGAAACGCCGCGGTATGAGCTGCTGCGGCCAGGACTCCCAATCGGCTGGGCGTATGTCGACGCTTTCGAAGCCCGCAGAGGCCCAATGTCTACCGCGGAATTCAGCGGCGATCTGACCGAGCACTGCGGGATCATTGCAGCTTGGCCCCGGATACCAGGCCGGCACCCGATTGCCCTTCGCGACCGCATCGGTGGGCCATGCGATCAGCGCGCACAACGCGCTCGTGACCACGAAGCCCAGTGCCGCGGCGCGTACCGCACGCATCCAGCCTCGGGCATCGAGCGGCAGAGCGAGGATCGGAGGGAAAGCTGTCGAAAGAACGGGTCCGATCCGCGGAGAAGCCGTCGACACGGCTGCCGCAGATCTCAAATGGCGCGGCGTTGTCGCCTGATGCCGACGCGTAGCCCCCATGTCCGCCCCCGCAGAACAACAACATCAGGTTGCAACGCACGGCGACGGGTTGTCAAGGATTCCTTCGCGAGCCGCCTGGCACGCCAAAATCTCCGGACCCGAAGGCCCGGAGATCGCAGGGCGGACAAGCCGTTCGCTCAGTTCTGCCGGTGGATGGTGATGTTGATGTGGCCGCCGCCGCCGAGACTGCCCAGGGCTTCGATGCCTTTGCCCCATTGTTCGCCGACCCACTTCGCAGCCGAATGAACTTCATGCTTGATCCAGCCCCAGACGCCGCCTCCGGCAATGGCGTCGAGCTCTTCGATGGACAGTTCGCGGTTCTCAAAACCGACGTCGTCAGGATTTGTCATTGGCGTCTCCAGTTGGTGATGCGGGCCATCCCGCAAGCACGGGCAGGATGCGCGCACACGCCCGGCGAGAGCTGTGACGATGATCACCCGTGGCGGGCTATCACGATAATTTCGCGTCGTCCTTCACGGTATTGCAAAATGCGCTACAAATTCTATATTGGCTGCTGTGGAGGTTCATCATGCCCCGTGCCGTTGAGCGCAAGGAGCATCCGCTTTCGATGCGGCTGCCGGAAACCGACATTGCCATCATCGACCGGGCGGCGGCGCTGCGCGGTCGCTCACGCACGGACTTCGTTCGTGATGCGGCCGTACGCGCGGCCGAGGACGTGCTGATGGAGACGGCCCCCATTCGCATGAGCCCGGCTGGCTTCAAAGCGTTCATGGCGACGATGTCCGGACCGGCTGCCCCGGTGCCGGAAATGGTTGAACTCTTCCAGCGCCCAGCGCCCTGGGAGAGCACTCGCACGGGCAAAAGGCGCTGAGGCTTGGCAATCTCCGGCCCCGAACCATTGACGCCGGTTCACGATCTCGACGAGTTCTCCTGCGGCAAGCCATCACTCGACCGATGGCTGAAGACGCGGGCGCTGTCCAACCAGGAAAAGGGTTTTACGGCGGTGATGGTCGTTCACGAGGCGACGCGGGTGGTCGGCTATTATGGCCTCGCGCCGACGGCAATCGTGCCATCGTCCCTGCCACGGTCCATACGGACCGGTCAGCCGCCCGACCCTGTACCCTGCCTGCTGCTGGGACAGCTCGCGACTGATGAAAATTGGATCGGCAAGGGAATTGGCACCGGCCTGCTCAAGCACGCGCTCCAGCGCTGCGTCGCGGCCGCAGGCCTGATCGGAGGGCGCGCGCTGATCGTCAACGCGGTCGACGCCGAAGCTGCTGCGTTCTGGAAGCGACGTGGCTTCCTTGCTTCGAAAGATGATCCGCTGGTTCTCTTCAGGCCGATTGCCGACATTGCGGCATCGCTGCGGTAGAGCGTGTTCTCGGAAAGCGCGCGTTTGGTGGCGACCAACTACGGCTGCAATCTCTGCTCGGCAACCACCCGTACCGGCGGAAAGGCAACACAATCGACCATGTCAAACAGGACTTCAATTCCACCGTCGAACGACTGGGCGAATGCAATCGCGTCGTCGCGCGACACGTCGGTGATGCGCGTCCCGAGCGTGCAATGTGGCGTCCAGGCACCCGGTCGGTAATGAGGACGACAATGCGACGGATCGATTGCCGCGCTGATTGCGTCGTGAATGCGGATCAGGATCAGGACATTGTCGGCCGCAGGCTGCGCCCACAGGACGAGAGGAGAACCTTCGAACCAGCGAATGCGCCGGAATTCGATAAGCAATTGCGCTTCGTCGTCGACTGCCTTTAGCAGCGCATCCCACGCCGTCTTTTCGTCAATCGCGGGCGAATCGTAGATTGCAAACGTAAAATGAGGCCGGTACCCGAGCTGGCGCATCGAGGGTTCGACTTCGAACGTACCAACCCGATCCCACAACCGCTCGATTTCGCCCGCGGACCCATTTTCGGCGCGGATGTTGATCGCCAATGCCACAGGTTCACCTGGCGGGTACAACAATCAATCGGGATGAAAGGACGGCATCGTCCAATATTGGCGCTCCCTAGGGGAATCGAACCCCTGTTTCAGCCTTGAGAGGGCCGCGTCCTAACCGCTAGACGAAGGGAGCGTGCGGGCTAGCCAATAACCTCGAAATTTGTCCGCCGCAAGGACCCGGGCGGGCCTTTTACGGCTCATTGGCAAATTTCAGCTTTCCGGCCGGCTTCAGGGTGTGGGCGTCGAAGGTGCGGATCTCGGTGACCCCGCCGATATCGAGAGTGACGACGAGGCGGTCGCCGGCCACCCCGGTCGAGACGATCCTGGCGCCCTTCGGCAGGGTGGCGGTGACGTCGCCCACCGGCTCGGGCGCCCTTCCCTCGGACTTGAAAAGGCGGTAGCCCACCGCGATCAGGACGGCGCAGATGGCCAGCGCCGTGGTCAACCCCGCGATCAGCATCATCCGCCGCACCCGCGCAAACAGCGCGGCCTGCTCGGGGCTCGGTTCGGGAACAGCGGTATCAGACGTCGTCATGGAAAACTCGGGCTCTGCGCAAAGGTTGGAGGTTGTCGTCGAAGGCTCCGAGGGCTCGGCCCGGCTCGACCGCGTGCTGGCGGCGCACCTCACCGACCTGTCGCGATCGAGGCTGAAAGCCCTGATTCTGGCGGGCGCGGTGACTCTCAAGGCCGCCGCGATCCGCGACCCCGCTTATCACGTCAGTTCCGGCGATACGATCATAATCGACGTGCCTGAGGCGGTGCCCGCCGAGCCCAAGGGCGAGGATATCGCGCTCGATATCGTGTTCGAGGACGACGACATCGTGGTGCTCAACAAGCCGAAGGGGCTGGTGGTGCACCCCGCGGCCGGCCACGAGA
This sequence comes from Bradyrhizobium betae, assembly GCF_008932115.1. Classification (NCBI taxonomy): domain Bacteria; kingdom Pseudomonadati; phylum Pseudomonadota; class Alphaproteobacteria; order Hyphomicrobiales; family Nitrobacteraceae; genus Bradyrhizobium; species Bradyrhizobium betae. The sequence continues at coordinate 1,967,819 of NZ_CP044543.1, forward strand.
CCGGCACGCTGGTGAATGCGCTGATCGCCCATTGTGGAACGTCGCTGTCCGGCATCGGCGGAGTGCGCCGGCCCGGCATCGTGCACCGGCTGGACAAGGACACGACGGGACTGATGGTGGTCGCCAAGAACGACCTCGCCCATGCCTCGCTCACCGCGCAATTCGCCGATCACGGCCGCACCGGACCGATGCGGCGCGGCTACATGGCCTTCGCCTGGGGCGTGCCCGGCCGGCACCGCGGCACCGTCGATGCGCCGATCGACCGCCACCCCTATGCGCGCGAGAAGATGGCGGTGCGCCAGAGCGGGCGCGAGGCGGTGACCCATTGGGAGATCCTCGAGAGCTTTGCCGGGCGCGACGGCAAGCCGATCGCGACGCTGCTTGCCTGCGAGCTCGAGACCGGCCGCACCCACCAGATCCGCGTCCACCTCGCTCATATCGGGCACCCCCTGATGGGCGACGCGGTCTATGGCCCGCATTTCAAGACCAAGGCGAACCAGCTCGGACCGGAATCGCAGGCCGCCCTGGCTGCCCTTGGACGGCAGGCCCTGCACGCTTATCTTCTGGTATTAGAGCACCCGAGGACCGGAGAACTTCTTCACTGGGAGGCGGCTCTACCGGAGGATTTGCTTCTCTTGCAGAGCACACTGAAAGCGGCGCTATGACGCAGGCCTCTTAAGAAAAGCGTTACATTACAAAAAGTTATAGCTGCCACACGGGGACGTGACGTCAGCAATCCTTCCCTTTTTGCCCCCCGATGAGGTATATTGCGGCTGCGTTGGAAATGACCAACGCGGAACATCGCAGCTACGGCCGGCTTTAACAAAGCGGTCGTCTGCCTGGCCCGCCGCTATCGGGGGCCTGAACCTTTGGAGGGCTCGCCTATGGCCCGTACCGCTGCTTTGCCGGTGCTCAATGGAGAATCCGGCCTCTCTCGCTACCTCGCCGAGATCCGCAAGTTCCCGATGCTGGAACCCCAGCAGGAATACATGCTCGCCAAGCGTTGGCGCGAGCATGACGATCGCGACGCCGCGCACCAACTCGTCACCAGCCATCTCCGCCTCGTGGCCAAGATCGCCATGGGCTATCGCGGCTACGGCCTGCCGATCTCCGAGGTCGTCTCGGAAGGCAATGTCGGCCTGATGCAGGCGGTGAAGCGCTTCGAACCCGAGAAGGGGTTCCGTCTCGCCACCTACGCGATGTGGTGGATCAAGGCGTCGATTCAAGAGTACATTCTGCGTTCCTGGTCGCTCGTGAAGATGGGCACCACCGCGAACCAGAAGAAGCTGTTCTTCAACCTGCGCAAGGCGAAGAGCAAGATCAACGCGCTGGACGAAGGCGATCTCCGCCCCGACCAGGTGAAGATCATCGCCAAGCGCCTCGGCGTCACCGATCAGGACGTGATCGACATGAACCGCCGCCTCGGTGGCGATGCGTCGCTCAACGCACCGATCCGCGACGACGGCGAAGCCGGCGAATGGCAGGACTGGCTGGTCGACAATACGCCCAACCAGGAAGCCATGCTGGCGGAGCACGAGGAATATGACGAACGCCGCGACGCCCTGAACGGCGCCATGAGCGTGCTCAACCCGCGCGAACGCCGCATCTTCGAGGCCCGCCGCCTCGCTGATGAGCCGATGACACTGGAAGACCTTGCCGCCGAGTTTGGCGTGTCGCGCGAGCGCGTCCGCCAGATCGAGGTCCGCGCCTTCGAAAAGGTGCAGGCTGCGGTCAAGGGCACGATCGCAAAGGCCGAACAGGCCGCGCTGGAAGCCGCGCACTAAGCGAGGGCTTTGGCCCCAGAGATTGGCGGATCGAAAGAGACGGAAAAGCCGGCGGTGACGCCGGCTTTTTTGTTGGGGTAGTGCCTTGCCTGAGTGACGCGAAGCGCGGCCTCAGCCATGACTGGCTCGGAATACTGGATCGCCCGGTCAAGCCGGGCGATGACAACGGTGAATGCCGCGATGAGTGTGGCTCAATAAAACGCCCGAAAATAATCCGCGAGCGAGTCCGGCTCGGCCAGCGAGTCCAGCTGTGCCGGTGTTTCGTCGAGCAGCGCGCTCGCCTGGGTCTTGTAGTCGGCGGAGACGATGTCGGGTTGGTCGGCGCCGCGGAGAAGCATGCCGCGATAGGCCTCAAAGGCGGCCTGCGTGCCCATGAAGATGCAGACGCAATGCTGCGGCTCGGCGTAGAGATAGCGGACATTGCCGCCGTTCCGGTGCATCACGAAGCGATGCGGCGGCAGCGCGCGCAGCGCCTTCTGGCCCGCGGCGTCATTGGCGACCTGCACGCGAAAGCCGGTGGAGGCGAGATAGAAGCTGTTCTTGTCGAGGAACGGCTTGCTCGGCGTCTCCAGCGCCACCAGCAGCGAGGCGCACAGCGAAAGCACGATCGCCGGCATCGCGCCGACGGCGCGCAGGCCGCGCGACGATGCGCGACGCGATTGCGCGACCTTGCGAACATCGACGCGCGCGGCGCTGCCGACTGAGACGGCCATCACAGTCCCCTCCCCCTCAACCCGGGTACAACCGAGCTTGCCTTGAACCCGCGCTGCCGGTCAACCGACCCACAAGGACCGGCCGGCACATCCATTGAACGGACACCATCGTGTCGATCATCCTGCAATCCACCGTCGGCGGTTTCTCCGCCCAGTTCATGCGCAAGCTGCCGCTGGTCGAGCAGGCGATGCGCGAGCACGGGCTCGACCCCCGGGAGTTCGTGATCTCGAAGGATTATGCGAGCACCGCGGCGTACCCGATCATAGGTCCGTTCTTCTTCAACTACAGCGTATTCTTCGGCGCGGAGACATTCACCGTCACCGAGCCGAACGACATGGTGTTCCTGGATTACTTCTTCAAACGCGTCCTGGCGGCGGACGGACCGCCCGAAGTGCCGCGGCGGCCGGGATTGATCCGGCGGTTGTTCGGCTGGATGTCGCAGCCGGTGTAATCACTTTAGCTGCTTCTTCGCCTCTCCCTGCAAGCGGGGGCGAGGGAGGGCACCTTCATTCCCCCCAGGTCCTTGCCAAGGTCGCCAGCCAGCAGCCTTCGCAATAGCGCGCGTCCTTGTAGTCGATCCAGTTGTGCGCATAGACGTGGTCGAGCGGGATGCCGTAGCGCGCGCGCAGGATCTGGACGAGGATCTTCCAGGCCGCGACCTGCGCCTCGGTCGGACCGGCGGTGACATCGGGAAAATTGCCCGCGAACTCGACGCCGATCGAATTGCCGCGCACGACCTGGCGATAGGTCGGCTTGTTGTCGATATACTTGTTGTCGTTGCGATTGGCGCCGTCGCCATGGGTCGGCACAAGATTCTCCGCGACCGCCCAATAGACGGTGCCGTCGGTCTCGACCCACACGGTGACGCCGCGCCGGGTCGGATTCCTCGACTGCTCCTGCGCGCCGCCGCGCGCCGAGCCCGCCGGTCCCTCGGTCTGGTGCACGATGATGTTGCGCCAGGGGTGGGCGTTCTGGACATCGCCCCACGGCGCAAGCCACACGATCTTCAGCCCGGGAATATCGGGCGTGCCGGACGCGCGCGCGAGCTTTGCGAGCCCGGCGTCCGTTGCGGCGGCAGGAATGACCAGGGCGAATGCAGCGAGAACAGCCGCGAGCAGGCGGGAGATCATCATACGGGTCCAATAGCGGACCCAAATCCTAGCAGGCTTTATGCGAATTTGCGCGCGGCCTCACCGAGCCCATGGGGCTCGGGCGAGAGTGGCGGTGCCGGATCGTAGACGGCAAAGTCGTTCTTGCCGTTCTTCTTGGCAGCATAGAGGGCATGGTCGGCATGCGCGATGAGACGGTCCGGGAATTGGCCGACGCTGCGATCCCATTCGGCGACGCCGATCGACATCGCAATCGGGATCTCCTGGCCGCCGCAGGCCGCGGCATCCTGACGGCAGACCTCGAGCACACGACGGGCAATCAGCGCGCCTTCGCGCAAGGAGGACGACGGCAGCACGACGCAGAACTCGTCACCGCCGGTGCGGGCGAGCATGTCGCCCGGCCGCAGCCGCGTCTGCGCCATCAGGGTGAAGTGCCGGAGGCAATCGTCGCCGGCGGCGTGGCCGTGGGTGTCGTTGATGGTCTTGAAGCCGTCGAGGTCGATCACCAGCAGCGAGAACGGCTCGCCGCTGCGCTCCGAGCGGGCGCATTCCTCGGACAGGCGCTGCAGCAGATGCCGCCGGTTGGCGACGCCGGTGAGATCGTCGAGCAGGGCGAGGTCGGCGACCTCGTTGCGCAGCCGGTCCATCGCCATCAGCAGGAAGCCGAAATTGAGCGTCATCGACAGGAACAGGAGCCCCAGCACCATCACGGCATGGGCCTGACCGCCGGCCACCGACGAGAAGTCGCCGCCGAGCAGGTTGCCGACTGAACGCGCCGCGAAGATTGCGATCATGATGAGGATCACGATGCCGGACAGCCGGGCCCCCGGACTGACACGGCCCACCGGCGGCGACAGGAGCAGACGAAGCGCCAGCACCAGCGGCAGGGCCTGACCAAGCGTGTAGCTGAGCATGCGCAACTGCATCTGCTCGAAGCCGACCATGAAGACCACGACGCCGCCGAGGCTCGCGCATCCCGTTGCGGTCAGGACTCGCCATGAGACCGGTCGATCGTAGAAGCGCTGAATGCCCATGGCGGCGAGGCAGCTCGCCGCAATGACACCGGCAGCGCCAATCAGAAGCGGCAGCGGGGAGTCAACGAACAGGCGGATCAGTGCCGTCATCGCGCCCGTCGCGCCGACGAAGCACGATGCCATCCAGAACCGCGCCGCCGCAAATTTCGGATAGGAGTGCGTCACGTAGGCCCAGATCAGGCCGAGCGCCAGGAAGTTGACGACGAAGACAGTCCAGAGTGTCGGCAAGTTCAGCATGGCGACCGCAGCCCGCGCAGCGTCGCGCCCCCCGTCTCTGGCAGCCGTTCGTCCATGACCCGTCCCCGTTTTCTTGCGGCAAAGAATGCGCGGGTTGCACTTAACGGAACCTCACTGCGATCTGCGAAAGTCCGCCCTTGGTTTTGGATTCATGAACGGCGCGCGGTGATTGCCGGATCGTTAGCCATGTCGCCTCGCGCGTCGCGAGCGCGCTCGCAAGGCGGATTCGCGGGCAAAAATCACCCGAAAATGCATCTGAGCTGTGGATAACGTAATGACACAGATGTGACAGCGCGGGGCAGGCGCTCGCGAATCTGCTGAGTTTGTCGTCGAGGATGTTGCGAGGCTGGCCCTCCGCCGAGCATCCCTCGTGTCGCGTTTAACCATGAACCCTTGAGAGGATACTATGGCTAAGAAAGCGAAGAAGGCGAAGAAGGCGACGAAGAAGAAGGCCAAGAAGGCCGCGAAGAAGAAGTAGCCAGCATGTTCTTTGCCCGGGTGGAGTTTCGCTCCGCCCGGGCGTCGGGTAAGCGAGCTTGAAGATGGCGGGCCCCAGGCCCGCTTTTTTATTGGCAGGTGCTCGAGGAGCGAACGCTCCCACGAAGAGCCTAGCGCTCCGCGAACGCCAGCTTGGCGCCGAGGGCGGCAAAGCCCGCGGCAAAGCTGCGGCGCAGCCAGGCCATCACGCGGGGCCGCGAGATGACGCGTTCGCGCACCGAGGCGGCGCAGAGGCCATAGACGACGAACACGGCAAAGGTCATGGCCATGAAGGCGCCGCTCAATTCCAGCATCCGCGCCAGCACATGGGCCTCGTCCACCGCAACGAATTGGGGCAGGAAGGCGAGGAAAAAGATCGAGAGTTTGGGATTGAGGATGTTGATCAGGAAGCCGGTCACGATGACCCGGCCGCTGGAGCGCTCCTTGATGCCACCCTCGACCGAAAGCGCGCCGGTCTCGCGCAGCGCCTGCCAGGACATATAGAGCAGATAGAGCACCCCGCCCCATTTCAACGCGGCAAAGGCGAGCGCGCTGGTGTGCAGCACCGCGGCGAGGCCCAGCATCGCCGCGATCATGTGCGGCACGATCCCGAGAGTGCAGCCGAACGCGGCCGCGACGCTGGCACGCGAGCCGCGCGTGAGCGCCGCGGCCAGCGTGTAGAGCACGCCGGTACCGGGCGAAGCGACCACGATGAGCGATGTGAGCAGGAAGGACCAGGACATGGTCTCGTCCCTATCACCCCCGACGCTGACCGGGAAATCACGACCCGGTCAGCGGGCCGGCCGCTGCTGCGAAGTGGCACTGTGTTAGTTCAGTTGGGCGAGTTCGGCCTCGCGCAGGACGTCCAGCGGCGCCCATGGCTTGGCCCAGAATTTGGCGCCATCGGGCAAGGGCTGCATCAGCGGGCGACCGGAGGTGACGACGACGTCGAGCCTGGGATTGCGGCCCTTGGCAACGTGCGCCAGCTCGACCCCGGTCATGCGGCCCGCGAGCTGCACGTCCGTGAGCATCAGGCACAGCGCGCCGGCGTTCTTGTCCAGCACGCGTTCAGCGGCCTCGCCGCTTTCACACTGGATGACCAGGTAGCCGCTCTCTTCCAGCAGGAGACTCAGCATCTCCCGCTGCATGGCGTCGTCCTCAACGATCAACGCGGTCGCTTGATATGGCTGCGCCTGTCCCATTTGACTGCTCCCAGAATGCTCGCCTCCGCTCAAGTAACCTGGGTTAAGGGGACCAGACGCGATATGGTTCGGTTCCATTCTGAAAAAATGTAAATCATAGTCCCTATCCAGAAGTTGACGGGGGGATCCATGACAACGATTCGCGGCGCAGCCGCCATTACCGGGGCCGCCAGCGGCATCGGCCGCGCCCTCGCCATCGAGCTCGCAAGCCGCGGCTGCGACCTCGCGCTCGCCGATCGCGACGAGGCCGGGCTGAAGACGCTCGCCGCCGAGATCGGACGAGATCGCAAGATCAGCGTGCATCGCGTCGATGTCGGCGAAGCCGGCGACATCGCGCAGTTCGCGGCCGATGCGGTCGCGGCGCATCCCGCGCTCGGCATCGTCATCAACAATGCCGGGGTGGCGCTGATGGGGTCGTTCGAGGAGATCGACCAGGCGCAGATGGAGTGGCTGTTCGACATCAATTTCTGGGGCGTCGTGCACGGCACCCGCGCCTTCCTGCCGCATCTGAAGACCAGATCCGAGGCGCACATCGTCAACCTCTCCTCGATCTTCGGCATCATCGCGCCGCCGGGACAGTCGGCCTATGCGGCGGCCAAGTTCGCGGTACGCGGTTTTTCCGAGAGCATGCGCCATGAGCTCGCGGTCGCGGGCAGCCCGGTGAGGCTCTCGGTCGTGCACCCCGGCGGCGTCGCCACCGCCATCGCGCGCAATTCCCGCACCGGGGTCGGCGTCACCGACAATGCCCGCCGCGCGCAATCGATCGAGCGGTTCGAGAGTGCGGCGAAGACGACGCCAAAGGACGCCGCGCTGCGCATCATCAGGGGCATCGAGAAGAACGAGCCGCGCATCCTGATCGGCAACGACGCCCGCTTCATGGACCTGCTGCAGCGCTTCCGCCCAGGGACGTACTGGGCGCCGTTGCAGCGCAAGCTGGAGAAGATGGCGAAGGGGAAGTGAGGTGGGGAATGCGCTGGCCTCGCCACACATCGCGCAGTCATTCCCCGCGAAGGCGGGGAATCCAGTACGCCGCGGCTTCTCGATGCGCCGCTGACGTCACGGAGTACTGGATCGCCCGGCTGCGCGGGCGATGACACCGAGTATGCGGCCCCCTCACTGCCCCGCGAGCCGGTCCGCAAAATACCCGATCGTCTTGCGGTAGATCACCGCCCGGTTCCACTCCCGCATCGCCTCGAAATTGGCGGTGCCTTCGCCATAGGGCTGGCCCATCTTGAAGCCGTTGCTGTGGAGCAGGTTCGCGGTCGAGGCGAGCACGTCGGGGACGCTGTGGCGGAGGTCGACGTGGCCGTCGCCGTCGAAATCGACGCCGTACTTGATGTAGGACGACGGCAGGAACTGGGTCTGGCCGATCTCGCCGGCAAAGGCGCCGATCAGGTCGCGCAGCGGCAGGTCGCCGCGCTGCACGATCTTGAGGGCTGCGAGCAGCTCGCCCTGGAACAGCTCGGTGCGGCGGCAGTCATGCGCGAGCGTCGCCAGCGTGCGGACCACCGGCATCTTGCCGATGTCGCCCTTGCCGAAATCGCTCTCAAGGCCCCAGATCGCAACCAGGATCGTGCGAGGCACGCCGAACTGCTGCTCGATGCGCGAGAGCAGCGCGGCGTGACGCTGCAACAGCGCCTTGCCACCATTGATGCGGCCGGGGCCGACGCGGGTCGAGACATACTGCTCGAAACTCTTGTTGAAGGTGTGGCGCTGGCGCCGGTCGAAGGCGAGCACCGCGCCGTCCTGCTGCACGCCGCTGAGCGCCGCATTGGTCACGCTCGCCGAAACGCCGGCCGCCTGCGCCTCCGAGGCCATGCTGGCGACGAAGCTGTTGAAGTCGCCGCCGCAGCGCGCGGCCTCGGCCGAGCCGCCGGCCAGACAGACGACGAAGGCGGTGGCGGCAAGCGATCTCAGCATCCGAAACAATCCTCATGAGTTGGGCGCGAAGCGCGCCCGGATCATGCCCGGGAACGAGATTCGCGTCAAAGCGACACGGAACCGCTCTGGCCCGGATGACGACCTCTCGCTGCGGCGAAACAAAAACCGAAAAACAACCCCATGCATAGTAGAAGCGTGACGGAGCCGTCTACTGTTTTACCGAATTCATTTGACCCGTCGGGCAATACAGGTGTAGGGTGCGACCATCGAAGATTCCAAACGCGGCGCCGCCACACGCGGCTATCAAGGCCAGAGCCATGGCGCCCTTTTCCCTGCTCCGCATCCCCCTGTTTCGCCTGCTCGCTATCAACCTTGCGATCGGCGCCTGCGCCGCGGCGCTGCTCGTCGGTGGGCTGCTCTGGCTGAACCCCGGACATCTGCGCGAGTTGATCTTCGCCGACCGAGCCCCCGGCATTGCGCTTCTCGTCCTGCTCGGTTCCTTCCTCATCACGTTCGGCTCAGCCGCGATGGGCAGCGCGATCATGCTGCAGGGACGCAAGGAAGATAAAGAGGATGACGGCCAGCGCGGTGGCGGACACGGACCGCGGCTCGCCGTGCAGGAACTGGCGCAGCGCACGCACACGCGTTGAGATATGCACCGCGAATTCGAATGCGTTCGCGTGCAGGGAATTCGCGTGCAGGGAATGAGAACCCGCCGCGCCCATTCGGAAAGGATGCAGCTCTACGCATTTCAACACATCCATGCGAGCTCTCGCTGCATTGCGAGAGCGACGATGCCGAACAAAGGTGCTTTGAAGATCCAATCATCTGCTTCGAAAATTCGTGCACGCGGCGCTCGCCATCGACGCATATCTGATGCGCACGCTGCGACATCAACGCCATCATGATTTGCCTTGCCATGGCATGGCGATGGTATTAGCCTTCTATTTTAGGTTGTTGCCCTGCCAGCCCCGGGCGACGCTGAAGGCCAAAAATAAACGGCGGGCTTTGCGGCCCGTCGTTTATTGAGGTCGGGGCCGCATCAACCGGATGCATCGGATTTCACGAAGCGCTGGACGTTTCCATCCGCCCCAAATCATATCGCAACGGTTGTCGTCGATCGATCGCGCATCCGGTTCCGAGGCCGCGGAAGTCCTGCTGTCCCCCGGAAAGCCGCCAAAGTCATTTGACTATGGCGCCCTGATCGACGACAAGCCCGCCATGGCCAAAAAACCCGGAACCAATCCCAAAGGCGAATTCGCCTTTTTCAACGTCTTCTATGAAGACGGCTCCCAACGCTCCAACCGGCGCGTACCTTCGGAGCTGCTCGGAGGCCTCGATGGCGACGAGCCCGCCCGTGCCTTCATCATGGAGCAGGACCGCGAGATCGCCGAAAAGTCCGGCCGTCCGCCGCTGGAGATCAAGGATCTCGAGCGGGTCGGCGCGAAGAAGAAGTAGGCGCCGCGCGCTGGACACGCGACGTATCATCCAAAAGAAAAACGGCGGGCCTAGGCCCGCCGTTTTTCTTTTGGATGGATGCCCGGGTCAGGCCCGGGCATGACGATCCGACTTAGTTGTCCAGGAACGACCGCAGCTTCCTGCTCCGCGACGGATGCTTCAGCTTGCGCAGCGCCTTGGCTTCGATCTGACGAATACGCTCGCGCGTCACCGAGAACTGCTGGCCGACTTCTTCCAGCGTGTGGTCGGTGTTCATGCCGATGCCGAAGCGCATGCGCAGCACGCGCTCTTCGCGCGGGGTGAGCGAGGCGAGCACGCGCGTGGTGGTCTCGCGCAGGTTCGACTGGATCGCGGCGTCGATCGGCAGGATCGCGTTCTTGTCCTCGATGAAATCGCCGAGGTGCGAATCCTCTTCGTCACCGACGGGCGTTTCGAGCGAGAGCGGCTCCTTGGCGATCTTGAGGACCTTGCGGACCTTTTCGAGCGGCATGCCGAGCTTTTCGGCGAGCTCTTCCGGGGTCGGCTCGCGGCCGATCTCGTTGAGCATCTGGCGCGAGGTGCGCACGATCTTGTTGATCGTCTCGATCATGTGCACGGGGATGCGGATGGTGCGGGCCTGGTCCGCAATGCTGCGGGTGATCGCCTGCCGGATCCACCACGTCGCATAGGTCGAGAACTTGTAGCCGCGGCGGTACTCGAACTTGTCGACGGCCTTCATCAGGCCGATGTTGCCTTCCTGGATCAGGTCGAGGAACTGCAGGCCGCGGTTGGTGTATTTCTTGGCGATCGAGATCACGAGACGGAGGTTGGCTTCCACCATCTCCTTCTTGGCCTGACGTGCCTCGCGCTCGCCCTTCTGCACGGAGTGCACGATCTTGCGGAACTCGACGATCTCGAGGCCGGTGAGCGCAGCGAGCTGGTGCACCTCGTGGCGGAGGTCCTTGATGCGGTCCTTCTCGTGATGGACGAAATTCTTCCAGCCCTTGGCCGAAAGCTTCGAGACACGGTTGAGCCAGCGCGGATCGAGCTCCGAGCCGGTGTAGTTGCGCAGGAAATCCTCGCGCGCGACGCCGTGGCTGTCGGCGAGACGCATCAGGCGGCCTTCGTGGGACACGAGGCGCTTGTTGATGTCGTAGAGCTGCTCGACGAGGCTGTCGATACGCGCCTGGTTCAGGCGCAGCGACTTCACCTCGACGATGATCTCGTCCTTGAGCTTGCGGTACTTGCGCTCCTGGTGCGGCGACAGCGAGGGACCATGCGAGGTGCTCTCGAGCTGGTTCTGGATGTCCTGCTCTTGCAGCTTGCGCAGCTTCTTGTAGCTCTCGGCGATCTTGTCGAAGATCTCGACGACCTTCGGCTTGAGCTCGGCCTCGATTGCCGCAAGCGACATCTGGTTCTCGAACTCGTCGTCATCGTCCATGTCGGCTTCGGCCGCGGCCTCGCCCGGATCCTTCTCGGCTTCGCCGGCATTGCCGGGCGCAGGCGCGGCGCGGAACGGCGTCGGCGCCGGCGGCGCAGCGGGCGGCGCGACATGCGCGGGCGCACCGGCAGGCTGGCCGCCTTCGGCCGACGCTTCGCCGTTCTCGCCGTTGGGGCCGGCGATCATCGCCGTGTTCATGCCGGCCTTGGCATCGGGCCCGGCATAGGTCGCTTCGAGATCGATGATGTCGCGGAGGAAAATCTTGCCTTCGTTGAGCTCGTCTCGCCAGATGATGATGGCCTGGAAGGTCAGCGGGCTTTCGCAGAGGCCTGCGATCATCGCCTCGCGGCCGGCCTCGATGCGCTTGGCGATCGCGATTTCGCCTTCGCGGGACAAGAGCTCGACCGTGCCCATCTCGCGCAGATACATGCGCACGGGGTCGTCGGTGCGCTCGCCCGGCTCGCTCTTCTTGACCTCGGTGACGGCCTTTTGTGTGACCTCGACGAGTTCGTTGTCGGTCTCGTCCTCGCCGCCCTCGTCCTTTTCCTCCTCGTCGCCGCTATCGTCGGCTTCGGTGACGTTGATGCCCATGTCCGAGAGCATGGACATGATGTCCTCGATCTGCTCGGGGGAGGTCTGGTCGGACGGCAAAACTTCGTTGAGCTGATCGAAGGTCACGAAGCCGCGCTTCTTGGCCTGCTTGATCATCTTCTTCACTGCCGCGTCGGACAGATCGAGCAACGGCGACGGCGCGTCCTGGGAATCCTTCTCCGGAGCGTCCGGTGCCTTGTCGTCTTTTTCCTTGTCCTTCGTCTGCAGCGTCTTTGCCTTGGTGGCCATCCATTGCTCCTAAACGCGCTTCATGCGGAAGGCACATCGGCCCGCCCGCCTGAAATCACTTGAACCTGTTGCTCGACGCTCTCGCTTCGCCAGATCTCGACACGGAAAGGGCGGCGCGCATATCTCTCGCCACCCCGACCTTTCTCTCGCCGGATTTGCCTAACGCTTCGTGAGCCTCTTTGTCACAGCGGATGCAGGTGAAGTGCCAACAGCTATTGCGCGGATTCATTCCTGACGCGTCTGTTCTGCCTGCGGCCGCCTGGGGGCCAAAGTGCTACAAGACCGTTAAGCCTCGATTAACCCTGTTTTTGCCGCCAAACCTTGGATTTGGCGAGTCTTTTAGCGGTTCCGGCCCCGGCCGTCCGCATGATTCTTTCATCAGACGCTCTTCTGGAACCGGCCCGACAGCTCGCCAAAACCCTCGATCAGGGCCTCGGTGCCGTCAACTTCGGCCAACCGAGCCTTCACGTCACGAAGCCACGCCATATTGGCCTCGCTGGGATCCTCCCCCAAGGCCAGCTCGGCGTCCTTCAGCTCTCTAAGTAGTGAATGGTACTGCCGATGCAAGGCAACGAGCTGGTGCCAGGTGGCGAGAACGTCGTCCGGCGCCGCCCCTTCGCGGGCGCCCCACACCGCCTGGGTCGTGATGCCGCTCTCAACCCTTTGAAGAAGCTGCGAAAATCCGCCCTTTTCGATGTCGGATCGCATCTTTTCGGCCTGTTCACCAGGGTCCGGGCTGTGGTGATGGTCATTGGCGAAGGCGGCGATGATGCCGGCCCGCAGCTTGTGGGCCTCGGGGTGGGCCAGCTCCAGGGCGGCCACCTCCTCCAGGTGCTCATGCAGCAGCCAGGGATGATTGATCAGGATTTGCAGGATCAGGGCCTCGCGCCGGGAAATGGCGCTGCGCTGGCCTCGCATGATCGGGCTCGCCGCCAGCTGGGGGCTTGCCGCCTGGTAGGGACCGGAGGGCAGCATGACGGGACCGGGCGGGCCGCGACGTCCCTGACCACCGAATCCCTGGCCGCCGAATCGATTCGCCTGCCCCCCGCCGCGGGGCTGGAACGGGCGGCCGCCGCCACCGGGGCGGAAATTGCCGCGGGCGGCAAAGCCGCCGCGGCCGCTCTCCGGGGCAAAGGTGCGCTGAAGCCGCTCGGCGAGATCCTGGCGATAATAGCGCCGCACCACCTCGTCACGGATGCCGTTCGAGAGCTCCTTGATGCGCGCCTCCAGCGCGGCGCGGCGCTCAGGGGTGGCGAAATTGCCGCCTTCGAGCTCGCGCGACCAAAGCATGTCGGCAAGCGGCCGCGCCGCCGCGATCACCTCCTCGACCGCGCCGCGGCCGCCGGAGCGCACGAGATCGTCGGGATCCTGCCCTTCCGGCAGCAGCGCAAAGCGCAGGCTCTTGCCCGGCGCGAGGAAAGGCAGCGCAAGATCAGCCGCGCGATAGGCCGCCTTCTGCCCGGCCTTGTCGCCGTCGAAGCAGAGGATCGGCTCGTCCGCCATCTTCCAGAGCAGTTGAAGCTGGTTTTCGGTCAGCGCAGTGCCGAGCGGCGCCACGCTGCCCGCAAAGCCCGCGGTGACCATGGCGATGACGTCGACATAGCCTTCGACCACGATCAGCGAAGCACCGTTATGTGCGGCGGCGCGCGCGGTCTGGTGATTGTAGAGATTGTCGCCCTTGTGGAAGAGCGGCGTCTCCGGCGAGTTCAGATATTTTGCGGGAACGTCCTTCTCCAGCGCCCGTCCGCCGAAGGCGATGACGCGGCCGCGCAGATCGGTGATCGGAAACATCACGCGGTCGCGGAAGCGGTCATAGGGCACGGGAATGTCGTTGCCGGCGACGAGCAAGCCGGTCTCGACCATGTCGTCGACGGAGACGCCGAGCTTGCCGAGATGCTCCTTCAGCGCGAAGCGATCGGGCGAGGCATAGCCGAGGCGAAACTGCACTTGCGTCGCCGGCGAGATCGCGCGGTCGGCGAGGTAGCCGCGCGCTTTCGCGCCGAGGCGCGAGGCCAGCGTTTCCGCGAAATATTTCGCGGCAAGATCCATGACGTCGTGCAGCGTCCGACGCCGCTGCTCGTGCCGCGCCGCATCGGGCGTCACCGCAGGCAGCGGCAGGCCCGCCATGCTGGCGAGCCGCTCGACCGCTTCGGCGAACGGCAGGCCGTCGGTCTCCATCACGAAGGTGATGATGTCGCCGTGCTTGCCAGAGGAGAAGTCGTGGTAAAAACCCTTCTGGTCGTTGACGTAGAAGGACGGCGTCTTCTCCTGCTGGAACGGCGACAGCCCCTTCCACTCCCGCCCCGCCTTCTTCAGCTTGACGCGCTTGCCCACGACTTCGGAGACCGAAAGCCGGGCGCGAAGCTCGTCGAGGAATTGGGGCGTGAAGCGCATGGGCTTTGTCTAGCGCGAACCAGGGTGAGTCGGGCGAAGGATCAGGGATATAGGTGCGGCCTGCCCAGAAGTCAGGTTTAGGCGGGTTATCCGCGCTGTTCACAGGGCCCTTCCCTCCTTATGGGCGCGCGGAGCGCGGCTGAGACCGATCGTTTTTCGCCGTCACCCCCGCGCAACCGCGAAGCGGTTGTCGCTGGAGGTGCTCGCCCTCTTCGGCGAGCCTCGCAGGGCGACGGCCCGGCTGCATCCGGGCCGATTCATCCTTCGAGGCTCACACTGCTTTGCAGTGCGAGCGCCTCAGGATGACGGAACAGGTGGCCGGCGTATGACGGGAAAAGCTTGAACCGCGCCCGGTTCCACGCTTCCATGGGCCATGTTCAGGACGTTTCGAGGCGGCCAGAGCGGGGGCTGGCGCGTGATCTCGATTTCATCCGTGACGGGCGAGCCCCTGCCCTTCATGCCGGCGCTGTCGGTCACCGACAGCGACGCCATCTCGTTGCCGCTGGTGCCGTCGCGCAATGCGTGGCGGCTGGTCGGCGCGCCGAGTTCGCTCCGCTATACCGAGCGCGCGGAGAAGCAGCAGTTCACCGCGGTGCAGGCCGGACTCGGCCGGCTGGAGGCAACATCCGCAGCGCTGATCCCGATCCGCAAATCGCAGGCCTGGTGGGAGCTGACACAGGAAGAGCGCCGCAGGATCTTTGAGGACAAGTCGCACCACATCGCCAGCAACCTGCGTTTCCTGCCTGCGATCGCGCGGCAGCTCTATCATTGCCGCGACCTCGGCGAGCCCTTCGATTTTCTCACCTGGTTCGAATTCGCCCCCGCGCATGCCTCGCTGTTCGAGGAGCTGGTGGGGATGCTGAGGCGAACCGAGGAGTGGACTTACGTCGAGCGCGAGGTCGACGTTCGCGTGGTCAAGGAAGTGCTGTCGGCTGAGTGATCGAGAAACCGGCCTGACTCGATGCGCGGCAGATCGGTCACGGGCCAGTTATAGATGTAGGTCCAGGCCTTCTCCGCAACGCCGTCCGCGCCTGTCACGTCGATCAGCTTGCGCAGATATTCCGTCGGCTCCGCAAAGCCCTCGCCGCAGGCTTCGTACATGTCGAGCTCGCGCAGCAATTCGTCCGGCACATGAAGGCGGAACAGCTCGCCATGGACGACCTCGGAGGTTGCGCCCGATAACAGCAGTCCCGGATAATGCTTCACCAGAACGAGCCGGCCGCGACAGGTCGCCTCGCCAAGGAAATCCGCGTGGCCCGCGAGCAGCCGCGCCATCGGATGGTCGAAGCTGCGCATCAGGGTGCCGTACACGAAGAGACGATCGGAGGTCATGGAAATGTCTATAGCCCCTGAACTCCGTCATTGCGAGGAGCTCTTGCGACCAAGCAATCCAGACTGTCACTGCGGAAGATTCTGGATTGCTTCGCTGCGCTGGCAATGACGAGGCAGGCGCAACGGCTCACCCTGCCTTCACGACCTCATCGCTCACCACCAGGAACTTCTTCAACTCCATCCGGCCAAAGCTGGTCGAGAGCGCGACGTCTGCGGCATCGCGGCCGGTGCCCATCAGGATGCGGCCCCTGCGGGGAATATTGTGGCGGGCGTCGAAGGTGAACCATTTTCCCGACAGCCAGACCTGAAACCACCCGGAAAAATCCATCGGGGCCGGATCCTTGGGAATGCCGATGTCGCCCATGTAGCCGGTGCAATAGCGCGCCGGGATGCCCATGCAGCGGCAGAAGGTCAGCGCGAGATGCGCGAAGTCGCGGCAGACGCCGGTCTTCTGCTCGTAGACGTCGTGCGCCGATTTCATGTGATGGGCGTGCTCGTAGCCGAAGGTGACGTGCTTGTGCACGAACTCGGTGATCGCGCAGACACGCGCCCAGCCAGGTTTGGTCTTGGCGAACAACGACCAGGCGATGTCGGTGAGCTTGTCGGTCTCGCAATAGCGGCTCGGCATCAGATAGAGCATCAGCTCGTTCGGCAATTGCTCGATGGGGAGTTGCTGCGCAGTCGGCATCACTTCGTCCGGCAGGCCGGTGTCACGCACCAGCGCGCGGCCCTTCAGGGTGACGCCGCCGGCGGGAGCGACGAGACGGCCGCAGACGTTGCCGAAGCTATCGTGATAGAAGCGGATCGGAACGTCGGGCTCAGCAACCACCGTCTCCTTGCCGATGATGTCGGCCTGCCGCGAGGGGTGGATGTTGAGCATGATCACCATCGGTGTCGGCTGCTCTGCCGCGTAGGTGATGTCGAAGCCGACCCTGATTTCCATCTATAAGACCTCCGCCTCCATCTCATCGTCGCTCTGCTGGTCGTCCGAGACCACCCTGATGGTCACGTCCATGGCCTCGAAGGCATTCCCGGCGCCGATATAGACCCCGTGCAACGGGATCGCCTGGCGCGGATCGCGGGCGACCGCGACGCGAATGAGATCGCGGGTGCCGACGATGCCGTTGGTCGGATCGAACTCGATCCAGCCCGCACTCGGCAGATAGACCTGCACCCATGCGTGGGTCGATCCGCCGCCGACGTGACGCTGCTCGATATCCCCCGGCACGAAGATGTAGCCGGAGACAAATCGCGCGGCGATGCCGAGGTGGCGCAACGCTTCGATCATAAACAGCGCATAGTCCCGACAAGTTCCCGAGCCCGACTGCAAAGTATCGAGCGGATGCTGCGTGCCCAGCTCGTGGCGCTTGCGGTATTTGAACTGCTTGCGGATGCCGTGCGTCATGCCGCTCAGGATCTTGAAAGTCGGCGTCGGCGCGTCCTCGTCGAGGAAGCCGCGCGCCCATTCCGCGATCTCGCCGCCGGGATCGGTGTATTGCGGCGTGATGTACTGGACGAGATCGGGGAATTCCTCGTCGTCGTACACGAAGGGGTAGAAATAGGCGGTATCGTCCGGCGTCAGCGCGAATTCCTCGACCGGGTTGTGCTCGACGGTGACATGCCACTCGAAGCTCAGCGTCTCCGCACGTTCGTCGAAATTGGCGATCGCGACCGAGTTGCCGAACACGTCGTGAATCCAGTGCAGCGACATCGGCGTGGGCGATATCTCGAGCCTGGAGTCGAGCACACGCAGATCGTGCCCGTCGCGCGGACGCAGCATGATCCTGTGTTCGCCGAACGCCACGGGGCGGTTATAGCGATATTCGGTCTTGTGATGAATTGTCAGCAGCGGCATCGTGAGGCAATCATGGTGATATCGGGGGGGATCAATCTACAGCGATTCTGCCCAATTGTGCGGGTGACTGCTCTTTCCGTAGGCAATCTGGATGGCTTTAGACACGGCTGGCGTGACCGATCAACTGCTGAATGAGGGCGACATTCCGCCGGTGCATGAGGTGAATGCCGGGGGAGCATCGCCCTTCCTGCTCACCTCGGATCATTTCGGGCGGATTCTGCCGCGCGCGCTCGGCGATCTCGGCGTCGCCGAGGCCGAATTGACGCGGCACATCGCCTGGGACATCGGCATCGCCGGTGTCGCCGAGCGGCTGGCAAGGATGCTCGACGCACATCTGATCGCGCAGCGCTATTCGCGGCTCGTGATCGACTGCAACCGCCCGCCGGGCGCAGCGAGCTCGATTCCGGTCATTTCGGAGGCAACGGCAATCCCGCGCAACGAGGGCATTTCGGAGCATGAGCGCGGGGCGCGGCGGCGCGAGATTTTCGAGCCCTATCATCACCGCATCAACGCCGTCATCGACGGCCGGCTGCACGACAAGCGACCGACGGTGCTGGTATCGCTGCACAGCTTCACGCCGGTCTATGCCGGGGTGGAGCGGCCCTGGCACATCGGCACGCTCTACAACCGCGACACGGTGCTGCCGCACCTTCTGCTGAAACATCTCCGCGCCGAGAGCGATCTCGTCGTCGGCGACAACGAGCCTTATGCGGTGAACGACCTCACCGACTACACCATCCCCGTGCACGGCGAAGCCCGCGGCCTCGTCAACACCGGCATCGAGATCCGCCAGGATCTGATCGCGGATCAGTCCGGCGAGCAGCAATGGGCCGAGCGGCTGGCACGGATCTTCGCGGAGATCGAGGTGGAGCTGAGGGCGGAGAGAGTGGTCGACTAGCCGCCGCGCGTCGCGACGAACAGCGCCAGCGCGGCGAAGATCGCGGCGATGCCCCACAGCACCCAGGCCATGCGGCCGTCGCCGCGGGCATCCAGCGTTGCCTCGGCCGGGTTGTCGGGATTGACATGGACCTCCACGGTCGCGCCGTCCTGATAGCGCGACATCAGCTTCCGCAGCATCTCGTCGGACGCCGACTGCGTTCCGGCCGCGACGCGCGCGCATTCATTGGTGTAGCTGACGTTCTGATAGAGGTAGGTATAGGTCACGCGCTTGCCGAACATCTCGACGCCGCGCGCCTCGCCGGGCTCGCTGGCCGCGTGATATTCCTCGATTCCCGACAGCTTGATCGTGCCCGGCACCACCGGCCAGCGCGTCGCCATCGACGCCTGCTTGCGCACGGCAAACCCCATCAGCGCGATGACGAGGCCGAACGCGCCGAAGCCGACGACGAGGCCCGCCAGATCAGGCCGTCCGATATGGTGCGCGAGATAGGCATAGGCCTGATTGAACCCGAATGCCGAGCCGAACACGATGGCAAGCACGATCACCGTACCGATGCCGAGGCAGCCCCACAGGCCCTTGGGCAGGTCGCGTTCCAGCACGGCCTGATCGGGATGGCGCGGATTGTAATAGACCGTGACGATGCTGCCGGCCGGATATTTCGCGAGCTTCTCGGCGACCTGGAAATTGCCGAGGTCCTCGCCGATCGAGATGCGGTTGTTGCGCAGCTTCCTGCCGCCCACCGAATATTCGTAAGTCACATTCGCAAAATTGCGGCTCTCGAGGCGAGAGCCGCCCTCGCGGTCGTCGTCGAAAACCTTGACGTCGCGCAGCTCTGCGACCGAGGTGACGACCTTGCCCGGCGCTTGCAGCCAGCTTCGCGCCTCGCGCACCTGCCAGGTCTTGACGATTGCGGCGACCAGGATGAGTCCGAGCGGTGCAAGCAGCATCGCATAGACGAACCAGGGCAGATCCGGCACGGCAAAATCCCTCGTCAACGACAATGCTTCCTTGGACGCACCGTCGCGGACGAAGGTTCAACCGGACAATCAGCTCATTTGGCCCGGGTCAGCGCCAGCCAAATGCCGCCACCGATCATGAAGCCGCCGGACACGCGCGACATCATGCGGGTGCGACGCGCCGAGAAAAAGCTGCGGGCCTGACCGGCAAGCAGCGCGTAGATCCCGTCCGTCAAGCCGGCAAGAACCATGAAGGTCATTCCGAGCACCAGGACCTGCGACAGGTGATCCTTGCTCATGTCCATGAATTGCGGAATGAACGCGCCGAAGAACACCAGCAGTTTTGGATTCGACAACGCGACGACAAAGCCCTGCAAAAGGAAGCCACCGCGAGGGGGCGGCGGCGGCGCGTCGGTGTCGACGCCTTCGACCGGGGAGCGGATCAGCTTGATGCCGAGCCAGACCAGATAGGCTGCGCCCGCAAAGCGCACCCAGTTGAACCAATAGCCCATCGTCGCCATCAGCGAGGTGAGGCCCACCGCAAGGATACCAATCACGATCAACAGCCCCACCTGCACGCCGAGAATGTTGGTCAGCGCCGCGCGCGTACCGTGGCGCAGGCCGTTGGCGATGACGAGGGTCACGATCGGCCCCGGCAGCAGCGCCAGCGCAATGCAGGCGGCGACGAAGGCGAGATAGGCTTGCATGGACATCATGAGAGGGACTCGCTGAGGGCGGTTCGGGGACATTAATGCATGGCGAAGGCGGGAACGGAAGTCACGACCTCACGCTTGACATGCAACCATTTAGTTGCCTATTATCGCTGCCATGGATGAGGTCTTCAAAGCGCTCGCCGATGCGTCACGACGGTCGCTGCTCGACAGGCTTCACGCCAGGAACGGCCAGACACTGAGCGAGCTCTGCGAGGGCCTTGCGATGACGCGGCAGGCGGTGACGAAACACCTCGTCATTCTGGAAGAGGCCAACCTGGTCACGGCGATCAGGCACGGCCGCGAGAAGCTGCACTATCTCAATCCGGTACCGATCCATCAGATCGGCGAACGCTGGATCAGGAAGTTCGAGCGCGGCAAGCTCGCCGCGCTCGGCGAGTTGAAACGCCAGTTGGAGAAGCGCGATGAGTAAGCCGCAATTCGTCTATGTGAGTTATATCGAGACCACGCCGGAAAAACTGTGGGAAGCGCTGACGTCGAGCGAGTTCACGAAGCAATACTGGTTCGGCGCCGAGGTCCGGTCCGACTGGAAGGTCGGCTCCCCCTTCGCGCTGACGCTCGATGGCGAGATCACCGATTCCGGCGAAATCCTCGAGGCCGATCCCCCGCGGCGCCTGTCCTACAGCTTCAAGCACCAGAAGTTCGAAGAGCTCCGCGGCGAGCCGATCTCGCGCGTCGTCTTCACCATCGAACCGTTCGGCTCTCTCGTGCGTTTGACCGTGCTGCATGACGGCTTTGTCGAGGGCGGCAAATACCTCGGCGCCGTCTCCAATGGCTGGCCGGCGATCCTGTCCGGGCTCAAGAGCCTGCTGGAGAGGGGCCAGGTGCTCGCCATCCCGCGAGCAGCCCTCAACAAGGGATTCGACGCAAAATGAATCTCGACCAGTTCAAGCCGCTGACGGTCTACACCATCTACATCGCCTCGACGCCAGAGAAGGTGTGGGAGGCGCTGACATCGGCCGAGTTCAGCCGCAGATACTTTTCCGGCTTTGCGGTGGAGATGGAGCCGAAGCTCGGCGGCAGCTTCATCGTGCGCGCGCCCGACGGTTCCGAACACATCTCCGGCGAGGTGTTCGAATACGATCCACCGAGAAAGCTGACGGTGACGTGGAACGTCAACTGGCCCGACCTCGTCGCAAAACTCGGCGCCACACTCGTCACCTACGAGATCGAGCAAGCCGGCGAAGCCGTCCGTCTCACAATGAGCGAACGCCACGACCGTCCGCTGAGCGACGATATCCTTTCCGGCGGCCGCACCGGCTGGCCGGCGATCCTGTCCGGGCTGAAGAGCCTGCTCGAGACGGGGAAGGCGCCGCAGATCAAGATGGCGCCGCCAGCGCAGATGCTGGCGGCGTTGAAGGCGATGGGGATCAAGGCGCCGTAGGGACTACGTAGGCACCACCAGCCGCCGGTAGAGATGCCACGTCGCATGCCCGAGCACCGGCAGCGTCACGATCAGCCCCAGGAAATACGGCAGCGCCGAGACGATCAGCAGGATCACGATCACGGCGGCCCAGCCGATCATCGGCAGCGGGCTCGTCACCACCGCGCGCACGCTCGTGACCATGGCGGTGACGAAATCGACCTCGCGGTCGAGCAGCAGCGGAAACGACACCACGGTCAGCGAGAACAGGATCAGCGACAGCGCCGCGCCGACCGCATTGCCGATCGCGAGGAACAGCAGGCCCTCGTTGGTCGTCAGAACCACCGTCATGAATTCCTGGAGGCTCGAGAACGAGGCGTGCAGGCCGAGCAGCAGCGCGATCAGGAGCCGCACCTGGTACATCCAGATCACGAACACGAACAGCGTGACGAACGCCATCCAGCCGATCTCGCTGCGCGAGCGTATCGCCGACCAGATCGCGGCAAACGAGACCGGCTCGCCGCGCTCGCGCCGACGGCTGACTTCGTAGAGGCCGATCGCCACGAACGGGCCGATCAGCGCGAACCCCGCCGCGAGGGGGTAGACCAGATAGACCATGCCGAAGGCGGTGAGGCAGAGCATGATGGCGATGCCGCCGGCCGCGTAGAGCCCACCGAAGCAGAGCCCGTAAAGCGGCACCGCCTGGAAATCGCGCAGGCCCTCGACCAGCGCCTCGGCAATGTCGGTCGTCGCAACGGCACGCACCACCGGATCGACCTTGCCCGAGATGGACATCGGTACCCTCCTCCTCTGCCGGTGCGATCTTCGTCGCACGCGGCTCAATCTCGACAGTAGCGCCCTTGGGCGCCGCGCGCGACGTCAGAATTTTCCCGCATGGAGGGCTTTTCGGCAGGATGCCTATGGACTGAGCAGAGGATGGTGCCGCAAATTGTCCTTTTCGACCGGCACATGCGATCACCAGAGCGGACCACCCGACCGATGAGCTTGCGTACCCGGCTACTGATACTGGTGATCGCGGCCATGCTGGTGCCGGCAAGCCTGGTCGGGCTGCGCTTCGTGCAGAACAGGAGCAGCGAGATCAACGCGGCCTTGGCCAATCTGGCTGCGACGGCCGACGACATCGCCGGAGATCTGGACGAGAAGATCCAGGGCACCGCCCAGCTTCACTATGGTCTCGCCCGAGCGCGCGACCTCGACACGCGCGACAAGGCGGCGTGCTCGGCCTTTCTGTCGGACGTGCGCGAGGAATACCCGCAGTTCACCGGGATATTGACCATCAATCCGGACGGCAGCCTGTTCTGCGACTCGCTGCGGACCGACCGCACCCTCGATCTGAGGGATCGCGCCTATTTCAAGCAGGTCCAGGGCCTGCATGGCGTCGTCGCGCTCGAGCCGGTGTTCGGCCGCCTGACCGGCATATCGGTGCTCCAGATCGCCTATCCCGTACGATCGGAGGCGGGCGCGCTGAAATTCGTCCTGCTTGCCTCCTTCAACCTCAACAAATTCGCGGAATACCAACACAAGCGGCTGCTCACCGAGACGGAGATCCTGCTCACCGACGGCAAGGGGACCGTTCTGGTCGCGCCCAAGGAAGGCGGCCGGAGCGAGCCCGTCGGCGCCTCGATCGCAGGGTCCGACCTGTTTCGCTTCGCTGCAAACCCCGATCGTGACGCGTTTCAGGAGGTGACCGATCGCGAAGGCCGCACCCAGGTCTGGGCCGTCGCCCGCTCGCCTTCGATCCGCAACGCCGGCCTCTACATCATGGTCGGGCGCTCCAAGGACGGACTGGTCGCGGCCGCCAACCGCCGGCTCTACGAGGACATGGCGATCCTCGCCGTGGCCTCGCTGCTGCTCTTGGCGGGCGTCTGGATCCTTGCGACCATGAGCGTCGGGCGCCAGGTCGGGCGGCTCGCCACGATGGCGAAGAAGCTCGGGCTCGGCGAGCTCGGCGCACGAATTCCGCCTCCCTATCCGCGCGGCGAGCTCGGCGGATTGATGACCCTGCTGAACGGCACCGCCGAGTCGCTCGAGCAGCAGCGCGCCGCCATCGCCGACCTCAGTCACAAGCTCAGCCAGTCCCAGAAGATGGAAGCGATGGGCCAACTCACCGGCGGCGTGGCGCACGATTTCAACAATCTGCTGACAGTCATTCTCGGTAATTCGGAGCATCTTGCCGACAGGCTGGCGGGAAACAAGGAGCTGCACCGGATTGCCAGCGACATCGCGACCGCCGCCGAGCGCGGGGCGGACCTGACACGGAGCCTGCTCGCCTTCGCGCGCAAGCAACCGCTCCGGCCGCGCGAGATCGACATCGCGGAGAAGGTCGTCGGCATGGAGCAGTTGTTGCGCCGGTCGCTGGGCGAGCACATCGAGTGCAGCTTCGTGTTCGGACCCGATCTGTGGTTGACCAGCGTCGATCCCGGCCAGCTGGCAACGGCCCTGCTCAACCTCGTGCTCAACGCGCGCGACGCGATGCCCGACGGCGGCAAGCTGACGGTCGAGGTCCGCAACAACTCGCTCAGTGCATCCGACCTCGACGTCAACGGCGAGCCGCGGCCAGGCGACTACGTCATGGTGGCCGTGACCGATACCGGCAGCGGCATGACCGGCGAGGTGGCAAGCCGGGCGTTCGAGCCGTTCTTCACCACCAAGGAGGTCGGCAAGGGCACCGGCCTCGGCTTGAGCATGGTGTACGGGTTCGCGCAACAATCCGGCGGACTCGTGCAGTTGCAGTCCGAACCGGGACAAGGCAGCGTCGTCAGGCTGTTCTTTCCTCGCATTGCAGCGACGCTGAGCGAGGATCCGCCGCAGGCGGAGCGACTCACCATCCCCGACGGGAGCGAAACCGTTCTCCTGGTCGAGGACGACGACATGGTGCGAGCCTACGTCGAGAGCGAGCTGAAGACGCTCGGCTACGGTGTCATCGCGACATCGAACGGGCCCGCGGCGCTGGACGTGCTGCGCCAGCCCCGAGACATCCATCTGCTGTTCACCGACGTCGTGATGCCCCGCGGCATGTTCGGGCCGGAGCTTGCAAGGCAAGCCATCGTCCTGCGGCCCGACCTCAAGGTGCTGTTCACCTCCGGCTACAGCCAAAGTCCCGTCAAGACACCCGACGGAATCGATGTCCGCATTCTGACAAAGCCATTCAAGCGGCAGGATCTCGCCGCGATGCTGCGGTCCGCGTTGTCGGCGCCGCCGCGATGAACGACGACCCGGCCCTTCCTACCCCTTGGCCCGCAGTTCGCGCCGCAGCACCTTCCCCGTCGCCGTCATCGGCAGCGTCTCGGCGAACTCCACGAAGCGCGGATATTCGTGCGCGGCGAGCTGCACCTTGACGAACTCCTGGATCTCGCGCGCGAGCTTGTCGCCCGGCGCAAAGCCGGGACGCAGCACGATCCAGGCCTTGATCGATTCGGTGCGGATTGGATCGGGAATGCCGACCACCGCGGCCATCGCCACCGACGGATGCTTCATCAGCGTGTGCTCGATCTCGGACGGGCCGACACGATAACCGGCGGTGGTGATGACGTCGTCCTCGCGGCTGACGTACCAGAAATAGCCGTCCTCGTCCTGCACGCCGAGATCGCCGGTCAGCAGGAACTCGCCGGCATATTTCTTCGCCGTGGCTTCCGGGTTGCGCCAGTATTCGATCATCGTGCAGGGGCATGGCTGGCGCACGCCGATGATGCCACGCTGTCCTCTCGGCTGCTCTTCGCCCTTGTCGTTGACGATGCGGACATCGAAACCCGGTGTCGCCTTGCCCATCGAGCCCGGGCGGATCGGAAACAGGTTGGAGTTGCTGCCGATCACGAGATTGCACTCGGTCTGGCCGAACACTTCATGCGCATCGATGCCGAAGGTCTCGCGCACCCAGCCGAGCAGTTCGCCGCCGAGGGATTCACCGCCGGTAAAAATACTGCGCAGTTTCACGCCCGAATGCTTCACGCCGGCCTGCCGCATCAGCTTGAGCGCGGTCGGCGGCAGGAAGACGTTGCGGACGCCGAGATCGGCCATCATCTGCATTGCCGCCTGCGGTTCGAATTTCCGCGCGCGATGACCGACCAGCGGAATGCCGTGATACCAGAACGCGAACAGCCCGTTGACGAGGCCACCGATCCAGGCCCAGTCCGCCGGCGTCCACATGAGGTCGCCGGGGCGAGGCAGGAAGTTGTGACACATCTCCACATTCGGCAGATGGCCGAGCACGACGCGGTGCGCGTGCAGCGCGCCCTTCGGATTGCCCGTCGTGCCCGAGGTGTAGATGATGAGCGCGGGATCGTCGCACGAGGTGTCGACGCGCGCGAAATCGGGCGATGCGGCCTTGACCGCATCCCAGAATGATTTCGTACCAGCCGGTGCGCGTTCACCGACGATATAGACATTCTTCAGGTCCGGCAGGCGATCGCGGATTTTCGCCAGCTTCTCCCAGCCCGCTTCGTCGGTGACGATCGCCTTGGCCTGCGAGTTGGACAGACGGAATTCCAGTGCGTCCTCGCCGAACAATGCAAATAGCGGGATCGAGATCATCGCCGAGCGGAACGCTGCCATGTGCGCGACCGGCAATTCCAGCGATTGCGACAGGAACACCGCAACGCGGTCGCCGTGCGCCAGGCCGTCGGCCTTCAGCACGTTGGCGAAGCGGCGCGACATCTCCGCGACTTCGTCGAAAGAGGTGCGCGTGGTGGCGCCGTTCTCGTCGACATAGACCAGCGCGAGGCGGCCAGTGCCGTCGGCATGACGGTCGCAGCACGCCTCCGCCATGTTGAAGCGCGCCGGGACATCCCAGTGGAAGTTGCGATAGAGCTCGTCGTAGGTGGCAGCTTCGGTCAGCATGGGCTTGGTCGTCTTCCCGGTGTCTTGTTATCGCCCAGTCTAGAGCCGTGAATGCTCGCGACAAGCCCTGCGACGTCATTCCGGGGCGACGCGCCAGCGTCGAACCCGGAATCCATCAGGCGACATTGCCTGCGGCTCGATGGATTCCGGGTTCGCCCTGCGGGCGCCCCGGAATGACGGCGAGAGTCACCGCACCGTCGCGAAGAACTTCCTGACATCGCCGACATACAGCTCCGGCTGCTCGAATGCGGCGAAATGACCGCCCTTCTCCATCTCGCTCCAATGCGTGATGCTGGAAAAGTTCGGTTCCATCCAGCGCCGCACCGGCGTGATGATCTCCTTGGGGAACACCGCAACGCCTGTGGGTACGTTGACCTTCGGCGTCGTCCGGCGCTTGCCAAAGCTCTCCCAATAGAGCCGCGCCGATGACGTCGCCGTCTCCGTCACCCAATACAGCATGACGTTGTCCAGCAGCTCGTCCTTCCTGAAGATGTTCTCGGGATGGCCGTCGCAATCGGTCCAGGCCCAGAACTTTTCCAGAATCCAGGCCGCCTGTCCGCTCGGCGAATCCGTCAGGCCATAGCCGAGTGTCTGCGGCCGCGTCGATTGCTGTTTTGAATAGCCGGAATCGAGATCGACGTAATGCTTGAGGCCGGCGAGCGCGCGCTTCTCCTCCGGCGTCGGTTCGCCATCCACCTTCGGCGCTGCGTTGAAGGCGAGCGTGATGTGGATGCCGGCGCAGTGCTCGGGGTCCTGCATGCCGAGTGAGGTCGTCACCGCCGAGCCCCAATCGCCGCCTTGGGCGCCGTAGCGCGCGTAGCCGAGCCGATCCATCAGCTTCGCCCAGGTCGCGGCGATGCGATCGACGCCCCAGCCGGTGGTCTTGGGCTTCTCCGAGAAACCAAATCCCGGCAGCGAGGGGCAGATCACATGGAAAGCATCGGCGGGATTGCCGCCATGCGCGGCGGGATCGAACAGCGGCGCGATCACCTTCTGGAATTCGACGATCGAACCGGGCCAGCCATGGGTGATGATCAGCGGCAGCGCCGACGGTTCTTTCGAGCGCGCATGGAGGAAGTGGATGTCGAGCCCGTCGATCTCGGTGGTGTACTGCGCGAAGCGATTGAGCTTGGCCTCGCGGGCACGCCAGTCATACTCGTTCGCCCAGTAGGAGCAGATCTCCTGAATCCACTTCAGCGGCGCGCCCTGGCTCCAGTCGCCGACCAGTTCAGCTTCGGGCCAGCGCGTGCGGGCGAGACGTGACTTGAGATCGGTGAGGATGTCCTCGCTGATGGCGATGCGAAACGGTTTGATGGCGGTCATCGCAGCCTCCCCTTGTTCTTCTTGTCATTCCGGGGCGCGCCGCTTGGCGCGAGCCCGGAATCCATTTCGCTACGGAGCCGGCGGCACGATGGATTCTCGGATGCGCAATTGCGCACCAAAGCTCGACGCTTCGCGTCGCCCCGGAATGACGACCTAGCCCGTCAGCGCGGCCTTCACCAAGCCGCTGGCCTTGCCGAAATCCATCTGGCCGGCGTATTTCGCCCGCAACGCCGCGATCACCTTGCCCATGTCCTTCATGCCGGCGGCGCCCGTCTCGCCGATCGCATCCGCGATCGCCTTCTTGACCTCGTCATCCGACATCTGCTTCGGCAAATACGCCGAGATCACCGCGATCTCCTCGCGCTCCTGCGCGGCGAGCTCGGCGCGGCCACCCTTTTCGTAGAGCTCGACCGACTCCTGACGCTGCTTGATCATCTTCTGAAAGACGCCAAGCAGGTCGGCATCGGAGAGCGGCGGCTTGCCGTTGCCGCGGGCCTCGATGTCAGCGTTCTTGATGGTCGAGTTGACCATGCGCAGCGTGGAGAGCTTACGCTCGTCCTTGGCCTTCATGGCCTCCTTAACCGCATTGTTGATGTCGTCGCGCAGCATGATCGTGATCCCTTCGCATATCCGAGGCCTGATCTAGGCCGTTCGCGCTCCTGAGACAACCTGGGTTTGAAGCCATTCGGCCAGCGCCCGCGCCGTCGCCTCGGGCTGTTCCGGCTGCGGCAGATGCCCGCAACGTTCGAGGATCACCAGCCTCGCGCCGGCAATGCCCGCCGCCATCTCCTTCGAGAACGCATTCGGAATGGTGTTGTCCTGATCGC
This sequence comes from Bradyrhizobium betae, assembly GCF_008932115.1. Taxonomy (NCBI): domain Bacteria; kingdom Pseudomonadati; phylum Pseudomonadota; class Alphaproteobacteria; order Hyphomicrobiales; family Nitrobacteraceae; genus Bradyrhizobium; species Bradyrhizobium betae. The sequence goes on from NZ_CP044543.1 coordinate 1,996,514, forward strand.
CCGTCAGCACCAGCGTCGGGCATTTGATCGTCGCCAGCGTGGGCCGCGAATCCACCCGCGCCATGATCGCGGTCTGCTGCCGCAAATAGCCTTCCACGCCGACGTCCTCGCCCTGCTCGTCCACGAGCCGGCGAATATGAGCGTCGTCGCGGCGCGATGGATGCACCAGTTCGGGAAACATCTCCTCGCGTGCCGCGCGCAGCTCGCCGCGTCTCGCCCGCTCCATCAGGCCGCGGCGCCGCGCGGTCGCCTCGGGCGTATCAGGCCGTGCCTGGGTGTTGATGAGCGCGAGCTTTGCGACCCGCTCGGGCGCCTGGCGCATGATCTCGAGCGCGATGTAACCGCCCATGGAATGGCCGGCGAGCGCGAAGCGCGGCGGCGCCTCGCTCAGGACCCGGCGGGCGATCGCCGTCATACTGTCGTCGCGGATATGGTTGGCGACCATCACCGGGCCGAGCCGCCACAATGCCGGGATCACCGGGGCATAGATCCGGGCCGAGGACGCCAGCCCCGGAACCAGCAGGATGGGGACGGTCTGGTCCATTATTGCCTCGCAAGCCCCAGGATTTGCCGGAAATTATTCCGGGCAAGCTTAAGTGCCTGAGACCACCTGTCAAATATGCAAAAACGCATGTGAATCGGCGCATCTGCGCTTTGACGGCGGCGCTCGCGGAGACTATGAAGCGGGCTCATGACACAACATGAAAACGATACCGCTTGGCCGGACCATAAACCGACCGCGCTCCTCGTGCTCGCCGATGGCACGGTGCTCGAAGGCTTCGGTCTTGGCGCCGAAGGCCATGCCGTGGGTGAAGTCTGCTTCAACACGGCGATGACCGGCTATGAGGAGATCCTCACCGATCCCTCCTATGCCGGGCAGCTCATCACCTTCACCTTCCCGCATATCGGCAATGTCGGGACCAATGAGGAAGACATCGAGACGGTGAACATGGCCGCGACGCCCGGTGCGCGCGGCGTGATCCTGCGCACCGCGATCACCAATCCCTCGAACTACCGCTCCACCAAGCATCTCGATGCCTGGCTCAAGGCCCGCGGCATCATCGGCCTGTCCGGCATCGACACCCGCGCGCTGACCGCGCTGATCCGTTCGAAGGGCATGCCCAACGCGGTGATCGTGCATTCCAAGACCGGTGAGTTCGACCTGCACGGCCTGAAGGAAGAAGCGCGGGAATGGCCGGGCCTCGAGGGCATGGACCTCGTGCCGATGGTCACCTCCGGCCAGCGCTTCACCTGGGACGAGACGCCCTGGCTGTGGGACAAGGGTTTTGGCCGGCAGGACAAGCCGGAGTTCAACGTCGTCGCCATCGACTACGGCATCAAGCGCAACATTCTGCGCCTGCTCGCCGGCGTCGGCTGCAAGGTGACGGTGGTGCCGGCGACGACCTCGTCGGAAGACATCCTGGCGATGAAGCCGGACGGCGTGTTCCTGTCGAACGGCCCTGGCGATCCGGCCGCGACCGGCAAATATGCCGTGCCTGTCATCCAGGACGTGATCAAGTCGGGCACGCCGACATTCGGGATCTGCCTCGGCCACCAGATGCTCGGCCTCGCGGTCGGCGCGAAGACGAAGAAGATGCATCAGGGCCATCACGGCGCCAATCATCCCGTCAAGGACGAGACCACCGGCAAGGTCGAGATCACCTCGATGAACCACGGCTTCGCCGTGGACGAGAACACGCTGCCGAAGGGCGCGACGCAGACCCACATCTCGCTGTTCGACGGCTCCAATTGCGGCATCCAGCTCGACGGCAAGCCGGTGTTCTCGGTGCAGTACCACCCCGAGGCCTCGCCCGGCCCGCGCGACTCGCACTATCTGTTCCAGCGCTTCGCCGATTTGATGCGGCAGCAGAAGAAGAGCGCGTAATTCCAAAAGACGCCGGCGGACGAGACCGCCGGCTATGCGTCACGGACGCATGAACATGAAGTCCGTGTCGGGATCGCAATTCTCGGCGATGAAGCGCAGCTCCGCCTGGATGTCGGCAACCGATCGCGTCTCGAGATATTTCGAGATCACGAGGCTGAGCAGGGCGCGACAGACGGCTTCGTGCCCGAGGCCGGCCGCCTCGGCCTCATCGACGGCCGCCGAAAAATGGCGCTGCGCAACGTCGGATGCGTACATGGCGGTCCCCCTCTTCCAATTTGGGTTGCGTGCCCGTGAACGGCCGCTTGCGCCTTGATCTCCGTCAAGCCCGCCTATGGACTGATTTCAGGAACAAGGACGCCTGTGCCGTCTTGATTTCCAGTCAATTGCTACCGGAGCCTGTCATGTCCGTCATCCGCGACAAGGCCGAGCCGCTCGCCATCGTGTTTGAGGATGACGGACTCGTGCCGAACAACGCTGTCCCCTTCCTGGTCTACCAGGGCGTGGTGACGCTCGATCCGAAGCGCCCGGAAGAGACCATCGAAGACCTGTTCGAAGCGAACGGCTGGGGCGGCTCGTGGCGCAACGGCGTCTACGATTATCTGCACTACCACGCGACGGTGCATGAAGTGCTCGGCGTCGCGCGCGGGAGTGCACGGGTCCGCTTCGGCGGCGACCATGGCGAGGTGCTGGAGATCAAGGCTGGCGATGTCGCGATCCTGCCGGCGGGCACGGGACATCAGTGCATCACGGCGAGCGATGATTTCTGCGTGATCGGCGCCTATCCGCCGGGCGCGAAGATGCAGATCACGCGGGCGACGGCGGAGAACCACGCCAAGGCGCTGAAGACGATTCCGAATGTCGCGCTGCCGCCGGCCGATCCGGTGACGGGGAAGGACGGGGCGTTGATGCGGTTGTGGCGGTAGCTACAAGCAAGGTGCTGTAGGGTGGGTTAGCGAAGCGTAACCCACCTCTTCTATTTCCGCGGAGACAGATTTGGTGGATTACGCCTGCGGCTAATCCACCCTACAGCAACGTGGCCTACGCCTCGTTGCCGCCTTCCTGGCGGGTGGCTTCGAACAGGAACCAGGTGCGACGCTCGGTGTCGTCGATGAAGTTTTCGAGCAGGCTGGCGCTGGCGACATCGCCGGCCTCGTCGCAGACTTCATGGGCCTTCCGCATCGCCGCGGCGACGTGCTTGTTGTCCTGCATCAGCTCGCGCAGCATCTCGCGCGGCGGGACATAGTCCTCGTCGTTGTCCTTGATGGTCTGGAGCTTTGCGACCTGGCCGATCGACTTCAGCGTCGCGCCGCCGATCTTGCGGACGCGCTCGGCGAGCTGGTCGGTGGTCGCGAAAATCTGGTCGGACTGTTCGTCGAGCAGCAGATGATAGTCGCGGAAATGCCGGCCGCTGACGTGCCAATGGAAATTCTTGGTCTTCAGATAGAGCGCGAAGGCGTCGGCCAGAAGCACGTTGAGCGCCTCGGAAACCTTCTTGACCGCCTGGGGCGACAGATCGGTGGGGGTGTCGAGGTCGGGCGAGACCTTGCTGGGGGCTTTGCTCACGGGAAACCTTCCTGTTAGGACGCGGACATTGACGGCGCGCCGTCACACCCCTAACGCAGACAGGCAGCGCCGGTTCCAGTACAGGAACCGTTTGGCCGGGGCCCTCGGATACCATGGACGATTGGATCGATTACTACGACTCCACGCACACGATCTATGTCAGCAATCTGCATCGCGATTTGCATTTCCAGATCATCGCGCGGGACATCATCGGCTACATCACTTCGCCCGAGGCGACCGTGCTGGACTATGCCTGCGGCGAGGCGCTGTCGGCGAGCCAGGTGGCGGCCGCCTGCGGCAAGCTGATCCTCGCCGAACCCGCTCCGGGCGTACGCGGCCGGCTGATCGCGCGGTTTGCCCCGAACACGAAGATCCGCGTCCGCTCACTGGACGACGTTCGCAAGATGCAGGACCAGTCGATCGACCTCGTGGTGATGAACTCGGTCGCGCAATATATGACGCCGGAGGAGCTCGATGCCGCGCTCATCAACGTCCGGCGATTGCTGACCCCGTCCGGCAAGCTGGTGCTCGGCGATATCCTGCAGCCCAATGTCGGCATGTTCAGGGACGTGATGGCGCTGCTCAGCTTCGGCCTGCGTCACGGCTTCCTGAAGGACGCGCTGATCGGGCTGATCAGCACCGCGCTGTCGGACTACCGTCATCTGCGCACCCGCATCGGGCTGCAGCGCTACAGCGAGGACGAAATTACCGCCAAGCTCAAAGCGGCCGGCTTCGCAGCCCAGCGCGCGCACACCAATATCGGCCATAATCGCTGGCGCATGACGTTCATCGCACGGCCGCCCCTGGTGCGTTAAGCATAACGACCACACGGGGTGGCTTGTCGCACCTCGATCGGACATGATCTCCGCGGCCCGGTGGCGGAAGCGTCTACGCGAGAGCAGTGCATCGCTCTTCATCCTGGTTCAAATCCAGGCCGGGTCTCCACGCTTCGCCCCTGCGGGGCTTCGCGTGGCGCAGCCACGCGAGATCCGCAAGGGCGAAGCGTGTCCGGCGTAGCTGAGCGAAGCGAAAGCGTAGACGGACTGTCGCCCAAACAAAAAATGTCTAAAACCACCCCATGCACAGTAGCCGGCCATGGCCGGCGTGATGTCCGCTGGATCTTCTGAAGGCTTTGATACCGCGGGCAAATCAGCGGCCGGCGCGCAATCGTCTCAGTTTGGGTCGGCGGCGACCATTTCGCACCCGGGCAGCAGCTGAAGCCGGTCGGCGTCCCTGGCCGCAGAGTTGAGCACGGCATCGAGCAGGCCCGGGAAGCGCACGTCGAGATCCTCGCGGCGCAGCCGCATGAAGCGATTGGTGCCGGCCACGCGCGTCTGCATCACGCCGCATTCGCGCAGCTTGGCGAAGTGATAGGCGAGGTTCGACTTCCCACTGAGCGCGTAGAAGTCACCGCAGCGCAATTCGCCGCTGACATGTTCCTGCTTGGCGAGCTGGTAGACGATCGCGAGCCGGATCGGATCACTCAGGCAATCCAGAACCATTGGCAGTTCGATCTGCTCGCGGGTCGGGTGAGGAGGCGTGCGACTCATGGCGCAATCATAACAATGCGGCTCATTTGTTCAATAGTTCTTGAACCAATTGACATTAGCAGACTACCGCTCAATAGTTCAATGATTATTGAACATAGGAATGACGAGCATGAGCGTATTCTGGCTGGCGGTCGCGGCATTTGCGATCGGGACGGAGGCCTTCGTCATCGCAGGCCTGCTGCCGACCATCGCGGCCGACCTGCAGATTTCCGTGCCGGCCGCCGGACAGCTGGTCAGCGTCTACGCGCTCACCTATGCCGTGGGGTCGCCGATCCTCGCGGTAACCCTCAACAATATCGACCGCCGCACCGTGCTGATGCTCGCCTTGTCGACCTTCATCGCCGGCAATCTGCTGGCGGTGGCCGCCTCCGGGTTTGCACTGCTGATGGCATCGCGGATGCTGATGGCGCTCGGCGCCGGCCTGTGCATGCCGACGGCGCTCGGGGTTTCCGTGGCGGTCTCCTCCCCCGAAAGGCGCGGCCGCGCCGTGGCGCTGGTCACCTCCGGCCTCACGATCGCAACCGTGATCGGTGTCCCCCTCGGCAATTGGATCGGCAGCCTGTTCGGCTGGCGGGCGACGTTCGCCCTGGTCGCCCTGCTCGGCGGAATCGCGCTGGCAGGCCTGCTTTTTGGCCTGCCCCGCGGCCTGCCGCGCAACACCGCTTCGCTCGCCGAGCGGCTGGCCGTGGCGCGCCACGGCAACGTCCTGATCGCACTCCTCATCACGATCCTATGGGCGCTCGGCGGCTTCACCATGTTCACCTATTTCGCCGTTCCGCTGCGCGCGCTCGGCTTCGACGCCTCGCAGATCAGCCTCGCGCTGCTGGTTTTCGGCGCGGCCGCCGCGATCGGGAACATGCTCGGCGGCCTGCTGGCGGACCGGCTCGGCGCCATCGTCACGGCGGCGCTCGGCCTGACCGGCATGGCCAGCGCGCTTTTCCTGCATTCGCTGGTGCTGAAATTCCTCCCCGGCCAGGCGCATTATGCGATCCTGGGCCCGATCTTCCTCCAGGGCGTTTCGGGCTGGGCGTTCTATCCGGCCCAGATCGCCAGCATCATCCGGATCGACCCGCAGGCCTCGATGGTCGCGCTCTCGCTCAACGCCTCAGCGATGTATCTCGGCTTTGCGATCGGGGGCGCCCTGGGCGGTGCCGTGCTCGCGGGGTGGAGCCCGGCCGATCTCGGCTGGGTCGGCGGATTGAGCGTTTCAGCAGCGCTTCTGGTGCATCTCGCCCGTGGCTGGCAGGCGCGGCCAAAACCCGTCAAAATTGCTGGTTGATGGGCGCTTTTCGGGGTTTCGCCGCCCCGAAAACTGGTCTAAGACCCGTCCGCGCGCGAGGGAGACCAACGCGCTCTCGGCCACAGGGGACGCGCAGCAAGCGCGCCCTTTTTTTGTGCCCAAATTCCACTTCGGCGAGAGTTGATGCCCAAACGTACAGACATCACCACCATCCTGATCATCGGCGCCGGCCCTATCGTGATCGGCCAGGCCTGCGAGTTCGACTATTCGGGCACGCAGGCGGTGAAGACGCTGAAGGAAGAGGGCTATCGCATCGTCCTCGTCAATTCCAATCCGGCCACCATCATGACCGACCCGGAATTGGCGGATGCGACCTATATCGAGCCGATCACGCCCGAGATCGTCGCCAAGATCATCGAGAAGGAACGTCACGTCATTCCCGGCGGCTTCGCGCTGTTGCCGACCATGGGCGGCCAGACCGCGCTGAACTGCGCGCTGTCGCTGCGCCGGCAGGGCACGCTGGAAAAGTTCGACGTCGAGATGATCGGCGCGACGGCTGACGCCATCGACAAGGCCGAAGACCGCCAGCTGTTCCGCGAGGCCATGACCAAGATCGGGCTCGAGACGCCCAAGTCGCGGCTCGCCAACGCCTCCGCCCTGAAGAAGTCCTTCCGCGACAAGCACCAGGCCGAACGCGAGAAGCTGTCGGGCGCCGCTCTTGAGGAGCACGACAGGCAATGGACGCTCGGCGAAGGCGACCGCCGCAAGCGCTATCAGGAATATGCGCTGGGCCAGGCGCTGATGGCGCTGTCCGAGATCGGGCTGCCCGCGATCATCCGTCCCTCCTTCACCATGGGCGGCACCGGCGGCGGCATCGCCTACAACAAGGAAGAATTCCTCGACATCATCGAGCGCGGCCTGGATGCGTCCCCGACCAACGAAGTCCTGATCGAGGAATCCGTCCTCGGCTGGAAAGAGTTCGAGATGGAGGTGGTGCGCGACAAGAAGGACAATTGCATCATCGTCTGCTCGATCGAGAATTTCGATCCGATGGGCGTGCACACCGGCGACTCGATCACGGTGGCTCCGGCGCTGACGCTGACGGACAAGGAATACCAGATCATGCGCGACGCCTCGCTGGCGGTGCTGCGCGAGATCGGCGTCGAGACCGGCGGCTCCAACGTGCAGTTCGGCGTCAATCCCGAAGACGGCCGCATGGTCGTGATCGAGATGAACCCGCGCGTGTCGCGCTCGTCCGCGCTGGCCTCGAAGGCAACGGGCTTTCCGATCGCCAAGGTCGCGGCAAAACTCGCGATCGGCTACACGCTCGACGAAATCGCCAACGACATCACCGGCGGCGCGACGCCGGCCTCGTTCGAGCCGACGATCGACTACGTGGTGACCAAGATCCCGCGTTTCGCCTTCGAGAAATTCCCCGGCGCCTCCACCACGCTGACGACATCGATGAAGTCGGTCGGCGAGGTCATGGCGATCGGTCGCACCTTCCAGGAAAGCCTGCAGAAGGCGCTACGCGGGCTCGAGACCGGCCTGACCGGCCTCGACGAAATCGAGATCGACGGCCTCGGCCAGGGCGACGACAAGAATGCGATCCGCGCCGCGCTCGGCACGCCGACGCCGAACCGGCTGCTCCAGGTCGCGCAGGCGATGCGGCTCGGCTGGTCCAACGAGGAGATCTTCAACTCCTGCAAGATCGATCCGTGGTTCCTTGGCGAGATGCGCGGCATCGTCGACATGGAAGACAAGATCAAGAAGAGCGGCCTTCCCTCCAATGCCTTCGGCATGCGCACGCTGAAGGCCATGGGCTTTTCGGACGCGCGGCTTGCGGTGCTGGCGCAGATCGCGGATGCCGACGTCACGGCCAAGCGTCACGCGCTGGGCGTCCGCCCGGCGTTCAAGCGCATCGACACCTGCGCGGCCGAATTCGCCTCGCCCACGGCCTACATGTACTCGACCTACGAGTCTCCCTTCGCCGGCGCCGTCGCCGACGAGAGCCAGCCGTCGGACCGGAAGAAGGTCATCATCCTCGGCGGCGGCCCAAACCGCATCGGCCAGGGCATCGAGTTCGACTATTGCTGCTGTCACGCCTGCTTCGCGCTCGCCGATGCCGGCTACGAGACCATCATGGTCAACTGCAATCCGGAGACGGTGTCGACCGATTACGACACCGCCGACCGGCTCTATTTCGAGCCGCTCACGGGCGAGGACGTGCTGGAGATCATCGCGACCGAGCGCACCAACGGCACGCTGCATGGCGTGATCGTACAATTCGGCGGCCAGACGCCGCTGAAGCTGGCGCGCGCGCTGGAAGCTGCCGACGTGCCGATTCTCGGCACCTCGCCCGACGCCATCGACCTTGCCGAAGACCGCGACCGCTTCAAGCGCGTGCTCGACAAGCTCCGCCTCAAGCAGCCGAAAAACGGCATCGCCTATTCGGTCGAGCAGGCCCGCCTGGTCGCGACCGATCTCGGCCTGCCGCTGGTGGTGCGCCCGTCCTACGTGCTCGGCGGCCGCGCGATGCAGATCATCCGCGAGGAGAACCAGCTGAGCGACTATCTGCTCGGCACGCTGCCGGAGCTGGTGCCCGCCGACGTCAAGGCGCGCTATCCGAACGACAAGACCGGGCAGATCAACACGGTGCTCGGCAAGAACCCGCTGCTGTTCGACCGCTATCTCTCGGACGCCACCGAAGTCGACGTCGATTGCCTCTCCGACGGCAAGGACACCTTCATCGTCGGCATCATGGAGCACATCGAGGAAGCCGGCATTCACTCCGGCGACAGCGCCTGCTCGCTGCCGCCCTATTCGCTCGACGCCAGGATGATCGAGGAGCTGGAGCGCCAGACCCGCGAGCTCGCGCTCGGCCTCGACGTCGTCGGCCTGATGAACGTGCAATACGCCATCAAGGACGGCGATATCTACGTGCTCGAGGTCAATCCGCGCGCCTCGCGCACGGTGCCTTTCGTCGCCAAGGTGGTCGGCACGCCGGTGGCGAAGATTGCCGCGCGCATCATGGCCGGCGAGAAGCTCGCCGACTTCAAGCTGAAGAAGGCGCAGCTCAAGCATGTCGGCGTCAAGGAATCGGTCTTCCCGTTCGCGCGCTTCCCCGGCGTCGACACGGTGCTCGGTCCGGAAATGCGCTCGACCGGCGAGGTCATGGGCATCGACCGAAATTTCGAGGTCGCCTTTGCCAAGAGCCAGCTCGGCGGCGGCACGAGGGTGCCGCGCAAGGGTACGGTGTTCGTCTCGGTGCGCGAGAGCGACAAGACGCGCATCGCGGAGGCCGTTCGCGAATTGCATTCGCTCGGCTTCAAGGTGCTGGCGACATCGGGCACGGCGCGCTTCCTGACCGACCAGGGTATCCCGACCGAGAAGGTGAACAAGGTGCTGGAAGGGCGGCCGCACATCGTCGACGCCATCACCAACGGCGACGTCCAGCTGGTCTTCAACACCACCGAGGGCCCGCAGGCGCTCGCCGACAGCCGTTCGCTGCGGCGCGCGGCCCTCTTGCATAAAGTGCCGTATTACACCACTCTTTCCGGGGCCGTGGCGGCCGCGCAGGGCATCCGCGCCTATCTGGGCGGGGACCTTGAGGTTCGGACCCTGCAGAGCTACTTTTCGGAAACCTGATCGCTAGCGGCGGCGAAGCTTCCGCTAAGTGACTGGCAATGAAGCCACAATGGCCGGAGGAACTGTCCGGCCATGTGGTTGTTCTGTTCCGGCGCCAGCCCCACATAACGGTTCCGGCGGGCGTGTATTCAGCCCCCGGGGACACTGACGAATCAAGGCTGCCGCGCCCACTGTCTGGTCGGGCGCGCGGCCGAAGGACGAGAGAAGAGATGGAAAAGGTTCCGATGACTGCGGGCGGCTTTGCCGCGCTCGGGGAAGAATTGAAGAAGCGCCAGTCCGAGGACCGTCCGCGCATCATCGAGCACATTGCGGAGGCCCGCTCGCACGGCGACCTCTCGGAGAACGCGGAATACCACGCCGCGAAGGAAGAGCAGTCCCACAATGAGGGCCGCATCGCCGAGCTCGAGGACAAGCTCGCGCGCGCCGACATCATCGATATCTCGAAGCTGTCCGGCGACACCATCAAGTTCGGCGCCACCGTGACGCTAGTCGACGAGGACACCGAGAAGAAGGCGGTGTGGCAGATCGTCGGCGAGGTCGAAGCCGACGCCAAGAAAGGCCGCATTTCCATCACCTCGCCGCTCGCACGCGCGCTGATCGGCAAGAAGAAGGGCTCGACCGTCGAGGTCAACGCACCCGGCGGCGCCAAGGCGTATGAGATCACCAAGGTGGAGTGGCGGTAAGGATTTGCCGCTGAGGGTGATGATGTTTCGAAAAGGCCGCGCGGTGCGCGGCCTTTTTTGTTTCAGCGTGTTGCTGTCGATCCGCGTCATTGCGAGCGCAACTCTTTCACCGTCCCCCTGAGGTGCTCGCCTCTTCGGCGAGCCTCGAAGGGCGACGGCCCCGCTGTTGCCGCACGCGGATGTACGCGGGCCGTGCATCCTTCGAGGCTCCTCATCGGGCGCTTTGCGCCCGACGAGGAGCACCTCAGGATGACGGGACTGGCAGGACGCCTCGAGAGGCTACCTCCGTCCCTTCACGTCCAGCGGCACGGCCGCCTCGTACTTCGAATTATGCAGCACCAGCGAGGTGCGGACGTTGCGTACATGGGGCGCGGCGGTCAGATGGGTCACGAAATCCTGGAACGTCGCCATGTCGGGCGCGACGCATTTCAGGATGAAATCGACCTCGCCCGACAGCATCCAGCATTCCCGAACCAGGGGTTCGGCGCGGACGAACTCCTCGAAGGCGCGCAAATCCGCCTCGGCCTGGCTGGACAGATGCACGGCGGCGAACACGGTGACGTCAAAGCCCAGTTTTCGCGCGTCCAGCAGCCCACGATAGCCGTGGATGTAGCCCTCCTCCTCCAGCGCCCGGACGCGGCGCAGGCACGGCGGGGGCGAAATGCCGACCCGTTTGGCAAGCTCGACATTGGTGATTCGACCGTCGGCCTGAATCTCGGTGAGAATCTTCAGGTCGATCTCGTCTAGGTTCCGCGACACGTGACTGGAACTCCTGGCCTTTATGGCGGTATCGGGTGGGTCTGGTGCAATCCTCATACCCAGTCGCGCCCGCCAGCGCAATTTTATTGCGCGTTCACCCCGACCGACTTTTGTTCCCTGTTGGAAAAATCCGCCGAATGGGAATGCAATTCTTGCATAGCTCACCAGAAGGCTTAGATTAGCTCTGATATTTCAGCGCCCCCGCGAGGCCTCCTGGCTCTTTCCGCACCCGCGCTGCAGTTCCCCGTGACAAAGGCGTCCGTCGATATGTCCGCTCCTGTTCATGCAAAGGTCGTCATTATTGGCTCCGGGCCCGCTGGCTATACGGCGGCGATCTACGCTGCGCGCGCGATGCTCGAACCGATCCTGATCCAGGGCATGCAGGCGGGCGGCCAGCTCACCATCACCACCGACGTCGAGAACTATCCCGGCTTCGCCGACGTGATCCAGGGCCCCTGGCTGATGGAGCAGATGGAGAAGCAGGCGGTCCATGTCGGCACCAAGATCGTCTCCGACCTGGTCATCAAGCTGGACACGACGCAGCGGCCGTTCCGCCTCACCTGTGACAGCGGCGACGTCTATCTCGCCGACGCCGTGATCCTCGCCACAGGCGCGCAAGCGCGCTGGCTCGGGCTGCCGTCCGAAGCGAAATTCCAGGGCGGCGGCGTTTCGGCCTGCGCCACCTGCGACGGCTTCTTCTATCGCAACAAGGAGGTCGTGGTGGTCGGCGGCGGCAATACCGCGGTCGAGGAGGCGCTGTACCTCACCAACCACGCCTCGCAGGTCACCATCGTGCATCGTCGCGATCACTTCCGCGCCGAACGCATCCTGCAGGAGCGCCTGTTCAAGCACCCGAAGATCAAGGTGGTCTGGGACGCCGCCATCGACGAGATCTGCGGCACCGAGAGCCCGAACAAGGTCACCCATGTGCGCCTGAAGAACGTCAAGACCGGCGCGCTCACCGACCTGAAGACCGACGGCGTCTTCATCGCCATCGGCCATGCGCCGGCGACCGAGCTCGTGAAGGACCAGATCAAGCTCAAACCCTCCGGCTATGTCGAGGTCGCCCCGAATTCGACCGCGACCTCCGTGCCCGGCCTGTTCGCCGCCGGCGACGTCGCCGACGAAACCTATCGCCAGGCCGTCACGGCCGCCGGCCTCGGCTGCATGGCAGCCCTCGAGGCCGAACGATTCTTGGCCCTGCGCGCCAGCGAGCGCGCGGCAGCGGAATAAAGATCATGCCTCGAACACGCGACGGATTTACGGATATGGATTGGGACAAGCTGAAGGTGTTTCACGCGGCGGCGGAAGCGGGCAGCTTCACGCATGCGGGCGAGCAGCTCGGCCTGTCGCAATCGGCGGTGTCACGCCAGGTCTCGGCGCTGGAGCAGGAGCTTTCGGTCTCGCTGTTCCACCGCCACGCCCGCGGCCTGATCCTCACCGAACAGGGCGACCTTCTGTTCCGCACCGCGCATGACGTGTTCATGCAGCTGCAGGCGGCGCGCGCCAAGCTGACCGACAGCCGCGAGCGGCCGAGCGGCGACCTCAAGATCACCACCACACCCGGCGTCGGCATCAACTGGCTGATCCCGCGGCTCGGCGAGTTCACCGCGCTCTATCCCGAGATCCGGATCTCGCTGATCGTCACCGACGAGGAGCTGGACCTGTCGATGCGCGAGGCGGACGTCGCGATCCGCACCCGCAAGCCGACCCAGCCGGATCTCATCCAGCGCAAGCTGTTCGCGATGGGCTTCCACGCCTATTGCTCGCCTGATTACATCAAGCGCTTCGGCACGCCGCGCACGCTGGAAGAGCTCGACGCTCACCGCATCATCACGCTCTCGGACGGCAGCTTCGCGCCGCATCTGCAGAACCGCAACTGGCTGGTCGAAGCCGGCCGCAACGGCTCGGGTCCGCGCGAAGCCTATTTCAAGGTCAACAACATCCTCGGTCTCGTGCGCGCCTGCCAGCAGGGCCTCGGCATTGCGGCACTGCCGGACTATCTGATCGAAGAACAGAGCCGGCTCGTACAACTGTTCGGCGAATCGGATTCGATCCAGCTCGATACGTACTTCGTCTATCCCGAGGAGTTGAAGACGGTTGCGCGCGTGCAGGTGTTCCGCGACTTCGTGGTGAGCAAGGCGCAGCGCTGGCCTTCCTGATTTCCGCATGTCTGACATGCGACCTGGACGCTTGCTGCATGGCGCTCGTCAAGCCCATACTGCTTGCACGCTGAGCCTTCGCGTTGCGCATTTGTCCCCCTCCTCCAGTGGCGCGGGAGTTCAGTAATCCCTCTTGGAAGGTGATTGTGTCGGCCTCACGTGGCCAATACCTTAAGCCGGGCTCGTTCGAGAGCCCGGCTTTTTTTCTGCCGGGTTTGGCCTTCGCCTTCCGCGTGTATTGACAGTTTTGGGCATAGCCAGCATCATTTGCAAATGATCACGAAGTCGTGCGCAATCGTTTCGAAAAAAGGCCCCCATCCCGGGGCCTCGGATTTTTGCGCGCGCTAATATCGACTTCGTCATCGCAGCAAAACCCGCAAACCCCGCCACCTGGACGGGGTTTTTTCATGTGCCCTCCGTCTCAGGTTTTTACGAGAAGGAGAAGAAACATGACCGGTCTGGAAGATCATTTGCACGGGCTGTGGCTGCCGCTGGTGACGCCGTTTCGCGACGGACGTCTCGACGAGACGTCGCTGCGGCGGCTGACGCGGCACTACAGCGCACACGCCGTCGACGGCCTTGTCCTGGGGGCAACCTCCGGGGAAGGCATGACGCTACGCGATGCCGAGCTCGAACGGCTGGTTGCAGTGGTGCGCGACGAGATGGCGGCAGGGCGGCGCTCTGTTCCGCTTTGCCTGGGATTGTCGGGCGCCGACACCGCGCGGCTGAAGGAGCGGCTCGATGAGACCGCGGACTGGCCGATCGACGGTTATCTGATCGCCAGCCCCTATTACGTGCGGCCGTCGCAGCGCGGCCTGCTGGCGCATTTCGAGGCGCTGGCCGATCACGCCGCCTGGCCGCTGGCGCTCTACAACATTCCCTACCGGACCTCGGTCAACATCACCAACCAGACCTTGCTGCGGCTCGCCGAGCATCCGAACATCGTCGGGCTGAAGGATTGCGGCGCCAACCGCGAGCAGTCGATCGCGCTGCTGCGCGACCGCCCGAAGGGCTTTCGCGTGCTGACCGGCGAGGATGCGAATTACTTCGAGGCGCTCGTCGACGGCGCCGACGGCGGCATCGTGCTGTCGGCCCATGTCGAGACCGCGACGTTCGCGGCCGTGCAGGCCGAGCTGAAGCGCGGCAACCATGATGCGGCGCTGGCGCGCTGGCACGAGGTGTCCGAGCTGACGCGCCTGTTGTTCACCGAGCCGAGCCCGGCACCGGCGAAGTATTGGCTGTGGCGCAGCGGCCTGATCGACAGCCCCGAAGTGCGCCTGCCGATGGTGGAGATCAGCAGCGAACTCGCGGCGACGATCGATCGCGAGATCGAGCGACGGGTGAAGGTCGCGGCGTAGGCGCGCTGACCCTCCCCCTCCAGCGGAGGGTCAGAGCCGCCCTTGGTTAACCCCGCCCCAACAGCCTTCGCAGCCGCCGCATGGCGCGTCCACGTCTCGTTTACGGAAGCGCGCCTATCGTTTTCGTTCAAAGTCTTTTCAAAGGGGGAATGATCATGGCGCATCGCACCCGGCCTACGGCCGCGAGCCAGTTCGCGCCCGCCGATCTCTTGCAGGGAATTCTGGTCGTGTCGTCGTTCGGGTTCTGGGCGGTGATGCTCGGCCTGATCCCGGTGCTGCTGGTTCGGGTCTGGCTCGTCGGCTGATGCCGGCCCGCGCTGATGGTTAAACGGAGGTCACAAATGCGCTCAAAATGCGCAGGGGATTGCGACCCGGAATTTTAAAACATCTGGCGTATCGTCCACGTCCATAAGCGAAGAAATCGCGGGGGCGTTCGTGAATAGTCGGAACGAAGTGGTGTCGCATTACGGCGCCGGACAGCAGAGCCATACCACCGAAGAGAGCTTCACCACCGAAGACATCCTCTGGGCCGTCGGCATCTGGTCGGTGATCCTGACGCTGTCGCCGGTGATCGTGTTCTACATGCTGATGGTGGCTTGACTTCACAACACCCTCTGAAACGCAAAACGCGCGGAGAGCCGCGCGTTCTCGTCCGGGGATTGTTGGTTGAAGTTAAGCGGCCTGCTTGTGCATCGCGCCGGATGCCGACGCCGTGCCGCGAATGGCCTTCACCGAACGCTCGATCGCTGCCCACAGCCTGGCGATTTCCTGAGCCGCACGGCTCTCGGCCTGATATTCCCGCGCGCCTTCGCCATGGCTCAGCGCCATCAGCAGGTCCGAACGGTTGGTGATCTGGCCGCCCCACACCGGTGCACGGAATTTGGCAAGCGCCTCGCGGGCGATGGTGACGATCGGGCTTTCGGATTCGTCGCGGCGTGCCGGGGCACCGTTGAGTACGACCGCGTAGGGCTTGCGCGCCGCGCGGCACATCTGAATCGTTTCCTGCACCGCGTTGACGTCGAACACGCCGGGACGGGCGGGAATCACCACCATCGTCGCATTGCGGATGGCGTCGTCGACCACGGCCGACAGGTTCGGCGGCGTGTCGATCAACACCCATTCATAACCGTCGCGCTTGGCAGCGGAGACGATGCCGCTGACCGAGTTCACGGCGGCCTTGATCGGCGGCTCGTTGGTGCCACGCAGCTTGTGCCACAGCGTGAGCGAGCCCTGCGGATCCGCGTCCACGAGCATCACCTGCTTGCTCGCCTTGATCTGCGCGGCGAGATGTGCGGCGAGGGTACTCTTGCCCGAGCCGCCTTTACGCGATGCGAAAACAATAACGTTCATACCCTTGGCCTCCAGATTGACCCCAGGCCGCGAAAATGAATCACCTCTCTGATTCGTGAAAGAAAAATTTATCGGCAGTTGCGTTGCAGCCACGAAATAACAAGACGTGTTGGCTTTTGAGTCACACTGCCGCCTGCGACAAAGATACAAACCGCAACGAAACGCCTTTCGCGCGAGCATTCGTGCGTTTTTCAGGCAGTTGCGCCGGAAAATCCAAATGCAACCTCCCCGCGCAAACCTGCTCGCAGCTCTCTTTCATCGCACGCGGTTGGAATTGTCGCAGGCGTCCGCGCACGCAGGCGAACAAAAGGAGTCCGGTAGCTGTCGCGTGGCTGATGAGTCCTCGGCGAGCCGGGCCGGACACGCAAATGCCCGGGCACGTCTAGCGCGAAACCGCGCGGCAGCCCGGGCATGGAGGAGTTTCAGGGAAGGAACGCGCTTGCCGCGGGCTCAGCCCTCGGTCTTTTTCTTCTTGGTCGCCTTCGGCGGCTTGGCGCTCGTCTTCGCCGCTTTGGGTGCGATGTCGGTCGGCTTGCCGGCGCGGGCTTCGGACGGCTCGGGGCCCTGGCGGAAGAACGGCCGGCACTGCGGCGAGAGCTGCGTCTTCTTGCGGATCATGCAGGCGGTGATGGCATCGACGTTCGGCACGAACTCGCTGCACAGCCGCATCGCATCGGGCGAGCAGGCCTGCTGCTCCTCCTGCGTGTAGGCAAAGCCTGTGCCCGGCTGGACCAGAACGGCCAAGGCAAGCCCCGAGACGGCCGCAAGAACGGACTTCTGAAAACGGAACGCCGGCATCGATACCCCCTGCATGTCGAGTCGGGGCGGAGTGTGGGTGAACGGCGGTTCGTTGGCAACGCGCGGGAATGCGAAAGGCGCGACGTGTGCGCTCTCGGCAACAGGCGGGAGAGCGGGCGCGGGACAAACTGCACTTTCAGCTGTCGTCACCCGCGAAGGCGGGTGACCCAGTATTCCAGAGACGTCAAACGTACCCCCGATAAGCCGCGGCGTACTGGATCCCCCGCCTTCGCGGGGGATGACAGCTGCCTACAGTGCCCCTCCAAAACAAAGCCGCGAAAACAACCCCATGCACAGTAGCCAAGCCCAGGCGAACACAGCGGATTCCAGATGCACTTACGGATTTTACGAATTTTTCTTTGACACGTCGGGCAAAACAGCGGCATAATGCGATCATCGGAAAAGTGAGGGGTGGCCTGTCCAAGTCCCCGTGAAGCGAGGGGCGCATGGCCACCGTTCTGATCGTCGCGCCGGTGTTCGCCCTGATCGCCGCCGGCTATGCCGCGGTGCTGTTTCGCTTCGTCTCGGAGACCGCGCACAAGGGCATCTCCGAATTCGCCTTCAGCATCGCGATCCCGGCGCTGCTGTTCCGCACCATTGTCGTATCGGAATTCCCCGACGTCAGCCCCTGGCGGATGTGGGGCGCCTATTACGGCGCGCTCGCGATCATCTGGATCGCGGCGCTGGCGATCTCGACGCTGCTGCGCGCGCGCCGCGAAGACAGCGAGGACGGCGTCGTGTTCGCGATCGGCTCGGTCTACGGCAACATCGTGATGCTCGGCATTCCGCTCGTGCTCTCGGCGCTGGGCAACGAGGCGGCGGGCCCGATGGCGCTGATCCTGTCGGTGAACACGCCGCTGCTCTGGCTGTGCGGCATCCTGCAGATGGAGCTTGTCAGCCGCAAGCAAGGCGGCTCGCCGCTGGCGGTGATCCGGCCCGTGCTGGCGGATCTCGCGCGCAATCCGCTGATGCTGGGGATCGGCTTTGGCGTGGTCTGGCGCTTTACCGGTCTGGGCCTCAATCCCGTCGTCGACAAGACGATCGAGCTGCTGGCACAGGCGGGCTCGCCGGCGGCGCTGATCGCGCTCGGCATCAATCTGTTCCGGTTCGAGGTGAAGGGCGAGATGTTCAGCGTCGTCGTGCTGTGCGCGCTCAAGCTGCTCGCGATGCCGGCGGCCGCGTTCGTGCTGGCAAAACTGCTCGCTTTGCCGCCGGTCGCAGCCGGCGTGATCGTGCTGTTCGCGGCGATGCCGACCGGCGCCAACGCGTACATCTTCGCGGTTCAATACAAGCGGATGGTGAACCCGGTATCGGGCGCGGTCGCGCTGGGCACGCTGCTGGCGGCGGTGACGTTGCCGGTGGTGGTCATGGTGGTGGCACGTCTCAGCTAGGCCGCCAGGCGCGTCCGCGCTGGGATCAATGCAGTCCCAGGAACGACAGAATGGCGCCAACCACGACGACGAGACCGACGAGATAGATGATTCCGTTCATTGCTCAGCTCCTCAGCGTTGTCTGTCCCTGCCGCAACTACAAACACCCTGGCCGCCGAAAAGGTCCGTCGCGCCGATTGCCGATTTTTCCCGAATGAAGGAACGAATAGCCGCTCTGCCGCTTCTGAATCCGGAACTATTCGGCGGGAGAGAAATCGATGCGGGCCTGGCACCAGATCGCGAGTGCGACGACGACGATTGCATTTTCGATTTGTCTCTTCATGGCGTCGCAGATGTACGTGACCTCGCGCGCATCCGCGGCCGAATCCGCAACATTGCAAGTCCTGAAGCTGCGAAACGCGGGATATCGCGCGCTGCACGCTCATTGAGCCGGATCGGATGTCGCTTGCCATATCGCTGATCGTGGACGGCTATGTGCGCCTCGCGGATCGCGACGCTCTGGAGACGCTGCGCGCCCACCGTGCCAAGATGCTGGAAGCGGCGACGGCCGTCGCCGAAATGGACACCAGCGGGATGATTGCCACGCTCAACGAGGACATCGAGATCATCGATGCCGGATTGTCTCGACTGAAGGCCTGGCGGGAGGAGCAGGAGCGCGCATCCGGCAGGCCCGAGGCAACGCCTCTCAACGACATCGCGCGTGGCGACCCGCATGAGTAATGGCGGGAGATCCAAGACCGCCTCGAAACATCCGCACACGACAAGCTGCCCGGTTTGCCTCAGGTCGCAACCGGCGTGATCGTGCGGGTAGCCACAGATCGTCGGTCCCGAGCACTTAACCCGGCGTGATGTTGACTTAACTCAATGCGAAGCTGGTCGATTGCCTTCAGCTGAATTCTTGAACCGATAAATTGCGCCGAACATTGCGTGAAGGACGCTCGCATGCAGAACCTCAAACGCACATTTTGGGGCACGCTCGTGCTTCTGGTGCTGCTGTGGCTGATTGCGGAACCCTCCGTATTTCAGTCCGCCGCGTTCTTTGCTCTTCGTGGAGCGATGGTGCAGTTGAGCGGCATTCTCGCAATCGGATGCATGAGCGTCGCGATGATCCTGGCGCTGCGGCCGCGCTGGCCGGAGTCGTGGTTGGGCGGCCTCGACAAGATGTACCGCCTGCACAAATGGTTCGGCATCGCGGCCCTTGTTGTTGCCATCGTCCATTGGCTCTGGGCCAACGGCCCGAAATGGGCAGTCGGCTGGGGTTTGCTGGAGCGACCGGCACGTGGGGCAAGGCGCGCCATCGAGAATCCCGTCGAAGCGTTTCTTGCAGATCTCCACGGGACGGCGGAGGGCCTGGGCGAATGGGCTTTCTATGCCACGGTGGCACTGGTCGCGCTGGCTCTCATTCAATATTTTCCCTACCGCCTCTTCTACAAGACGCATCGGCTTCTCGCCCTTGCTTATCTGGTGCTGGTCTTTCACGGCATCGTGCTGATCAAGTTCAGCTACTGGACGTCTCCAGTCGGATGGGTGACGGCGGGGCTGCTTGCCAGCGGCACATGGGCCGCGGTTCTTGTACTCTTGCGGCGGGTGGGTGCAGGGCGGCAGGTCAAAGGCAGGATCACATCGCTGCAATATTATCCCGGCGTCACCTCGCTCGAGACCGAAATCGAGGTGCCCCACGGCTGGCCGGGCCACAAGCCGGGCCAGTTCGCCTTCGCCACGTCGGACGCATCGGAGGGCGCACATCCATACACCATCGCCTCCGGCTGGCACGCCGGGGACCCCAGGATCACCTTCATCACCAAGGAACTGGGCGACCACACCAGGCGCTTGCGCCAGAAGCTCCGCGTTGGGCAGGAAGTGACGGTGGAGGGACCCTACGGCTGCTTCACCTTCGATGACGACTGTCCGCACCAGATCTGGATCGGCGGCGGCATCGGCGTCACGCCTTTTGTCGCGCGCATGAAGCACATGGCCATGCAAAAGGACGCCCGCGATTGGCCTCAGGCGCAGGCGGTGGATCTTTTCCACACCACCGCCGATGTCGATGAGGAAGCGCTAGGCAAATTGGCAGCCGACGCCAAATCAGCCGATGTCCACCTGCATCTTCTGATCGATGCTCGCGACGGGCGCCTGACCGGTGAACGAATTCGCCAATCCGTCCCACGATGGCGCGAGGCCAGCATCTGGTTTTGTGGCCCGACGGGATTCGGCGAAGCGCTGAAACGAGACTTTGCCGCGCATGACTTTCCCACCAAACATCGATTCCATCAGGAGCTGTTCGCGATGCGATAACAGTGACGCCGTCCAACTTAAAATGATCCAGCCGAGCATCTCGATTGAACCTCGTGGATCAGACCAATCGCCGCAGCCAATCCGTCAGCGAACGGTTCCTGCGCCTGATGATTGAGAGCGGCATCGTTCGCAGCATGAGCCGATCCGGCAATGTGTGGGACAACGCGGCGATGGAGAGCTTCTTCTCGTCGTCGAAGACCGAGCGCAAGACCTGTCGCGCCAGGTGACGGAAGCTCGGCCCGACAGATCGAGGAGCACCGTCATCGCAATTTGCTAACCTCCGGGTCCTGAGCCTGACGACGGCCGAAAGGCTTATTGAACACGCTGGCCCGCGCGCCAGGCCATCTCCCAGAAGTCTGTCTCGAGCCGGGTGGCTTCCTTGAAGATCGCAATCAGTTCTGCCTCGCGGGCCGGCGTGGCGTAGCGATCGGCGAGATGCTCCATGTGCGCTAGCGCCTTGGCCGCGACCTCTTGATATGGCGCGCCGGCATATTCGCCGATCCAGACGCGATAGGCGTTCGTCGCGGCGTCCGCATGGGGACGCGCGGCGAGCCGCGTCGCGATCTCCGCATAGCCGATCACGCAAGGCGCCAGCGCCACCTTGAGCGCCAGCAGATCGCCGCGCATGCCGGCGTCGAGCACGTAGCGCGTATAGGCCAGCATCTCGGCCGCCGGCGGGGCCTGTTCAAGATCGGCCGGGGACAGACCCCAATCGGCACAGAGTTTGACATGCAGGTTCATCTCGACATCGAGGATGGCCGATAGGCCGGCGGATGCTTCACGCATGTCGGCAAGCCGAGGCGACTTGTAGACCGCGAGCGCGTAGGCGCGCGCAAACTCGATGAGGAACAGGTAGTCCTGAACGAGGTAGTGACGGAACGCCGCTTCGGGGAGCGAGCCGTCCGCCAATCCGTTGGTGAAGGGATGCTCGGTGTAGGCCCGCCACTCACCGGATGCTGCTGTCTTAAGACGCTCGAAGAAGGTCACGATGGTTTTTGCCTGGGTTGGTTTTTCATGAACGTCTTTGGGTCGCTAGCGATAGCGCATTGCGAAGCGAGGAGATACGGCGCCGCGGACAAAACTAGCTGTGAGAAGCGTTGCGGACACTCCCCGCGCCGAGAGTTTGGTACATTGTCACTGTGATTCCATCTCTATCATTGAGTGGGGTAACTGAAAGGGAGGGCCGAAGATGACCGTTGGAATGGCGCGTCGATTTGGCGATCGCATGCTTATCGCTACGGATACAATGATCCACGATGAAGCAACAGCAAAGCGCAACCTGATTCCTGGGAGAGTAAAGGCTATTGTCCTCTGTGAGGATGTTTCGGTCGCCTATGCAGGGACGGTGGGATACGCGCTCCCCGCCATCCAGGAAGCCGCTGCAATTGCGCGTGGCGGCCGTCGCATCGAAGACGTGATCAGACCATTGAGAAACGCCTGCGCTGAGAGTGCAGCCAGGGGTGAAAAATTTCAGACAGAGTTTCTCGTGGCATCGCACCGCAGCAGAGCCACTATGTTCAAGATTTGGAAAGACGGATTGATCACTGAGAACAATGATCGTCTATGGATAGGGCAGCCTGACGTTGTTACCGCAATTGAGAGCATTGAGGCTGAGACGCCAACGGGCCTCGCGCATAGCACCACCATCCCATTCATGCCCCCTGAAGAGCACCGCTTCACCTCCGCCATCAACCAAATTGCGACGCAGCCGGCACGTTTCTTGAGTAGCAGTGTGGGAGGATTTATGATCACGGTCCTAGCGTCGCCGTTCGGACACACCTATCAACATATAGTAGGGGCCACGATGCTCCAGGACATCGAGTTCGATAAAGCCAGAGGCGAAGAACAGCATGCCGAACAGCAAACCGGAATAAATTATTACACCTACCAAATCCTAGCGAATTTTTGGAGAGGTGCAGCAGTCGTTGCAGCATATCTCGAGCAACCGAGACTTGGCTTTCTATATCGTCCACTCGAATGGGACGGCGTTGAGACGTTCAGAGAAACGACTGCTGAAGAGCTTTTAGGCCGTGTCCGTGAAGTGGCAACTGCGATGGGGGCCGTTGAACGGATTTAGAACCACAGTGACCAATCAAGCACTGACACCGTAATCACGACTCAAACATAAGGCAGTATGCAAAAGCCGCCGGCCGTTTTCGATCATCTCGGTCCGTACGCGCAGCCTCCGGCTGTCGCCGAATGCTACCGCATGAATGAGCGCTTGTGGCTGAAATATCTAGAGTTGGCTGGCGACTACGAGCACGAGGATAACCAAAGCCGCGAATTCCAGATTGTTCGCATGCTCCATATTGCCGAGATCACGAGTAGCGCAGTCCGACTAAACGCGAGCTGGGGTCTGACACCCGCCGCTATGTCACTACTCCGCGATCGGTACGAGCAAACTGTGCGTTTTTCTTGGCTGGTCAGGAACCCGGACCCGCTCGCGTTTCAGAAATACGACCGCACCAAATTCGCCAAGATGGGTGATCTGGCGAAGGCCGCGAAGCCGGAGACCCGAGCGGATTTCGAGAAGCTATACGGACCTCTGCCTGCTTGGGCGACCGAACCGCTCACAAAGGAGCAGCGCACGTTTTTTCAAGAATGGTCCACCCTCGATCTTCGCTCAACGGCAAAGAAGCGCGACGAGCTTCCTCCGCTTTCCGACTTGCACATCGCTAAGGAGAAGCTGGCACCGTCATACGACGCCATCTATGCGCAGTTCAGTTCCGTCGCACATTACGATCGGTTTAGCCTAGAGTTCATGCAAGTGAACAAGTCGCCGGACGGTAGTCGGCATCTAGGCGCGCAACCTCATTGGCCGCGCATGCTCATCCTGCAGAACGCTCACTTCGACATTATTCAATGCTATGAAGCCGCACACATTTGCTACCAACGCGATGCTTCACTGATATTCAATTCTTTCTTCTTTGAGTGGAACCAGCTGGCAAAGGAGATCGTGCCGCCATGAGGGACCTGCGAGGCAACCTAGATTGAGTGCGAATTTCTCATCTGTCAGCAGCCATCTGGTCGATCAGTAAGAAGCCGGCGACGCAGAACAAATCATCTGCATTGGTACAGTTGGGTGGGCTCGAACCACCGACCTCCTGTTCCACAGACAGGCGCTCTAACCAACTGAGCTACAACTGCATCCTTGCGAGCCGCGCCTTGGGGCGCCCTTGAGGGCCGGTCACCTAGGGGGGCTGGACGGGGCGGAAACTAGGTGCAACGGGCGTTTTTGGCAAGGCCGCAAACGGACGAAAACCCGGGGTAAATCACCCTCAGCGCAATGAAATCGGGCTTGAGGGCGACCGTCGCGAGGTTGCGCTCCCCTCGCCGGCCCGGAGGCGACACTCCCGATGAGGAGAGAGCCCTCTGCCGGCCTCTCCCGCGAGCGGGAGAGGTGAAGAAAAAACCCGGGCTTTCGGCCCGGGTTCTCAATCACTTCAAGACCAGCCGAAAGATCAGGCGGCGGGCGGGTAGAGCTTGGCGGCGCTGGCCTTGATCGGCTCGGCGGCGGCGGTGGCGGCGCGCTGGGCGATCTCGGCGAGCTCCTTGGCCTGGGCCTGGAAGGTCTCGAGCTGGGTCTTGGAGTGGCCGGTCCACAGCGCGAACGCGTCCTGCGGCGACTTCACGCTGAACAGCTCCTGGGTGAACTCGAGCTGCGCCGTGGTGTTGGCCTTCATGAACTCCATCACCTTGGCAGCGTATTCGCTCGCGCCCTTGTGGGCGGAGGAGAACACGGCCTCGACGGTGCCGTTATGGCTCTCGGCGGCGTCCTTGAACTTGGCGTAGCTCTCGCGGGCCTGCGAAACGCCCTTCTCGGCGAACGCACGCATCTGCTCCGGAACCTCGAACGGGATGACGGAGGAAGAGAATGGATCAGTCGCACCTGTCATGGTTGTCCCTCACTCTAATTGGAAAAATGGGGTGAGCCATCTGGCGCGCCCGCCGGGCCCCAATCTGGGCCTGCATTCAGCGGTGCGGAGACCGGATACGCGAAACAAAACGGCTCGCCCAACGCCCGGTAGTATTGCTGCCTAACATGTCAACATTGTGCAGCGCAACGCGGCAGCGGGGTGCAATGCGAAATTTAATCCCGGGGAGGATGAGGTTCCGGAGGTGGGGAACCGGGGGTTGAGGGTGAGCGCGATGGGACGACATCTCTCCGTCATTCCGGGGCGCGACGACGTCGCGAGCTATGGTGCGCAATTGCGCACCTGAGAATCCATTCCTCCACCGTCGTTGCGGCCTGATGGATTCCGGGCTCGCGCTCCGCGCGCCCCGGAATGACGGCCCGAATCCTGCGGAAGCCGGCCGGCTGCGGCTTGCGGGGGCGGAGGGATTAAGGTTATCGCGGCTTTAGGCTTACCTGGTTACGGTGGGACCGTGGACCTGCCCGCGGGGGCGGGCGATACTAACCCTTTCTTAAGGCTGTCATTCCCGGCAGCCTGGCACCCAGATGCGTGACAGCGAGACTTGAAGCCGGTCGGATGACAAGTTCGGATTTCCAGTTGCGAGGCGTCGGCGATCCCAGGCTGGCCGTGCACGCGACCTCATCCCTGCCCGCCTGGCTCTGGTCGATCGACGGCACGCGCGTGCTCTGGGCCAATCCGGTCGGCGCCAAACTGTTCAGGGCGGCCAACGCGACTGCGCTGGCCGCCAGGACCTTCGGCCCCGCCGACAGCCATCGCCGCCAGATCGTGCGGCTCGCCCTGCAACTGCCCGCGAACGGTGCGATGCGGCTCGAACGGCTGCGCGGCTTCGGCGCGCGGCTCGGCGCGCTGATGACCTGCGGCTGCGCGCGGCTCGAGTTTGCCGATGGACATCATGCCGTGCTGGTCACCGCGATGGACCCCGCCCTGCGCACCATGCCGCTGATCGAGCGGCTGCATCGCCTCGTCGACGGTGCCACCGTGCCGATGGCCGCGTTCGGGCCCGACGGCATGTTTGCCGGCGCCAGCGAAGCCGCGCGCGCCCTGCTCGGCTTTCGCGATCTCGGCGAGGCCGGGCTCGAACAGGCGCGCAGCGATGCGCTGCGCGACGGCCGCGTCGAGACGCCGATCGGCATCGGCCAGATGGTGCTGCAACGGGTCGGCACGGGCGCCGATGTCGGACTGGTCGCGCTGATCGAACCTGCGGCCGCGCACGCCGCGCCTGCCGCGGAGGCTTCCGATAGCCCAGCGGAGACCGCGCCTGAAGTACAGGTTCACCACGCCCCTGAGATCGTCGACGCGCCGCC
The DNA here is from genome assembly GCF_008932115.1 of Bradyrhizobium betae. NCBI lineage: Bacteria > Pseudomonadati > Pseudomonadota > Alphaproteobacteria > Hyphomicrobiales > Nitrobacteraceae > Bradyrhizobium > Bradyrhizobium betae. The sequence goes on from NZ_CP044543.1 coordinate 2,022,435, forward strand.
CTCGGGCGAGGCTGACGGCGGGATCGCGCTATTCGACGCGTTCGCTGAGCCGGTCGAAACGTCTGCTCCCCCTGAGGCGAGCGCACCCGCGCCGGAGCCTCCGGCGCAGGAGACGGTGCCTGCTACCGCAGCGGTCGTCGAGGTGAGCGAGCCCGCGCCAGACTCTCCGGTTGAAAACCTCGCCGACGCCATTGTGCCGCCGCAGGCCGCGCCGATCACATCCGCCATGGTCGAACCGCCATCAGCGGAGCCGCCTGCACCGCGCCAGCTTCCGCTGCGCTTTTTGTGGCAGATGGATGCGGACGGCCGCTTCGTGCTCGGCTCGGACGAGTTCATCCGCCTGATGGGCGCGCACACGGCGGCCGGCTTCGGCCGCCCCTGGCGCGAGATCGCCGATGAATTTTCGCTCGATCCCGAGGGCCGCGTCGCGCAGGCGCTCAGCAGCCACGACACCTGGGCCGGGATCACCGTGAACTGGCCGGCCGACGGCGGCGAGCATCTGCCGGTCGAACTGGCGGGCCTGCCGGTCTACGACCAGAATCGCAATTTTGCGGGCTTCAGGGGCTTTGGCGTCTGCCGCGATCTCGACGGCCTCAACCGGCTCGAAGCGCTCCGCCGCTATGAGCTGCTGGTCGAACCACCAGCGCCGCACGGCCTGTCCGCCGACATGGCGGAGCCGGAGCCGGAGCCGGAGCCTGAACCCGTGGCAGAGGCACCGCCTCCGCCGGCCGAGCCGCCTGAACCTGAGCCGACACCTGAACCTGAACTGCCCGAGCCCGTCCTCAAAGCAACTTCACACCCAACCGATCCGGAAACGCCAGTGGAAACGCCGCCTCCCAACGTCGTGCCGTTCCGCCCGCACGGTGATTCCAGATCACTCGGCGATCAGAGGTCGCCGACCCTGACGCCGGTCGAGAACAGCGCGTTCAACGAGCTCGCCCGGCAATTGTCCGAACGGCTCGAACGCGAGCGCGAGACGATCGCTTCTGTCACCGTCGAGCCGCCGGCCGCGGAGATCACGCCCGAACCGCTGCCGCCGGAGCCCGAGCCGCCGCACGCGCCGGCCGAGTGGCTGACCGAGCCCGCGCCGCCCGCGCACGGCCACAGCGCGCGCGACCGCGCGCTGCTCGACCTGGTGCCGACGGGCATGCTGATCTACCGGCTCGACCGCCTGCTCTACGCCAACCCCGCGTTCCTCGCGCGCATGGGCTATGCCAGCATCAACGCGCTGGAGGATGCCGGCGGGCTCGATGCGCTCTATGTCGAGCCGGGCGTCTCGTCGGCCAGCAGCACCTCGCAGGCCGGCACGCCGGTGACGATCAGCGCGACGCTTGCCAATGGCGAACAGCCGCTTGCGACCACCGAAGCGCATCTGCACACGATCGACTGGGACGGCGAGAGCGCGCATGCGCTGATCTGCGCGCTGCCGCAAGCCGCGCCTGTCGTTGCGGCGCCTGTGCTCGCGCCGCCCGTTGCCGCCGAGCCTGTCGTCGCGGAATCCTTCCCCTACGTGCCCGAGATCGAGCCGGAGGCCGGCGACACGGATGCGGAGGATCTGGCCGCGATCCTCGACACCACGGCCGAAGGCATCGTGATGTTCGATGCCGAAGGCAACATCCACGCCTGCAACCGCAGCGCCGAAGCGCTGTTCGGCTATGACGGCGAAACGCTGATGCAGCACAATCTGGTGACGCTGTTCGCGCCCGAGAGTCAGCACGTCGTGATCGACTATCTGGAAAACCTCAAGAGCCAGGACATCGCCAGCCTGCTCGACCACGGCCGCGAGGTGCTCGGCCGCGAGAAGAAGGGCGGCGTGATTCCGCTCGCCATGATCATGGGCCGCACCCGGCCCGACGGCCCGAACTTCTTCGCCGTGTTCCGCGACCTCTCCCAGAGCAAGAAGGGCGAGAGCGAGCTGAAGAACGCACGGCGCCTCGCCGACGGCGCGGCCAACGCCAAGGCCGACATGCTGGCGCGGATCAGCCACGAGATCCGCACGCCGCTCAACGCCATCATCGGCTTTGCCGAGGTGATGATCTCCGAACGCTTCGGCACGCTCGGCAACGAGCGCTACGGCGAATACATGAAGGACATCCGCGCTTCCGGCGAGCGCGTCATCACCATCATCGACGATCTCTTGGAGCTGTCGCGGATCGAGACCGGCCAGCTCGACCTCAACTTCGCCAACCTCAACCTCAACGATTTGGTCGAGGCCTGCGTCGTGGTGATGCAGCCGCAGGCCAATCGCGAGCGCATCATCATCCGCACCTCGCTCGCGCATGCGCTGCCGCAGGTCACAGTGGACGCGCGCGCGATGCGGCAGATCACCATGAACCTGATCTCGAACTCGATCCGGCTCGCCAGCGCCGGCGGCCAGGTCATCGTCTCGACCGCGCGGTCCGATCGCGGCGAGATCGCGCTTCGCATCCGCGACACCGGCCATGGCCTGTCCGAGCGCGAGGTCGCCGCCGCGATGGAGCCGTTCCGCACCCCGCCGCCCGGGGACGCCTCGGACAGCTCGGCGCTGAGCCTGTCGCTGACCAAGGCGCTGGTCGAAGCCAACCGCGCCCGGTTCAACATCAAGAGCACGGCCAACACCGGCACGCTGATCGAAGTGGTGTTTTCGCCGGTGGTGGCGGGCGCTTAGTCTCCGCTGTCATTGCGAACACAACGATGCGGATGCAAAAAGGGCACGGCTCGCGCCGTGCCCTTTCGCATTCAGTGAGGCGATCGCCTCAGCTGTAGATCTCGAACAGGCCGGCGCCGCCCTGGCCGCCGCCGATGCACATGGTCACCACGCCCCACTTCGCCTTGCGGCGCGCACCTTCCTGCAGCAGATGGCCGGTGCAGCGTGCACCCGTCATGCCGAAGGGATGTCCGATCGCGATCGAGCCGCCGTTGACGTTGTACCTGGCGGGATCGATGCCGAGCTTGTCGCGCGAATAGAGGCACTGGCTGGCGAAGGCTTCGTTGAGCTCCCAGAGATCGATGTCGTCGATCTTCAGGCCGTGACGCTTGAGCAGCTTCGGCACCGCGAACACCGGGCCGATGCCCATCTCATCCGGCTCGCAGCCCGCCGCAGCCCAGGCGACGAAGCGGCCGAGCGGCTTGAGGCCGCGCTTCTCGGCGTCCTTGGCTTCCATCAGCACCACGGCGGCTGCGCCGTCGGAGAGCTGGCTGGCATTGCCGGCGGTGACGTACTTGCCGGGGCCCCTCACCGGCTCGAGCTTGGCAAGGCCCTCCAGCGTGGTCTCGGGACGGTTGCACTCGTCGCGGTCGACGACGTAGTCGACGATACTCTCCGCCTTGGTCGCCTTGTCGACCACCTTCATCTTGGTCTTCATCGGGACGATCTCGTCCTTGAACTTGCCGGCCTGCTGGGCGGAGGCCATGCGGCGCTGCGACTCCAGCGAATACTCGTCCTGGTATTCACGGCTGAGCTTGTAGCGCTCGGCGACGATGTCGGCGGTGTCGATCATCGCCATGAAGATGTCGGGCGCGACCTTGAGCAGCTCCGGATCGACCGTCTCCTTCGCCGTCGCGCCGCCCGGCATCGAAATGCTCTCGACGCCGCCGGCGACGATGCAGTCGGCGCCGTCCGAACGGATCGAATTGGCTGCCATCGCGATGGTCTGCAGGCCCGACGAGCAGAAGCGATTCACCGAGACGCCGCCGATCGACTTGGGAAGACCCGCGAGCAGCGCGGCCTGACGGCCGATGTTCGGCGCGCCATGGGCGCAATTGCCGAGGTAGCAATCCTCGACATAGTCCTTCTCGACGCCGGCGCGGTCGACCGCATGCTTGATCGCGTGGGCCGCCAGCGACATCGGCGGGGTGATGTTGAACCCGCCGCGGCCGGACTTGGCAAGGCCCGTGCGCGCGTAGGAAACGATGACGGCTTCACGCATTGTTTTCTCCCTTTCGAACAGTGGTACGGAGGCGTTGGAACGAAGGTGTTCTCGGCGCCATTGGTACACAAAGTTGGGCGGCCACGGGAAGAATAAAGCGCGGCACTGCATCAACAAAAACGCCGCCCTCTCGGGAGGGCGGCGCTCTTGTTCCGCAGGTCGGAATTTATGATATGATACCCGTCATCCCGAAGTGGGCATGCTCGATCCACTGGTCATGCCCGGGTTTGTCCCGGCCACGACACTAGTGTTGACCATGCCTCAGAACGTCAGCGCCTTGACCTGCTTGACCTGCGGCAGGGCCTGCACCTTGGCCAGCAGGTCCGCCGGCACCGCGCCGTCGACCTCGATCAGCGCGATGGCATCGGAGCCTGGCGCGACGCGGCCGAGATGGAAGGTCGCGATGTTGATCCTGGCGTCGCCGAGCAGGCTGGCGAACTTGCCGATGAAGCCCGGCTTGTCCTCGTTGGTCACGTAGATCATCGATTTGCCGAATTCGGCATCGACGCGGATGCCCTTGATGTCGACGAGGCGCGGCTTGCCGTCGGCATAGACGGTGCCCGAGACCGACCGTTCCTGCCGCTCGGTGGTGACGGTGACGGTGATCAGGCTTTCATAGTCGCTCTGGGCGGCGCGCACGATCTCGTCGATCTCCATGCCGCGCTCCTTGGCGATGACCGGCGCCGAGACCACGTTGATCTCGCCCAGCATCGGCCGTAGCAGGCCGGACAGCACGGCGGAGGTGATCGCCTTGATCTTCATCTCGGCGACGTGGCCCTCATAGGTGATCTGCACCTTGAGAATGCCGCTCTCGGTGAGCTGGCCGGCGAACGAGCCGAGCTTCTCGGCGAGCGCGATGAACGGCTTCAGCTTCGGCGCCTCTTCCGCCGTGATCGAGGGGAAGTTGACGGCGTTCGAGATCGCGCCGGTGAGCAGATAATCCGACATCTGCTCGGCGACCTGGAGCGCGACGTTCTCCTGCGCTTCGGTGGTGGAGGCGCCGAGATGCGGCGTGCAGATCACGTTGGGATGGCCGAACAGCACGTTCGCGGTCGCGGGCTCCTCGACGAAGACGTCGAAGGCGGCGCCCGCAATGTGCTTGGAGTTCAGCGCATCGACCACCGCCTGCTCGTCGACGAGGCCGCCGCGGGCGCAGTTGATCAGGCGCACGCCCTTCTTCATCTTGGCGATGGCGGCCGCGTCGATGATGTTCCTGGTCTTGTCGGTGAGCGGGGTGTGCAGCGTGATGAAATCGGCGCGCTTCAAGAGGTCGTCGAGCTCGACCTTCTCGACGCCGATATCCTTGGCGCGCTCCGGCGACAGGAACGGATCGAACGCGATCACCTTCATGCGCAGGCCGAGCCCGCGATCGGCCACGATCGAGCCGATATTGCCGCAGCCGACCACCCCTAACACCTTGCCGGTGATCTCGACGCCCATGAAGCGGTTCTTCTCCCACTTGCCGGCCTGGGTCGAGGCGTCGGCCTGCGGGATCTCGCGGGCCAGCGCCAGCATCAGGGTGATGGCGTGCTCGGCGGTCGTGATCGAATTGCCGAACGGCGTGTTCATCACGATGATGCCCTTGGCCGTGGCGGCGGGAATCTCGACATTGTCGACGCCGATGCCGGCGCGGCCGATCACCTTCAGCTTCGCCGCCTTCTCCAGGATCTTGGCGGTCGCCTTGGTCGCGGAGCGGATCGCAAGGCCGTCGTAATTGCCGATGATCTCGGCGAGCTTGTCCTTGTCCTTGCCGAGGTTGGGCTGGAAGTCGACCTCGATGCCGCGATCCCTGAAGATCTGCACGGCGGCGGGGGAGAGCGCGTCGGAGATGAGAACTTTCGGTTTGGACATGGGGTTCTGCCTGACTGTTAGCTGAAGAGCTTTTGGAAGAAGCCGCGCTTGACGGCGGGAATTGGAATTCCGGTACGCAAGGTCGATGCGAGTGAGCTGCTTTCGAGCGGCACCGCGTCGAGCGGCCGCCCCTTCAAGACATTGCCGGCGACTGCGCGATTGATCGCCGCCAGCACGGTCGACCACGATCCGCCGTGATCGACGCCGAGCATCCAGCTCTGATCGGGATGCCCAGCCCGCGCCGCCAGCATCAACCAGGCGCCGCGGATGGATTTTTCCGCACTGAACTCGCGCGAGAGCGCCGCGATCAACTGGTCCGGCACATCGCTGGGATGGCCGAGCATCACCTGCTCACCGGCAGGAATCGTGATCGTCTCGGCGCCTTCCTCGAAATGGCCGGCGAGCAACCGCTTCACCTCGGCAGGAGTGAACTCCTTGCCATAGTCGGAGCCAGGATTGAGCACGAAAAACGCCTCCGGATAGCGGCCAAACAGATCACGCGTGCGGTCAGGTGCGACCACGTGATCGCCGCTGAACCAGGCACGCGCCCGGGAAGGCGCAGTGAAGAAAGGAAGGAGCCGCTCCTCGCCGCGCATTGCGCTCGGCAGAGTGAGCCTGGTTCCTTCCGGAACGATGGCTTGTCCGTCCGGACCCGGCTTGAGCTGGCCGCCTTCGGGCACCAGCACCACGACGATTTCGGCGTCGATCAGCGCCCGCGCGAAGGCCGCACGTTCCGGCGGCTCCTGCGCGGCACGCATCAGCATGCGCTCGATCTCGTTCTCGGGTTCGAACATGACGGGCCTGTGCAGATCAGGCCGTACGGAGAAGTCCGCACGGCATCAGCTCACGGCGTTTGTCAGGCGGCTTTTGCGAGCGCGGCCTTGGTCTCGGCGAAAGCCCAGTCGATCCACTGGGTCAGCAGCTCGACGTCCTTCGCTTCGACGGTCGCGCCACACCAGATGCGCAGGCCGGCCGGCGCATCGCGATAGTAGGCGAAGTCGTAGCCGGCGCCTTCCTTCTCGACCAGCGCGACCAGCTTCTTGGAGAAGTCGGCCTGCGCGTCGTCCGAGAGCGAGGTGAGCGCGGGATCGGTGAACTTCAGGCACACCGAGGTGTTGGAGCGGATCGCGGCGTCCTTGGCCAGGAAGTCGATCCAGGGCGTCTTCGCCTTCCAGTCGGCCAGCACCTTGGTGTTGGCATCAGCGCGCGCGATCAGCGCCTTGAGGCCGCCGATCGACTTGGCCCAGTTCAGCGCGTCGAGATAATCCTCGACGCAGAGCATCGACGGCGTGTTGATGGTCTCGCCGACGAAGATGCCTTCGTTGATCTTGCCGCCCTTGGTCATGCGGAAGATCTTCGGCAGCGGCCAGGCCGGCTTGTAGGTCTCGAGCCGCTCCACCGCGCGCGGAGAGAGGATCAGCATGCCGTGCGCGGCTTCGCCGCCGAGCGCCTTCTGCCAGGAGAAGGTGACGACATCGAGCTTAGGCCAGTCGAGCGGCTGCGCAAATGCGGCGGACGTCGCATCGCAAATGGTCAGGCCTTCGCGCGTCGCACTGATCCAGTCGGCGTTCGGCACGCGCACGCCGGAGGTCGTGCCGTTCCAGGTGAAGACGACGTCGCTCTTGGGATCGACCTTGGAGAGATCGGGGATTTCACCGTAAGCCGCGTTGAGCTTGGTGACGTCCTTGAGCTTCAATTCCTTGACGATGTCGCTGACCCAGCCCTCGCCGAAAGATTCCCACGCGAGCGTGGTGACGGGGCGCGCACCGAGCAGCGACCACAGCGCCATCTCGACCGCGCCGGTATCCGACGCCGGAACGATGCCGATGCGATAATCGGCGGGCACTTCAAGCACTTCGCGCGTCAGATCGATCGCGAGCTTGAGCTTGGTCTTGCCGACCTTCGCGCGATGCGAACGGCCGAGCGCTGCGTCCTTGAGATTTTGGGCGTTCCATCCGGGGCGCTTGGCGCAGGGGCCGGAGGAAAAATGCGGCACGTTGGGCCGCGAAGCGGGCTTCGCTACAGTCATATTCTACCCTTCCAGATAGTAAGCCTCCCGTTGGGGGGAGGTGTCCCGCCGCGGCTGATACGGGAAACAGGAAGAGTCGTCAAGGAAGTTCCGGGGCCTCACGCGCGAGTGATGGCTCATCCGGTGCGATATCAGGGGATTCGACCACGGCAAGCGCGTTCAGCAAGTCCGTGGCATCACTGATCAATTGCGCGGCCCGGCGGCGGCTGCCGACTTTTAAAATGCATTTGTCATTGGCCTGCACAACATAGTCGTTGCCGACCTTGATCATGGAATAGCTTGTCATCGAAATCCCCGAACCGACCGAGCTCGGCTTTCAGACGCTGACGTAGCACCCTTCGTTCCTGGTTCCACGTGAACGACGGCTGGGTAGTTTACCCACTCTTAATATGAACGAACGCGCGATCCGATTTCGCTGATCGCGCAACGGCCGCTGGATGATGCCTCAAAAGCGGACAGTCATGCCGACATGACTCGATGTGAATCCGAGTCGCTTGTAGAAGCGCTGCGCGTCGACGCGGCTCGCATGCGTGAGCAATTCGACCAGGATGCAGCCGCGCGCTTTTGCTTCAGTCACCGCCCATTGCACCAAATGCTCGCCGATGCCGCGGCTGCGGCAATCGGAAGCGACGCGAACATCTTCGAGCAGGCCGCGGATGCCGCCTTGCGAGCTGATGCCCGGCAGCACCGCCAGCTGAAGACAGCCGACCACCCTGCCCTCGCTCTCCGCAACCACGAGCGTGAGGTTCGGATCGCGCTCGACCCGCGCGAACGCCTCGTAATAGACCGCGGGCAGCGGGTCCTCCACGCGCTCGCGGGCGCGCCCGAGATGATCGTCGGCGAGCATTGCGATCATCGCGGGGACGTCCTCGCGCCGCGCGAGACGGATGGAGACGGACTTATCGTTCATAGGCGAAACTCCAGGCTCAGCGCGTGAGGCTCAGCGCGCCGGCGGCAGGCCGAGAGAGGCCTCGGCTTCGCCGATCCAGCGGCGGACGGCCGGGTAACGGCCAAGATCGAAGCCGCCTTCATGCGCGAGACGGGTATAGGCGAGCAGCGAGACATCGGCGAGCGAAACCTCTTCGCCGGCGAAGAAACGGCTTGCGGCCAAGTGCTGCTCCATGCGGTCGAGCGCGGCATAACCGCGCTTGACCTTCTCGGGGTCGAGCTCGGATGCGTCCTTGCCGAGATAGACCAGCTGGAAGCGGCACACCGCGATGTAGGGCTCGTGGCTGTACTGCTCCCAGAACAGCCATTCGTCCATCTTGGCCGCAGCAAAGGCGTCGCGCGGGATCAGAGCGCTGTCGCGGGCGAGGTAGCGGATAATGGCATTGGACTGCGCCAGCGTGCGGCCGTCATCGAATGCGACGGTCGGCACCTGGCCGGCGCCGTTCATTGTCAGGAATTGCGGCGTGCGCGTCTCGCCCTTGCGGGTGTCGATCTCGATCCACTGGTAGGGCAGCGCGAGCTTGTCGCAGACCCATTTCACCTTCAGACAATTTCCGGAATTGCTGTCGCCGTAGACCTGCATCGCTGTCGCCCCATTTACGGGTGACAGAGCATCAGGCCGGAAAGAACCTGTCAACAGGAAGCGGGCAACTCAGAACTTGTAGCCGGCGCCCAGGCGGAAATTGTTCAGGCTGACGGAGATATCCTTGGCGTTCGAGAACCCGACATGCTCCCACTCACCGCGCAGGATCACACAGTCGAGCAACGCGTATTCGATTCCGATGCCCCCCGTCCATCCGTAGATGAAACTGTTCGCGCGCCGCTCGGACTGCGTCATCGTACCGGTGCCGGCGATCGAGCGAGTCGTAACGCCGGAGTTGGGGTCCGTAAAGTCGTCGTATTTCACGTACGACACGGTCGCAAACCTCGACACGTCCGCGCGCCCGATCGCAAGGCCGCCAAACGCATAGGGCATGAAGTCTCCACCGGCCCATCCGATCCGACCTCGGAAAGTCGCATAGTCCTTGAGCTGCAACGCGGCGCCGCCACCGAGCGTCGTATTGTAAGTATAGGCGTGATTGGTCGGCGCTGTTTCGCCGGGGATCAATCTCGACATGGAATCGCTTGCACTGCTCGCGAGATTGTTCATGTAGCTGTAGTTGGCCTCAACGCCCATCACGGCATCATAGAGCTGCCAGTTGCGGCCCACATAGGCGCCGAACCCGGTCGCCTGGACGTGATTTTTCGGCAGCAGCGACCATCCGCCGACCGGCGCCTGAAGAATGCTGTCGCGAAGCATGAAATCGGTCATCGATTTCGGGGCGTGGCTGAAATCGATTTCCGACGTGGCAAAGCCGAACTGGCCGCCGACATAGAAGCCGTCCCAATTTTGGGATGACTTCGAGAGGCCGTCGGTGAAGCTGCCGCGCAGGATGGGCAGATCGGAAAGGTCGGCCGCGTGCGCGACAGACACCGTTCCCAACATCACCGCTGCCAACAAAAGCCTACGCATCGCAACGCTCCATCGAACTCGAACTTTCGATGCTGATCATGGCTCGTTAACCTTAACCAATGGTTGCGCCGGACGCTTTCATCGCCGTCAAGCCATGAAAAATACGCAAAGCAAAACGGCGCGGGATGATCCCGCGCCGTTAAGAGACTTTAACCGATGAGGCTTGCTATCAGCCCTTGGTGACGAGCGGCGGCGGCATGTAGGCCGGCGGGCTGTTGAGATCCCAGCGCACGCCGAGCTTGAGGTCGTGGGACGTGATGTCCTTGAACTTCATTGTATTGCCATACGTGGTGCCATCGTACGCCACAATCGCACCGGTCGTTCCACTGCCGAGATCGACATAGCTATAGGCCAATTCGAGCGTGAGACTGGGGTTTACCTTGTAGGCCAGACCCGCGTGCGCGGCCCAAGCGAAGTTCCATTTTGAGCCGGACGCTGCAGTTGCATAGCTCGCCGAGGGGCCGTTATGTGTGGGCCCGGCTGTTATGCGGTCTGTAACCGAACCGCTATCAGTGAAGTTAGAAATGTTGACCTGCGATGCGCCGACACCAGCACCGATGAACGGAGTCACACACCACCACGTCCCTAGATCCACGTAAGCATTTGCCAGGAACAGCAGCTCGGACTTGCTGGCATTGTAGTTGTTGACCCCGGAATAGCCGAGACCGTAGGCGGAGGCATTGAATACGTCCGATCCCTTGAAATTCGATTTGCCACGATACTGAGCAGTGACATCCGTGCGGAACCAGTTGTTGACACGATAACCGACACCGACGCCAAAGATCCCCGCAGTATCGAAGCCGGTCGTCTGATTGAACGAACTCATCTGGGAATAGGCAGTTTCGTCGGATTTCCGAACGCTCTTTACGCTCTGATTGCTGAAGCCGATGTCACCGCGCAGATACCAGCCACCGAAATCGGCGGGCTGAGCCACCGGCGCGTACATGGGAGGGGGCGCCGCGATCGGCATGTCGGCAGCGAACGCCATCGACGAGATCAGGGATGCCGCACCCGCGGCAAGGAGAGACTTAACGCTACGCATTGGCTTCGTCCTTATGGCCGGTGAGGCAAAATGCAGATGCCTCACGTTCTGGAAACTCACAGGGACGATCGCACCAAATGTTTAAGCGCCACTTAACCCTAATTTTTAAGGTTGATTTTTTCTCACCACTCGCGCGCATGCGGCGCAAGCGTTGCAAAAATGCAGCGTCTGCGCACCGCAATCGCTAACGATGTATGAAGCCGCAATGCAGCGAAACAGGATCAGTTAACGCATGTGCCGCGGTAGCCTGGGCAGGAACACCGCGAGCAGGCCGATCGCCGGCAGGTAGGCGCAGACCTGATAGACGAACTCGATCGAGGTGTGGTCGGCGAGCTTGCCGAGCACGGCGGCACCGAGGCCACCGATGCCGAAGGCGACACCGAAGAACACGCCGGAGATCATGCCGAAGCGGTGCGGCACCAGCTCCTGCGCGAACACGATGATCGACGATGTCGTCGAGGAAATGATGATGCCGATGATCACGCTCAGCACCGCGCTCGCATAAAGCCCGGCATAGGGCAGCGCCAGCGTGAACGGCAGCGCGCCCAGGATCGAGATCCAGATCACGATCTTGCGGCCGAAGCGATCACCCAAGGGACCGCCGAAGAACGCGCCGACCGCGTTCGCCGCGAGGAAGATGAAGAGATAGATCTGGGCGGTCTGCGTCGACACGCCGAAACGGTCGATCAAATAGAAGATGTAGTAGCTCGACAGGCTGGAGACGTAGAGCTGCTTGGAGAACAGCAGTGCCACCAGCACCAGCAGCGCGACCACCACGCGGCGCGAGCTCGGCGCGTCGGGATGGGCTTGAACCGCGATCGTCTTCTTGGCCTTGATCTGCGGCTCATACCAGCGGCCGATGCGCCAGAGGATGAGAATCGCCAGGAACGCGATCGAGGAGAACCAGGCGATGCTGCCCTGCCCGAACGGCACCACGATCAGCGCGGCCAGCACCGGTCCCATCGACGTGCCGAAACTGCCGCCGAGCTGAAACACCGATTGCGCGAAGCCGTAGCGGCCGCCGGACGCCAGCCGCGCGATGCGCGCGGATTCGGGATGAAACACCGCCGAGCCGAGGCCGACCAGGGCGGCAGCCACGAGGATGACGAGATACTGATGCGCGGCGCTGAGCAGCAGCAGGCCGAAGAAGGTCGAGGCCATGCCGATCGCCAGCGAGTAAGGCTGCGCCTTCTTGTCGGTGTAGTGCCCGACCACGGGCTGGAGCAGCGAAGCCGTGAACTGGAACGCCAGCGTGATCATGCCGATCTGCGCGAAGTCGAGCGCGTAGGTGTCCTTCAGGATCGGATACACCGAGGCGATCAGCGACTGCATGGTGTCGTTGAGGAAGTGCGAGACGCTGATGCCGGCGAGCACGACATAGGCCGGCCCGGCGGCCTTGGCAGCGCCAGGCGCGACGTCGGCAACGACGACGGGCTCGGTCAGCGTTTCCGCAGGTACAATGACAGGCTTGTTCAACGCAGCATCCCGGCATGCGCGGCGAACCGCCGCGACCTACTAGGTACGATGATAGCGGCGGCCGAACCACCGCCAATCGTCGATGGCTGGAATGCGAGAGCATTCTTGGCGCTCACCCTCCCCTGGAGGGGGAGGGTCGATCGCGCGGTGCGCAAGCGGGGTGGGATGATCTCTCCTCACGGGCACCATTGGAGGTGGAGAGACCGCCACCCCACCCCGTCTCACATTTCGCTGCGCTCAATGTGGGCCGACCCTCCCCCTCCAGGGGAGGGTAAGAGAGGCTCAGGCCGCGGCCAGCCCCAATGCCGAGACGATGGTGTCGACGACGTCCTCGACCAGGATGCGGTCTTCGCCCTCGCCCATGACGCGGATCACGGGCTCGGTGCCCGAGGAGCGGATCAGCAGGCGGCCGTGGCCGTTGAGGCGCTTCTCGCCGTCGGAGATCGCCGACTTGACGTCGGAATCATCGAGCGGCTTGCCGCCCTTGTGACGGACGTTCTTGAGGATCTGCGGCAGCGGATCGAAACGGTGGCAGACTTCCGACACCGGGCGGCGCAGCTTCTGCACCACGGCCAGCACCTGCAAGGCGGCGACGAAGCCGTCGCCGGTGGTGGCGTAGTCGGACAGGATGATGTGGCCGGACTGCTCGCCGCCGAGATTGTAGCCGCCGTTCAGCATCTGCTCGAGCACGTAGCGGTCGCCGACCGGGGTGCGGACGAGATCGAGCCCGTGGCCCTTCAGAAAACGTTCGAGCCCGAGATTGGACATCACGGTGGCGACGATGCCGGGCCGCGAGAGACGTCCGTCTTCCTTCCAGCTCTGCGCGATCACCGCGAGGAGCTGGTCGCCGTCGACGACATGGCCGCGCTCGTCGACCAGGATGACGCGATCGGCGTCGCCGTCCAGCGCAATGCCGATGTCGGCGCGCATCTCGCGCACCTTCCGCGACAGCGCTTCCGGCGAGGTCGAGCCGCAATCCTTGTTGATGTTGAAACCGTCGGGCTCGACGCCGATCGGCACCACGTCGGCGCCCAACTCCCACAGCGCTTCCGGCACGACCTTGTAGGCGGCGCCGTTGGCGCAATCGATCACGACGCGCAGGCCGTCGAGCGACAGATCGCGCGGCAGCGTGCGCTTGGCGAATTCGATGTAGCGGTCATGCACGCCGTCGATACGGCGGGCGCGACCGAGGCTCGCGCTCTGCGCAAGCCGCTTCTCGATGGGCTCGTCGAGCAGCAGCTCGATCTGCTTCTCGACGTCATCGGACAGCTTGAAGCCCTGCGGGCCGAACAGCTTGATGCCGTTGTCCTCGAACAGATTGTGCGAGGCCGAGATCATCACGCCGAGATCGGCGCGCATCGACTTGGTCAGCATCGCGACCGCCGGCGTCGGCATCGGGCCGACCAGCAGCACGTCCATGCCGACCGAAGTGAAGCCCGCGACCATCGCGTATTCGATCATGTAGCCGGACAGGCGGGTGTCCTTGCCGATCACGACCCGATGGCGGTGGTCACCGCGCTGAAACGCTAGGCCTGCGGCCTGGCCGACCTTGAGCGCGAGCTCCGGCGTGATCAGTCCGTTGGCGCGGCCCCGAATCCCGTCCGTCCCGAAATATTTGCGGCTCATATCGTCCCCCACGCAACAACCAGGAATCCCCACGACAACCTACGGGTGCCACAATGGGCCCCGCATCCCTGATTTGCTGGGGTCTTATAATGCCTGCGCGGCTAACTTGGCTTCAAAAAATATGATGAATCATTACGGAACCGTGGACAGGGCGCCCCGGTAACTTATTGTTAACATTATATTTCCGAGCGAGCGCCAGAACGGTGTGGAACCCTGCCCCTAGCTGGAGCGCTTCACATGGCCGTCCTGACGGCTCGGCGCGGGCTGGGTGACGTTGACGGGATCGGAGCCCGGGAAGGTCTCTTCGAGGCCTTCTTCCAGCGCGTCCTCGAGATCCTGCTTCTCCTTGATCTCTTCCGGCGTGGGCTGGCTGTGCGGTTTGCTCATGGCGCCTTCTCCTCAAACGATTTGGCTGTGCATCCAACCATGCTAGATGACCCCTCGATCATCCGATGCAAGACTTACGAAGAGACGGGCCGGGGAAAACAACCATGAAGCACATCACCTGTATCGACGACCTTCGCACCCTGCATCAGCGTCGCGTGCCGAAGGCGTTCTTCGACTATTGCGACCGCGGCTCCTACGCCGAGGAAACGCTGCGCGCCAATCGCGATGACATGCAGCACATCAAGTTCCGCCAGCGCATCCTGGTCGACGTCTCCAAGCGCGACACCTCGACCACGATCCTCGGCGAGCCCTCGACCATGCCGCTGATGCTGGCGCCCGTCGGCCTGCTCGGCATGCAGCATGGCGACGGCGAGATCCACGCCTGCCGCGCCGCGCAGGCCGCCGGCATCCCGTTCACGCAGTCGACGATGTCGATCTGCTCGATCGAGGACATCGCCGCCAATGTCGAGAAGCCGTTCTGGTTCCAGCTCTACGTGATGAAGGACCGCGGCTTCATCAAGGAATTGATCCAGCGTGCGATGGCAGCCAAGTGCAGCGCGCTGGTGCTGACCGTCGATCTCCAGGTGATCGGCCAGCGCCACGCCGACATCAAGAACGGCATGACGATCCCACCCGAATGGTCGCTGTCGAAGTTCCTCGATTTCGCGACCAAGCCAGCCTGGGTCTCCGGCGTGCTGCAAGGCAAGCGCCGCACCTTCGGCAACATTGCAGGCCATGTGAAGAACACCGAGGACCTCAACCGGCTCGCGGAATGGACCGCCTCGCAGTTCGACACGTCATTGAACTGGAAGGACATCGAGTGGGTCCGCAGCATCTGGCCGGGCAAGCTCATCATCAAGGGCATTCTCGACGTCGAGGATGCCGAGGAAGCAGCCAAGACCGGCGCGCAGGCGCTGGTGGTGTCAAACCATGGCGGCCGTCAGCTCGACGGCGCGCCCTCCTCGATCGAGGTGCTGCCGGAGATCGCCGACGCCGTCGGCGACAGAATGGAAATCATGTTCGACGGCGGCATCCGCTCCGGCCAGGACGTGATGCGCGCGCTCGCGCTCGGCGCAAAATCCTGCATGATCGGCCGCGCCTATGCCTATGGCCTCGGCGCCGGCGGCCAGGCCGGCGTCGCCAAGGCGATCGACATCATCCAGAAAGAGCTGCTCACCACCATGGGCCTGTGCGGCGTCAACCGCATCGACGAGATCGACGATCACGTCATTGCGGTGTAGCCACAAGGGCGGTGCCGTAGGGTGGGCAAAGCGTAAGCGTGCCCACCACCTTTCACGGAATGGAAGAGAATACGTGGGCACGGCGCAAGTGCGCCTTTGCCCACCCTACGAGTTCTGAACTCGCGGAGGCAGCCCCTCACCCCACCCTCTCCCCGTAAAAACGGGGCGAGGGAGCGAGAGAGCGATGCGCTCCGCTTTCACATCGGCGGCGTCAGGCCATCGCGGCCGACGCTGACGCGGTTGGTTTCGAACGAGCCATCCGGGAGCTGCTTCATGAAGGCGATGACCTTGGCGCCGGCCTTCAGGTCGGTCTTGTCGCCGGGCACGAAGGTCACCACCGGCGTGTTGTCGGCGACGAACACCTTCTTCTCGCCGTCCTTGTACTTCACCAGCAGCGTATGGCCGTCATTACCGACCACGCTCTCCGACACCGTGGCATTGGTCATGCTGGAATTCGGCTTGAGGTCATAGGGCCGCGAGCCTTCGCCGGTGCCGCGCATGCTCTCCGGAAATACGTGAACCTCGACGGCGTTGTCGCCGCCATCAGGTCCCGGCACGGTGGTGGCCCCGACGAAGGAGCCGACCTTGATGTCCGCGAGCGAAATCTTGGTGACGCCGGCCACGCGCACGTCAGGCGCAATATGCAACTTGACGTCCTCGCCGCTGCGCGACTTGACCTGCATGATGTCGCCATCGACGCTTTCGATCGTGCCGCGCACGCGCGTCGGCACCGGCGCCTTCTGCGCGACGGCATAGAGAGTGGAAGCGGCCACCATCGCGACGGCGATCAGCGGACGTGTAAAACCTGCACGGTGGATGGTCATGAATGTCTCCGATTGTCCCCACGGATGGTGAACGCCGCGGAGCGCGGCCTATTCTCTCAAGTCTTCGTGAGATCGGCCTCGACCAGCGCGCGCAATTCCGCAGTGACCGCCGGCCTGCGGCCAAACCACAGCTCGAAGCCGCGGACCGCCTGATGCAGCAGCATGCCGAGCCCGTCGGCGGTCCTGAGGCCCCGCGCCTGCGCTGCGGCGAGCAACGGCGTGACCAGCGGGACGTAGACGAGATCGGCGACCACGGCCGACCGCGGCAGACGGGCCACGTCAATGGCGAGCGACGGCTGGCCGTGCATGCCGAGCGAGGTCGTGTTCACGAGAAGTTTTGCGCGCGGCAGCACGTCGTCGATCGCGTCCCACGTCACCGGATGCACGTTCGGCCCGAACTGGCTTGCCAGCGTCCCGGCCCGCTCGAGGGTGCGGTTGGCGAGATGGATGCGGCTGATGCCGCGCTCGAGCAGGCCAAATATGACGGCGCGCGAGGAGCCGCCGGCGCCGAGCACCAGCGCCTCGTCCGCCGTGTCCCAGCCGGGTGCGCCGGCATCGAGATTGTTGATGAAGCCCTCGACGTCGGTGTTGGTCGAATGCAGCTCGCCGCCTTCGAACCATAGCGTGTTGGCCGCGCCTACGGCCCTGGCGCGCGCATCGGGCGTCGACAGCGCCAGCACGCCCTCCTTGTGCGGGATGGTGACGTTGGCGCCGACGAAGCCACGCAGCGGCAGGCGCAGCACGAAGTCGCGGAGATCCTCCGGCGGCACCGCCTCGATGACATAGCCGCCCTCGATTCCGAGCGTGCGCAGCCAGTAATGATGGATCAGCGGCGAGCGCGAATGCGCGGCCGGCCATCCGATCAGGCAGGCTGCGGGAGCTTTGGGCGCGGTCATCTTTCCCTCAAGGCGTGGTCGAGGGCGATCCATTTCGCGTCCCGCCGGTCCTGTCAAGCAGGCGGCGGCAGCGTCGCGGATCCACTCGCACCGGGGGCCGCCTTGATATCGGCGACGGCACGCTCGATGGTCTGACGATAACGCGCGTGTCGCGGGCTCACACCGTGCGTGAGCAGCGCGCGGCGGACCGTGGGCGAGGCCCCGGTGATGAACAGCCGGATGCCCTGGCGCCTGGCCTTGGCGGCGACGCGCCCCAGCACGTTCGCCGCGGTGGAGTCCAGGAATGGCACGGCCGTGAAATCGACCACGAAAGCCTTGCGCCCGTCGGCGACGCCGTCGAGCACGCTGCCGATGGCCGATGCGGCACCGAAGAAGAACGCGCCGGTGATGCGGTAGACCAGCACGTCGCGATCGACCGCGAGTGCGGGATCGTAAGGAACGCGCGTCCCATTGCCGTCATCGGGACGGTCGTCGGCCACCAGCGGCGACCGCTCCTCGATGCCGGTCATCTCCGACATGCGGTGGATGAACAGCACCGCGCCGAGCGCAAAACCAACCAGGATGCCTTCGGTCAGATCGCGGAAGATCGTGAGCAGGAAGGTGGCGAGCAGCACGACGGCGTCGCCCCACGAGGAGCGCAGCAGCGTGGCGAATTCGTGCTTCTCCGCCATGGTCCAGGCGACGACGACGAGCACGGAGGCGAGCGCGGCCAGCGGAATGTAGCTCGCCAGCGGTGCCGCGATCAGCATGAACAGCAGCAGGAAGACCGAATGCAGCATGCCCGCGAGCGGGCCGCGCGCACCGGCGCGGATGTTGGTTGCGGTTCGCGCGATCAGACCGGTGACACAAATGCCGCCGAACAATGCCGAGCCGATATTGGCGGCGCCTTGCGCCACCAATTCGCAATTGGAGCGGTGACGGCGCCCGGTCATGCCGTCCGCCACCACCGCCGAAAGCAGCGATTCAATGGCAGCCAACAGCGCGAACGCAATCGCATCCGGCAGCACCGCCGTCGCCTTCGCAAGCGAGAACGCCGGCAAGGCCGGCGACGGCAGTTCGCGCGGAATGCCGCCGAAGCGCGAGCCGATGGTCTCGACCGGCAGCGACAGCACGGTACACGCGACAGCCGCGAGCACGACCGCGATCAGGATGCCGGGCCAGGACGGCCGCCAGCGCCGCAGGCCGGCGATGATGGCGATGCTGACGACCGCGACGGCCACGGCGGACGGATTGATGGTGGGCAGGCCGCCGGCGAGCGCGACGAGTTTCGGAACGAACTCGCTCGGCTCTTTCCCCGCGAGCGTGATTCCGCCGAGATCGCGAAGCTGGCTGGCGAAGATGATCACGGCGATGCCGGCGGTGAAGCCGACCGTCACCGGATAGGGGATGAACTTGATGTAGGTGCCGATCCGCAGGAAGCCGGCGGCAACCAGAAAAAGCCCCGCCATCAGGGTGGCGAGGATCACGCCGTCGACGCCCTGACGCTCGGCGGTCGCAGCGACCAGCACGATGAAGGCGCCGGCTGGGCCGCCGATCTGAAACCGGCTGCCGCCGAGCAGCGATGCGATGAAGCCACCGACGACAGCGGTGTAGAGGCCCCGGTCCGGCGTCACGCCCGAGGCGATCGCGATCGCCATCGACAACGGCAGCGCGACGATCGCGACCGTGAGGCCCGCGAACACATCGGCGCGGAGATCGGCAAGGCCATAGCCCTCGCGCCATACGGTCACGAGCTTTGGCAGATAGAGTTCGGTAAAGGTCGGCCGACGAAGCTGGTGCAGCTTGCCTGCGTGTTCGTCCGTGATGCTCATTTCAGCAAATTTCTCCGCTGCCCACAATGCTCCGATGCATCGTGCGGCCGCGTGCTTCGGCGCGCCGGTGCGTTAGTTCAACCTGCTCCCGAGCATGATCATCGCGGGATCACGCCCCCACCCGGCGTGGCGGCCCCGGCTCTTTCAGCCGAACGCCGCGTCCGCCGCCTTCGCTGCGCGCCTGTTCGCCGATCAGCTCGACGCCGGCCCGCTCGAACGCATCGACCACCCTCATCAGGGTCTCGACCACACCACGAACGTTGCCGGTGCTCGCCTCCATCCGCTGGATGGTCGGCAGCGACACGCCTGCGAGTTCCGCCAAGGTCCTCTGGTCAATGCCAAGCAGCGCGCGGGCTGCCCGCATCTGGAATGACGTGATCACCTTGGCCTCACGTATCAAAGCTTATAATTGATATCCTACGCATGTACAATGATGTAAAATACATCATTTCAAGCCAAACGCAAGCGCCCTTTGCGAGTCCTCCGTCGTTGCGAGCGCAGCGACGGAGCTTGCGGCGCGGGCTCGGCAAAAAGAAATGTCGTGCCCGCGGAGGCAGCCCCTCACCCCACCCTCTCCCCGCAAGAGCGGGGCGAGGGTGGGAGAGCTGTGCGTCCCTAACCGCTCACGCCGCGTGCTGATGCGCGGCGATGATCTGGTCTGCGGCGCGGCCCGTCACCTCGGCCATGTGGTCGAACTGGCGGGTGAAGCTGCCGGCACCGGCGGTGGCCGAACGCAGCTCGACGATCAGCTCGCCGATCTCCGCCTCCGGCATCATGGCGCGCACGCAGTCCCAGCCGCTCCAGCCGTCGCGGGTGTCGAAGCCGAGGATCTGGCCGCGCCGCGCCGACAGGATCGCGTTGATCCTGGCGGTGGCATCGGTCGGGCAGACGATCTCGACGACGTGGATCGGCTCCAGCAGCACCGGCTGACATAGCGGCAGGCCCTCGTTGAGCCCGACTCGCGCCGCCGTGCGGAAGGCAAGGTCGGAGGAATCGACGCTGTGATAGGAGCCGTCGGTCAGCGTCACCTGTACATCGGTGACGGGGAAACCGAGCGGACCGCGCGTCAACCCGTCGACGACGCCCTCCTCCACCGCGCCGATATAGTTGCGCGGCACCGCGCCGCCGACCACCTTCTCGGTGAACTTGAAGCCGTCGCCGCGCGGCATAGGCCTGATGTCGAGCACGACGTCGCCGAACTGGCCGTGGCCGCCGGACTGCTTCTTGTGGCGGCCGCGCTGGGTGATCGGCTTGCGGATGGTCTCCTGATAGCCGATCGCAGGCGGATGCGAGCTGAGCTTGATACCGAAGCGGTCGCGGAGCCGCTCGCTGGCGACGCGCAGGTGCATCTCGCCCTGCCCCCACAGCACGGTGTCGTGGGTCTGGGCGTTCTGCACGACGACGAGCGAGGGATCCTCCTCGTGCAGCCGGGCCAGCGCCTGGCCGAGTTTGACGTCGTCCTTGCGGTCGGTGGCAGCAATCGAGATCGCCAGCACCGGCGGCGTCGGCTCCGCGGCGGCCAGCGCATCCGGCGGGGTCTTGCCGGTCGAGACCGTGTCGCCGGTCTTGACGGGATCGAGCTTGGCGAGCGCCACCGTATCGCCGGCTTCGCCCGCGGCCCGCTTGGTGTCGTAGGCGCCGTTGACCGCGAGGATGCCGGAGATGCGGCTGAGCCCGCCTGAGGATGATTGCAGGGTGGCGCCGTCATCGAGATGGCCGGCGAGCAGCCGCGTCAGCGACAGCTTTCCACCATGCTGCGAATGCAGCGTCTTGAAGACGAAGCCGAGCGCGTCCTTGCTGGCGGGCACACCGAGACGCTTCGCTGTCTCCGCAATACCAGGCGCCTCGTGGCGCAGCGCCTTCATCAGGCGCAGCACGCCGTTTTCGCGCGAGGCGGCGCCCAGCAGCACGGGGCAGATCTGTCCTTCGCGCAACTCGCGGGCGAGATCGTCGAACACGGCATCGCGCGGCGGCTGGATGTCCTCGAGCAGTTGCTCCATCAGCGCGTCGTCGTGATCGGCGAGTTTCTCCAGCATCGAGAAGCGGGCCTCCTTCTCGCGATCGAGATCGCCGCCTTCGAGCGCGACCACTTCGGAGGCCTTGTGCTCGCGATAGACGAAGGCGCGCTCCAGCGCGAGATCGACGAAGCCCTCGATCAGCTCGTCCTTCCAGATCGGGATCTGGCGCAGCACCAGCGGCACGCGCGAGGCGGGCTGAAGCGTCGCGAGCGTCTCGCGAATGCGCTTGTTGGCGCGGTCGATCTTGTTGAGAAACAGGAAACGCGGGATCTTCAGTTCCTCCAGCTCGCGCAGAATGATCTGAAGCTGCGGCAGCTTCTTCTCGTCGGCCTCGCAGACCACGATTGCGGCGTCGACCGCGGGCAGCGCGGCGCGCATGTCGTGGGCGAACTCGACGGAACCTGGACAATCGAGGAAGGTGTAGCTGTCGCCCATGAAACTCGTGGTGGCGGCCGTGAGACCGACGGTCATCTTGTGATGACGGGCTTCCGGCGTGGCGTCGCCGACCGATGTTCCGGCGTCGACGCTGCCGGCGCGCGGGATGGCGCCCGTTCGCGCCAGGATCGCTTCGAGAAGTGTGGTTTTACCGCTTTGGAAAGGGCCCACCAGCGCGATGCACCGTGGACCTCGGGGACTTCTGACGTCTTGTCCCATTTCGCCGCCTCCTTGGTATGGAGCTCGGCCCATGATTGGGTCGGCAAGCGCAGATGCTCTGCCCGTCCCTGAGATTTGGCAAGCGTCAAAAATCGCTGCGGTGCGTGGTCAGTTGTTTGTTACCGCTATCGCACTGTTCACCTCTCCACGATGGGGAGAGGTGAATCAACACCTCCAGTGAGGGGCGCTTAACGGCCCGGACGGAGTTCCAGGCTTTCGAGGCCGGCGGCGACGTTGAGGCCGACCTGGCCCTGCACGCTGAGCGGCTGGAGGGCGATCGAATTGTTGGAGCCACCAACCAGCACGTTGCCGCCGAGGCCGACGCCAACCGAGGCGCTGCCCTGCGCGCCGGCGTAGTTGCCGGCGAGATCACCGGGACCGAGCCGGTTCACCGGTGCGAACACGCCCCACGCCAGTGCCGTCTCCTGGGTGATGCCGATGTCGAGACCCACCTTGCGGATCGTCGCGACGTAGCGGTCTTCCGGCAGACCGTCTGCGCGGAGCACGCAGCCGAGATTGGTCACGGAACCCACGATGAACCCAACACTAGCGCCGCCGCGGCATTCGAGTACGCCGACCTTCACCATCCGCGATTGCGCGCTGGCGCCCGCGATGGAAGCAACGAGGCTGGCTACGGCAAGCCCGGCTAGAAGGAGTGAACGGCGCATGGAATATCTCCGGCAATGAATGTGACGCGAGCATGGGAAGGGATGATGCAAGCCGCGCGGGAGTTCTATGCCACAAGAGTGATCTCGGTGCCAAATTTCGTGATGAGATAAAAAAGGCCCGCCGAAGCGGGCTTTTTCGCAATCCTGTCGCGAGAAGCTCAGCGCAGATTACCGCAGAAGCGCTGGATGCGCTTGCAGGCGTCTTCGAGGTCCGAGGTCTTGGTCGCGTAGGAGATGCGGAAGGCAGGTCCGAGGCCGAAGGCCGAACCCTGCACCACCGCGACGCCTTCGGTTTCCAGCAACTCGGTCACGAAGTCCTCGTCATTGCCGATCACCTTGCCCGACGGCGCGGTCTTGCCGATCGTACCGGCGCAGGACGGATAGACGTAGAAGGCGCCTTCGGGACGCGGGCATTCGATGCCCTTGGCCTGGTTGAGCATGGAGACCACGAGGTCACGGCGCTCCTTGAACACCTTGTTGTTGGCGGGGATGAAGTCCTGCGGACCGTTCAGCGCTTCCACCGCCGCCCACTGCGCGATCGACGACGGGTTCGAGGTCGACTGCGACTGGATCGTCGCCATCGCCTTGATCAACTGCGCGGGACCACCGGCATAGCCGATGCGCCAGCCGGTCATGCAATAGGCCTTCGACACGCCGTTCACGGTGAGGGTGCGGTCGTAGAGTTTCGGCTCGACCTGCGCGATGGTGGTGAACTGGAAGTCGTCGTAGACGAGATGCTCGTACATGTCGTCGGTCATCACCCACACATGCGGATGCTTGACCAGCACGTCGGTGAGCGCCTTCAGCTCGGCCCTGGTGTAGGCCGCGCCCGTCGGGTTCGACGGCGAGCACAGGATGACCCATTTGGTCTTCGGCGTGATCGCGCGCTCGAGCGCGTCGGCCTGCAGCTTGAAGCCGGTCGCGGCGGTGCAGACCACCGGCACCGGCTCGCCGCCGGCGAGCGCCACCATCTCGGGATAGCTGACCCAGTACGGCGCGGGAATGATCACCTCGTCGCCCGGATTGATGGTCGCCATCAGCGCGTTGTAGAGCACCTGCTTGCCGCCGGTGCCGACGATGATCTGGTTCGGCTTGTAGGTGAGACCGTTCTCGCGCTGAAACTTGCCGATGATGGCTTCCTTCAGCTCGGGGATGCCGTCCACCGCGGTGTACTTGGTCTTGCCGGCCTCGATGGCGTGGATCGCCGCCAGCTTGATGTTGGCGGGCGTATCGAAGTCGGGCTCACCGGCGCCGAGGCCGATGACGTTGCGGCCCGCCGCTTTCAGCGCACGTGCTTTATCCGTGACCGCGATGGTCGCGGACGGCTTCACACGGTCGAGCGCAGCGGCAAGGAAGGACATCGTCATCTCCTGACAAGCGTCGTGAAACCTTTGGCCTCACGACTCCGATTGTGGGAATGGAGACACCCTAAAACGTGTGCCGCTGCACCGCAAGAAACTTCGTCCCGATCTCGCAAAAGTTTGCGGATTTCGAGCGTTTCAAGGTGCGATTTGTCGCAATTTTCCGAAACTTTGCCGCCGGAATCGCTCATATCCCGCAAGGCCTGTCCTCGGAGCAATTTTGCGCGTCGTGTGTTGCCCCGCTCGCCGTCAAGCACGGCCATGACGATTGGAAGCGTTAACACTTCAACGCCAACAGACCGCTCCCCAACACAAATGCACGGCACAATGCGTCCGCGCGTTGACGCAAGCGTGAACTGAGTTGCATGGCCGCACGGAAATGATCTTCCGCCGCATTGCAATGCGGTAGGGTTTTCGAGTTTTTCTATGAGCGGGCCCTTGCAGCGGATTCGCATCGGCATCATTGTTTAGCCGCGTTGCGGGGCAACAAGCGCCGCGTCTTCCCGTGTCCGGAATCATCTTCAGAATGTACAAGCTCTATTCGATGCAGCGCTCCGGCAACAGCTACAAGGTCCGCCTTGCGCTGGCGCTGTTGAACGTGCCTTACGAAGCGGTCGAGGTGGACATTCTGCGCGGCGAGAGCCGCACCCCGGACTTTCTGACCAAGAACCCGTCGGGCCAGGTGCCGCTGCTCGAGGTCGGCGGCGACCGCTATCTCGCCGAGTCCAACGCCATCCTCTGGTACGTCGCCGTCGGCACGCCGCTCGCGCCGGAGAACCGCATCGACCGCGCCGAGGCGCTGCAGTGGATGTTCTTCGAGCAGCACGCGCTCGAGCCGAACATCGGCGCGGCCTATTTCTGGCTGTCGCTGGTCAAGGGCGGCCGCGACCTGCAGACCCACGCGCTGGAGGACTGGATGGAGCGCGGCTATGGCGCGCTCCAGGTGATGGAGAACCATCTCAAGACCAACGCCTATTTCGCGGCCCGCCAGCTCACGGTCGCCGACATCGCGCTGTACGGCTACACCCACCTTGCCGACCGCTGCGACTTCGACCTCGAGGCCTTCCCGGCGATCCGGGACTGGCTGAAGCGCGTCGAGGCCGCTCCCGGCTTCGTGGCGATGGACTGGCGCCCGGCCGACATCGAGGCCTCCGCCAGCATCGCGGCGGGCGCCTGAAAGGCTCCGGCGTTAAGAATTACGGGCATATCGTTAACCTTTGCCGCAATCCCGCCATTTTCATCGCGGGAGCCGCCGCAATATTGCCGGTTGAAATTGTGAAGTTGTTCGACGTCGCGGGTGATTCGCCCGAACGTTGAAGGATTTAGACCATGATTCGGGCGTCCGGCACGGCAGGCTTTCAAGGCCGTCCCGATACCGTCGCATCTTCCCGGTTGACCCACGCGGTTGCGGCTTCGCTCGCCGTCGCCGCGCTGTCGCTGTGTCTGATCGTCACGCTGACGGTGCTGTCGACCAAGGCGACCATGGCGATGGGTCTGCCGGTCTGATCCCCATTTCATCCTGGACCAGCCTTCACGGCGCCAAGAAACCTTCGATCTGGCCCGCGCCGACCGGTATCGGTATCGCGACAGGATTTCGATGAAATCACCTGTGGTCGTCGTTGCAATCACCCTGACTGCGGCCATCCTGGTCGCGGCATCGCTGCTGATTTTCACCGGCATGCGCAAGAGCTCGGGGACCTCGACGCTGAATGCGCCTGCGCAGCAGCAGCGGCTCAGACACGCGCATTTGGTCTAAAATCCTCCGAAAGCTTTGCGCGGCGTCACAGCCGCTCCTTAAGCGTTCCGCGCGATTTCGCACTGCACCCGCGCAACGATCAGTCAGTGTCGCGACCTTATCTCGTTCAGGAAGGAACGAGTCAGGCCCATGCGATTCGGATGGCGTGCGATCTCCGGTCCTGTGCTGACGGCAGCGGTCGCGCTGCTGGCGATCCTGCTCGATCGTCATGTCCCCGTCCCCTCGCCTGCGCCGTTGTTCGTCGCCATCGTCGCGCTGGCGGGAACGCTGTCGGGTTTCGCCTCGGCCATGACCAGCGCGGCGCTCGCGGTGATCGGCGCAGCGCTGTTCTTCCTCAGCCGTCACGGCGTATCCTTCAGTGCGCCGGCGGATCTGGTCCGGCTCGGCCTGCTCGCCCTGACAGCTTTCGGCACCGCAGGCATCACCGGCCTGATGCGTGAGCGGCTGCTGGCCACCTTCGCCGCCGAGCGAAAGAGCCACGCCACCGCCGCGCGGCTTTCGGCCGCACTCGACGAGGTCGACATCGGCATCGTGCTGCTCGATGCCGAGACGCGGGCCGAGTTCATCAACCGCGCCTTCCGCGATTATTTCGCGCTGCCGGACGAAACCGCCGACGGCAAGCCGCCGTTCGTCGCGCTGATGTATCACGGCCGCGACACCGGTGCGTTCGAGCTGCCGGAAGACGAGCTCGCCACCTTCATCGCACAGCGCATGGAGACGGTGCGGATCGGCGATGCCACGCCGATCAACATCAATCTGCGCAGTGGCGAGGTGCTGCGCTTCGTCTGCGCCGTGCTGCCCGCCGGCGGCCGCATGCTGAGCTACACGCCGGTGACCGACCTCGTGCGCCACACCGACCCGCCCTCGCGCGCCGACTACTACCGCTCGCTGCGCGATCCTACCGGCCGCGGACTGATCCGGTATCTGCGCGTCGCCCAGTGATGCGAGAGCACGATTGATCAGCGCGCTCCTCATCACGTATGAATGGCCTCCATCGGCCGCGAGAATTTCAGATGTCGCTCAGCATTCGCTCCGTCACCAGGCAGGACTACGATCAGTGGCTGCCGCTGTGGGACGGCTACAACGCCTTCTACGGCCGCTCCGGCCCGACCGCGCTTGCACCCGAGATCACGCAGATGACGTGGCAGCGCTTCTTCGATGGCTACGAGCCGGTGCATGCGCTGGTCGCCGAGAGCGACGGCAAGCTGCTCGGGCTGACGCACTATCTGTTTCATCGCAGCACCACCGCGATCGAGCCGTCGTGCTATTTGCAGGACCTGTTCACGACCGAGGCCGCGCGCGGCAAGGGCGTCGGCTCGGCGTTGATCCATGGCGTCTATGAGCGCGCCAGGCTGGCGGGATCGCCGCGGGTCTACTGGCAGACGCACGAGACCAACGTCACGGCGCAGCGCCTGTACGACAAGGTTGCCGAGCGCTCCGGCTTCATCGTCTATCGCAAGGTCTTCTGATTTTCGCCCGCCAGATGCTCTGTGGATAACTTTGCCTGTCACCGGCGCGTAACACTCCGGGACTAGGTTGCAGTTGCGTCTGATCAGGCCCCCCGTCACCGATCAAGCGCCCCAAAGCGGTCCCCGTCAGTCGCCGCGTCTGACAGGGGCCGCATTTTTTTGACCGCGATTGCCAAGCATGGCAGCAACGCTGGCAGCGCCTTGCTGCTGCGGCGCACCGCGGTCACAATGGGCGCTGCTTTCTCCTGACAGGACCTCCCATGGAAATTCGTAATCTCGGCGCCTCCGGCCTGCGCGTGTCCGCGGTCGGACTCGGCTGCAATAATTTCGGCCAGCGCATCGACCTCGAGGCCTCGCGCAAGGTGATCCATCGCGCGCTCGACAGCGGCATCACGCTGTTCGACACCGCCGACATCTATTCGAACATGGGCGGCTCGGAAAACGTGCTCGGCGCTGTGCTCGGCGATCGCCGCAAGGACATCGTGCTGGCGACCAAATATTCCAAGCCGATGGCCGAGGACGGCACCAAGCAGGGCGCCTCGCGCCGCTACATCATGGCGGCCGTGGAAGCGAGCCTGAAGCGGCTGAAGACCGATTACATCGATCTGTACCAGCAGCACGACTACGACCCGCTGACTCCGATCGAGGAGAGCCTGCGCGCGCTCGACGACCTCGTCCGGCAGGGCAAGGTCCGCTACATCGGCAATTCCAACTTTCCGGCCTGGCGGATCGCCGAGGCGGAATACGTCGCCCGCGCGATGAATGTCACGCGCTTCGTCTCCTGCCAGGACGAATATTCGCTGGTCGTGCGCGACATCGAGAAGGACCTGTTGCCGGCAGCGACGGAATACAAGCTCGGCCTGTTGCCGTTCTTCCCGCTCGCCAGCGGACTCCTGACCGGCAAATATAAGAAGGGCGAGGCCGCCCCCGGCGACACCCGCTTCGGCCAGACGCCGCGGCTCCGCGACCGCTACGTCACGCCGCGCAACGAGGCCATCGTCGAGAAGCTGCAGGCCTTCGCGCAGGCACGCGGCCATTCCATGCTCGAGCTCGCTTTCTCCTGGCTCGCCTGCCGCCCGCAGGTCTCCAGCGTGATCGCCGGCGCCACCCGCGCCGAGCAGATCGAGCAGAACGTCAAGGCGATCGCGTGGAAGCTCAGCGCGGAGGAGATGGCGGAGATCGACAAGATCACGCTGGGCTGATTTTTGCAGCGCGGCGCTACCTGGCGCCGCGTTATTTCGCGCCGCGCCCGACCGCCTGCATCACCTCAAAACCTTCGAACTGGGGATGGCCGAGATAGGTCGGCTTGGTGTCGCCGGCCCGCGCATGCGCCGCGCGAAACGCTTCCGACTTGGTCCACGCCTCGAACGCCGCATGGTTCGCCCACACGGTGTGCGAGGCATACAGCGTGTGGTCCTCGAGCTCGGGCCCGCGCAGCAGATGGAATTCGACGAAGCCCGGCACCTTGTCCAGATGCGTATCGCGCGTCAGCCAGATCTGCTCGAAGGCGGACTCGGAGCCCTTGGCGACGCGGAAGCGGTTCATGGCGATGTACATGGGTGAGTTCTCCTGATGCTCGGCTCATCATGTCGTCATTCCGGGACGCGCCGCAAGGCGCGGGCCCGGAATCCATTTGGCAGCAGAACATGCGGAGTGATGGATTCCGGGTCCGCGCCGCGCGCGCCCCGGAATGACGGCTAGGCAACCAATCCCTTCATCGGCCTTGCGCTTGCACTGTCCGGGAAAACCGTCTCCGCCAGAACGCGATCCGAGAGACCGAACTGCCCCTGCAGCACACCCTTGATCACCGAGCGGAGATCGGTGGTCGGCTTGAGGTCACGCCCTTCATAGAGATTCGCGAGCTTGAGGCCGGGCCAGTCGGAGATGACGCGGCCGCCTTTCACGGCGCCGCCGGCGAGCAGCGCGACGGTGGCGGTGCCGTGATCGGTGCCGTCGGTGCCGTTGATCCGTGCGGTGCGGCCGAATTCGGTGGCGACGACGACGACGGTGTCGCGCCAGCGCTCGCCCAAGCCGCTTTCGAATTCGGCGAGCGCGCCATCGAGCCCGCCGAGCAGGAAGGCGAGACGCCCGACCGGGCCGCCTTCATTGGCATGCGTGTCCCAACCATCGAAGGCGAGCGCGGCGATGCGCGGGCCGTCATCGGCGGCCATCAGCTTTGCCGCGCCGCGCGCCACCTGGCGCATCTGCGCGACCTGGTTGCCGGGCTTCGGCTTCATGTCGTCGCCGCTCGCGATCTTGTCGAGTTGAAGGCCCTGCGACAGCGCCGAAGCCAGCGCCGGGTCGCGGTGGCGATAGAGATCGACCAGCCGCATCGCGGTGTCGTCATCGGCTTGCGGCAGCGCGACCGGCGCCCAGCCAACGGTCGGCGCGTTGCCGCGCAGCACCAGCGGCGTGGTCGGCCCGACCGCGAGACCGCTCGACACCCGCTCGCCGCGCGGCAGCGCTTCCAGCGCGCGGTTCAGCCAGCCGGATTGCACCCGGCCCGGACCGGCATAGCCGCTTTCGAGCACGTCCTGGCCGTCGAAATGCGAGCGGTCGCGATAGGGTGTCGCGACCGCATGGATCACCGCGGCATGCTTGTCGCGGTACATGCGTGCGAACTCCGGCATGGCCGGATGCAGCGCGAAGAAGCTGTCGAGCATGAGCGCGGGATGCGCGCCTTCCGCCGTCAGCGCGATCGATCCGTGCAGGCCGGCATAGTCAGGGTCGCCGACCGGCGCGACGGTCGAGAGCCCGTCGAGCGCGCCGCGCAGGATCACCACGACCAGCCTGGGATCGCGCCCGTCGGCCGCACGCGCGAATTTCGGCAAATAGGCCCAGGCCGCGAAGGAGGCGCCGCCGAGCAGCAGGCCGCGGCGCGAGGTGAGGAGGCGGTTCTCGACGCAGTCGATCATCTTCATCTCCGCTGCATTTCCGGCGACATCAACAGCAGCGCCAGCGCCTGCTGCCGCGATTCCGCGCGCTCGATGGTTTTGCGCGTTTCGATCGAGGCCGCATCGGCCGCGGCGAATTCCAGCAGGTCGAGCGGATCGATATTGTTGCCGAGCCGTGCGCCCATTTGCGCGGCAATGTCCAGCCGCAGCTTCATGCCTTCGGGCGCGGCCCAGGCGGCGCTGGTGTCGGGGAAGCCGTTCGGTCCTGCAGGCGACCACAGCGGCTGGCCGAGCAGATTGAGATTGTTGAGATAGCCGCCGGGATCCTCCGGCACGCGCGCGAGCAGCCGGCCGCTCGCGACCACGAAGTCATAAGGCGAGCGCATCTTGGTCAGCGGCGCCTTCCAGGCTTCGTCGGAATCGACCAGCGCCGTCGCCATCGCCTTGAGATCACCGTCGGTCTTGACGAAGACATCGCGCAGGCGCGCCACGAGGGCCGGCGGCGGATCGTCGGCGACGAAGTGACGGACGAATTTGGTGGCGACGAAATTCGCGGTCGAGGGATGGCGCGCGATGTCGGCGAGCGCGGCTTCGCCCTGCGCCAGCCCCGTCGCCTCGTAAGTCTTGCCGAGCAGCATTTGCGCCCCCGGCTGGTGCGCGTTGGCATTGAACACGAAGGAGCCGGGCGCCCCCAACTGGCCCTGCCGTCCGGCAAACGTCCAGCCCGTGATGATGCGCGCGAGCGAGGTGACGTCCTCCTGCGTGTAGCCGCCGCCGACGCCGAGCGTATGCAGCTCCATGATCTCGCGCGCGAGATTCTCGTTCAGCCCGCGCTTGCGGTTCTGCCCCGCGCGCGAATCCGGACCGAGCGATTGCTGGTTGTCGAGGAAGAACAGCATCGCCGGATGCTGCTCGACCGCCTTCAGCATGTCGGCGAAACGCCCGAGCACGTGCGGCCTGATCGCTTCGCGCTCGAACGCGCCGGCCCAGATCCGCGCCAGCTCGCCCTTGCTGGCGGAGATACAGAAATGGTTGGACCAGAACACGACGAGGCGCTCGGTGAAGCCGCACTCGACCAGCGTCGCGCGCTGCAGCCGTGCCAGCGCCTCGGCGCGAAAGGTCTTTTGAATCACGTTGAGCGGCTGCGGCGCGGGTTTTGCGGCGGGCTGGGCGGCCATATTCGGCTGCATGGTCTCGGGCTTCGCCGTGGTATCGGCGGGCTTGGCCTCGGCCATCTGGCCGGCGATCTCGGTCGCCACCGTGCTCAGCGAGAGATTGCGGCGCAAGCCCGGCTTCTGATCGGCCGGCGTCTCGGCGGGCGCGGTGGCCTTGGTCGTTTCCTTGGCCGTCTCTTTGGCGGCTTCGCGCGCCTGCTTGACCTGGTCCTGATAGGCAAACACGGCCTGGCCGAGCTGCGGCGTCGATTGCAGGCCGGGCGCTTCCAGCAGCACGCCGTTCGGGCGCGCCAGTTCCGCCTTCACGAAGCCGCGCGGGTCGGAAGCCGCGTTAATGAGATCGCCGGAGGCCCCGCCGCGGGCCCCGAAGCCGAAACGGTTGAGCGCGACGAGCGCGGCTTGCGAATCGCGGGCCATCGATTTGTCCTTCGCGTGTTGCCGACCGCTTTGCGAGTCCGTTTGCAGCGCTTAATATATACCGCAGCCGGAGATGAACCCGAGATGAAAACGACGGCACAGCTTTTGCGCAAATCATGACAATTCCGAAAGAATTTCCCTTGCCGGAACCGCGCCGCCTCACCTGCTCCCGCTGCGGCACCGAGTTCGGCTGCGATCTCTCGGGCAATTGCTGGTGCGCGGAGGAAACCGCGAAGCTGCCGATGCCGGTCAAGGGCGAGGACTGTCTGTGCCGGGAGTGTTTGCGCAAGGCGGCGGACGAGGCGAGCGCTGCTGCGCGTTAGGCGCGAGAGCGTAGCGACATCCCCACTGTCGTCCCCGCGGAAGCGATGAGTTCGCAGGGACGACCGCGGGGAGGCCGCGTGCCCTACACCGCATGCCCGGGTGATTTCCGTGCCATGCCGTCAAACGCGTCGAGCAGCTTCTCGCGCCATTCGTAGACCGGATCGTCCGCTTCCAGCAGCTTGAACGGGCTCGTCACGCGCGCCCACTGAAAACCGCCGAACACGATGTAGTCGGCATAGTTCGGCGCGCGGCCGCCGATGAAGGGCTGTTTCTTCAGCGTTTGCCGCATCACCTCCAGCGACTTGCGGAACGCGACCACGCCTGCATCGCGGCTCGCCATCACCTCTTCGAGGGTCTTGCCGCCGAAGCGCGCCTCGCGCGATTGGCGGAAATAGGCCGCATCGACCTCAGCGAGGTTCTTCGGGATGTCGGCGATGATCAGCGGAAAGATGCCGCCGACGATGGCGATGTCGCCCAGGCGTTGATCATGCGCGCCATCGCGCGGCCGCCCTCGCCGCCGAACAGCGACGGCTGGTTTGGGAAATTGTCTTCGAGATAGTTCGCGATCGTCCAGGAATCGACCACCGGCTTGTCGTGATGCAGCAGCACCGGAACCTTCTCCGAGCCATGCGGCGCGAGCGTGCTCTTCTCGGTGAAGCGCCAGGGCAGCGATTCCGCCGCAAGGCCCTTGTGCGCGAGCGCCATCCGCGTGCGCCAGCAGAACGGGCTGAACGGGCGCGAGGCGTCGGTGCCGACGAGTTCGAACAGCTTCAGTGACATGAACCGCCTCCACGCTCCGTCATTGCGACGAGCTCTTGCGACGAAGCAATCCAGACTGCCGCCGCGGAGACATTCTGGATTGCTTCGCTTGCGCTCGCAATGACGATGTGGCGATAGCTCGACCGCACACCGACGATGTACTCGCATGCAAGTCACGATCCCGCACGCCTGTCAATCGGACCGGCCTCACACCGCGAGACAAAATTCCACGCGGCAACGCCACCTCGCACGTTGTGCCTGCCGCATATCGGACCTAAGCTCACGTCATTTCGAGGATCATGATATTGGCAAGGAGTTTCCGATGAGCGGCATTGCACGGCGTGACTTCCTTCTGGGCGCAACGGCGCTGGCCGGCGCGGCCGCAACGAACAGTTTCACTTGTGTCGAGATCGCGAGCGCGGCGCCGATCGAGGTGCCGACGGTCGACAAGCTGTCGATCCAGGTGCTGGTCGATTCCAGCTACGACCTGTTCTTTCGTCCCAAGAAGATCAACGGCGTCGCCATTGCGCCCGCGGCGCGATCGGCCGACTTCCGCAAATCGCTGCACAATGAATGGGGCCTGTCGCTGTGGCTGGAGTCGCAAGGCGGCGGCAACCAGCGCACGCTGATGCTGGACTACGGCTATACGCCCGAAGTGCTGCTCAACAACATGGCGCTGATCGGTGTCGACCCCGGCAAGCTCGACGCGCTGGTCGTCAGCCACGGCCATTACGATCATTTCGGCGGCCTCAGCGGCTTCCTCGACAAATTCCGCGACAAGCTGCCCGCCGAGGTGAAGCTCTATGCTGGCGGCGAGGACAATTTCTGCCACCGCGTCAACCCGACCCCCACGCAGGGCCAGTTTTCCGATTTCGGAACGCTGGACCGCCGCCAGCTCGCGGCGCAGAAGGTAACGACCGTGCTTTGCGAGACGCCGACGGTGATCGCCGGCCACGCCTTCACGACGGGCAAGATCACCCGCCGCAGCTCGGAGCGCGTGCTGCCGAACACGTTGGTCGAATTCGGCATCAAGGACGGACTCGGCTGCAGCGTCGGGCATTACCTGCCGGCGGAGATGGACGGCAAGATCGTCGCCGACGAACACATCCACGAGCACGCGACCTGCTTCAACGTCAAGGATCTGGGCCTCGTCGTCATCTCGTCCTGCGGCCATGTCGGCATCGTCAATTCGGTGAAGCAGGCGCAGGAGGTCTCCGGCATCCAGAAGGTGCACGCCATCGTCGGCGGCTTCCATCTCGGGCCGGCACCGAAGGACTATCTCACGCAGGTCGTCGGCGAGATCAAGGCGCTCAACCCCGATGTCGTCGTGCCCATGCATTGCAGCGGGCTCAACTTCGTGCAGGAGGCGAACGCGCAGATGCCCGACAGGGTGGTGGTGACGACGACGGGCAGCCGCCTCACCTTCGGCCTGTGATGCTCCGCCTCGCCTGCTGGCTTGGCCTCGGGCTGGCGCTCGCGCCAGCCTGCACGGGCGCTGCCGCGGCGCGCTCGGCGGCGGAGACGATGGACATCCTGATGTGGAACAGGGAGCCGGTCGGCGGCCCGTTCGCACTCACCGATCACACCGGAAAGCCACGCACCGACCGCGATTTCCGGGGGGCGCTGATGCTGGTCTATTTCGGCTTCACCTATTGCCCCGATGTCTGCCCGACCGATTTGATGGCGATGACCCAGGCACTGGACTTGTTGGGAGCCGACGCGGACAAGGTGCAGCCGCTCTTCATCACCCTCGATCCCGAGCGCGACACGGCAGAGCATCTGGCCGACTACGTCACGCTGTTCCATCCGCGTCTGGTCGGACTGACGGGTCGTCTCGATGCGATCCAGGAAGTGGCGGATGCCTACAAGGTCTATTTTGCCAAGGTCGCGACCGGCAAGGGCACCGACGACTACACCGTCGACCACACCGCCTATATCTACCTGATGGATCGCGACGGAAAATATCTCGGATTCTTTCCGCCGGGCACCTCGGCCGAACGCATGGTCGACATCATCCGGCCGCGACTCGCGATGCCGCAGCGGTAGGCCGTCACGGTTCAGCCCTCGCCGCGGATCTCCGTCGTCTGCCTATCGGCGTCCGTTCGTTCGCAACAGCCGCTCGCCACCTTCCGTCACCGCGATGACCAGCCCCACGCCGGGCCGCGTCTCGCGGGCGACGTAGCCGCGGTCCGCCGCATCTTCCCAGATCGTGAGGCGCGGGCACGAGGTCTTCCAGGTCGCGATCACCTCGGCATAGGCGCGCGGCTCGCGCGAAACCCATTCGACGAAATCCAGCACCAGCGGATCGGCCGTCTTGCTCATTGCAAACCTCCCTTGTCGAAGGCGGCCGCGACGTCCGTGCGGAGCAGCAGCCAGCCGCCATAGCCGATGTAATAGCAGGCGATAGTGGTGATCAGCTTGTTCGACCAGGCCATGAACTGCTGGTCGGTCATGGCTTCAAGGATGCGCCGCGCCAGCGTGGTGCCGAGCATCGAGGCGAGAATCGCGACGCCGGCGAGCACGGGATCGAGGCTCGCGGCCTGGTCGATCACGCCGCCGAAATAGATCAGCTTGGTGAAGTGGCTGACGAGCTGGCACATCGCCTTGGTCGCCACCTTCTCGCGCCGGCCGAAATCGCCGCCGAGGAAGAAGGTGTCGAGCAGCGGCCCCGACACGCCGGTCATCAGCATCAAGCCCATGCAGATCGTGCCGTAGACCGTGCCCTGCCAGAGGCTATCAGGATCCGGCTTGATGCTTGACGGCAGCAGCCGCGCCATGAACGGGGTGACGCCGAGCAGCAGCAGCGCCATCGGCTTGTCAGGCACGTAGCGGGTGATCGACCAGGCCGCGAGCGCAACGGCAGCGCCGACCATATAGTTGGCCACCGGCCGCCAGCGGATATGCGCCCGCCACAGGAATGCGCGCCAGCCGTTCGACGCCATCTGCGTGATCGCATGCAGCACCATCGCGGCCGGCAGCGGCATCAGGGCCAGCAGCACACCGATCAGGATCAGCCCGCCCGCCATGCCGAACAGCCCCGACAGGAACGCGGTGGCGACCATCAGCAATCCGAGGGCAGCGATCATGAAGGGCGTCACAAGGGGAATCTCCTGCAAGCGAGTAAGGGACGAAGGCTGCTCGTTCCCCCTCGCCCCGCTTGCGGGGAGAGAGGGTTGGGGTGAGGGGGAGTCTCCGCGGGGCCGGCGGCAGTTGGACTCGCGGAGAGTCCCCCTCACCCGGAATCCAAGCTTTGCTCGGATTCCGGCCTCTCCCCGCAGGCGGGGAAAGGCGAAGAGGACCATCTCCGCTTCAGCAAACCGGCATGAATTACGCTGATATTTCTGCCTCCCTTGCTCCTTCTTCGCAAACTGAGTTATCTTGGCCTGGCATCAGCTTTCCTGAGGGTCGAGCAATTGCGGCGGCTGCTGTTTCTCAACGGGATCAAGGCATTCGAGGCGGCGGCGCGGACCGGCAGCTTTGCCGCGGCCGGGCTCGAGCTCAGCGTGTCGGCGGCCGCGGTCAGCCGCATGGTGCATCTGCTGGAAGACCGGCTCGGCGTCGCGCTGTTCGAGCGCAAGGCCAACAAGCTGGTGCTGACCCAGGCAGGGCGCGCCTATCAGAGCGGGCTGACGCCGATCTTCGATGCGCTCGCAAGCCTTACCGCGCAGGTGACGGCGCCCTCCAGCGTCCGCGTGCTCACCATCGGCGTCGGCCATACCTTTGCGATGCGCTGGCTGATCCCGCGGCTGTCGGAGTTTCGCACCGAGGAGCCAGACATCGAGGTGCGCTTCACCACCGGCGGCGCCGAGGTCCCGTTCGGCGAAGACTGGAGCTGCGGCATCAAGCTCGGCACCGGCGACTGGCCGGGGCTGGTGGCCGAGCCGCTGTTCGCCGGCGACCTCACGCCGGTCTGCGTGCCCCGGCTCGCCACCGGCTTGAAGCGCCCAGCCGACCTCAAAGGGCCCGGCCTGATCCGCGTCACGCATTCGCCCGAGGACTGGCCGATCTGGCTGAAGGCCGCCGGCCTGTCGCGGATCAGCGCCCGCGGGCCGGAGTTCCAGTTCTACGGCCAGGCGCTGCAGGCCGCCGCCGACGGGCTCGGCATCGCCATGGGCATCCGGCCCTATATCGACGACGATCTCGCCGCCGGACGGCTGGTGGCGCCATTCGACCTCTCGGTGCCCAAGGGCATGCGCTGGTATTTGCTCTATCGCAGCTTCCAGACCGAGCAGCGCGACTTTGCCGCGTTCCGCCGCTGGATCATGCGCGCGGCTTCGGAGCCCGCGGCCCGCCCCGTCCGGCGGATCGGCCGTGCCTCGCCGCGGAAGTGACGCCCCGCCCATGATCCGCCGGGCAAAAAAGCCGGCCGCTTGTGAACGGCTTCACATCCCAAAATCGGCAAATGTGGTCCCCTGACCCTCCAACGCGACACTTGCGGAACACTTTGGGGACTACCAATGACGACCCTCTACGACGGCTTTGACATCGAATCCTTCGAAGCTGGCAAGGGGCTGTGGCACGCCCGCATCCGGCGCGCCGATTTCAGCCCGGTTGCCATCGACGGCGTGCTGTTTCCGGCCATGGAAGTCGGCTTCGCCTGGCCCGACCGCGATGCCGCGATCCGCGACGCCAAGCACCACATCGATCGCTTCCGCCGGCGGACCGACAGCGACGACGAGTAAGCCAGCGGTACGGCAAGCGAACTCAGGGACAGCGCAGCGTAAATGGGGGAACCGGTCATGTCAGTCATCGAAATCGAAGACGCGCCGCGACCGAGGATTTACACCCGCAATGTGCTGTCGAATTGTCCCGAATGCGACGGCGACCTCACGGTGCTCCGCGTGATTGGCGGCCGCGCCGGGTGCGAGTACTGGACCATGCGCTGCACCGATTGCGGCGGGATCCATCTCGACATTCTCGAGCCACGTCAGGCGAGCGAGGACGACGAGGGTCCGCTGCCGGCGGCATGAGGGCGGCGCCTGCTGCCAACCTGCTGTCAGCAGCCTGATCATGGGCGGGCATTCGCCCTTTTCTGAAGGGCGGACTCGCCCCATATTCGCCTCATGGCGAAGAAACCTGCTCCCCCAAAATCCCCTAAATCCAAGGCTTCTAATAAGGCGCCGAATTCGAAGGCACATCGGCCCGACGTGCAGCCGATCGGGCCGGCGCTGGCCGAACTGCTGAATCCCGCGATCAATCGCGGCGATGCCGGGCTTGGCTCAGGCACCGGCCTGCAGCCGCCGCCGGACAATTCGCGCGATCGCCGCTCCGGGGGTGAGGCCGCCGCGCACCGTGCGCGCGCCTCGACGCCGAAGGCGTTTCCGCAGGATACGACCAAGAATCTGGCGAAGCCGATGCCGCTGCGTCCCAATCCGCAGCCTCCGGGCGCCCGCGAAGGCAGCGGTTTTGACGAAGCGCCCCAGGCCAATTACGGCACCGCGGCCACGATCCCGACGCTCGATCCGGAGCTGGCGCGGCAGCTCGGTTTTCCGACCGAAGAGGACGACGCCGAGGCGCTGGCGCGGCCGCCGCGCAACAAGATGGAGGCGCTCGGCGTCAAGGCAACCGCCGATGCGCTGGAATCGCTGATCCGCGAAGGGCGCCCCGAGTTCCGCAAGAACGACGGCTCGCTGAAAGTGTGGACGCCGCACCGGCCGCCGCGGCCCGAAAAGTCCGAAGGCGGCGTGCGCTTCGAGATCAAATCGTCCTACGAGCCGCGCGGCGACCAGCCAACCGCGATCGCCGAGCTGGTCGAAGGCATCGAGCGCAACGACCGCTCGCAGGTGCTGCTCGGCGTCACCGGCTCCGGCAAGACCTACACCATGGCCAAGGTGATCGAGGCGACGCAGCGGCCCGCCATCATCCTGGCGCCGAACAAGACGCTGGCCGCCCAGCTCTATGGCGAGTTCAAGAGCTTCTTCCCGGACAACGCGGTCGAGTACTTCGTCTCGTATTACGACTATTACCAGCCGGAAGCCTACGTCCCGCGCACCGACACCTATATCGAGAAGGACTCCTCGATCAACGAGCAGATCGACCGCATGCGCCACTCCGCGACGCGCGCGCTGCTCGAACGCGACGACGTCATCATCGTGGCCTCGGTGTCCTGCATCTACGGTATCGGCTCGGTCGAGACCTACACCGCGATGACCTTCGCGCTGAAGAAGGGCGAGCGCATCGACCAGCGCCAGCTCATCGCCGACCTCGTCGCGCTCCAGTACAAGCGCACCCAGGCCGATTTTACCCGCGGCACATTTCGCGTGCGCGGCGACGTCATCGACATCTTCCCGGCGCACTATGAGGACCGGGCCTGGCGCGTCAATCTGTTCGGCGACACCATCGAGACCATCGAGGAGTTCGATCCGCTCACCGGCCACAAGCAGGACGAGCTCGAATTCATCAAGATGTACGCCAACTCGCACTATGTGACGCCGCGTCCGACGCTGGTGCAGGCGATCAAGTCGATCAAATCCGAGTTGAAGATGCGGCTCGACCAGCTCCACGACCAGGGCCGCCTGCTGGAAGCACAGCGGCTGGAGCAGCGCACCACCTTCGACATCGAGATGATGGAGGCGACGGGAAGCTGCGCCGGCATCGAGAACTATTCGCGCTATCTGACCGGTCGCCTGCCCGGCGAGCCGCCGCCGACGCTGTTCGAATACGTGCCCGACAACGCGCTGGTGTTCGCCGACGAGAGCCACGTCACCGTGCCGCAGATCGGCGCCATGTTCAAAGGCGACTTCCGCCGCAAGGCGACGCTGGCCGAATACGGCTTCCGCCTGCCCTCCTGCATGGACAACCGCCCGCTGCGCTTCGAGGAATGGGACATGATGCGGCCGCAGACGGTCGCGGTGTCGGCGACGCCGAGCAGCTGGGAGCTGAACGAGAGCGGCGGCGTGTTCGTCGAGCAGGTCATTCGCCCTACCGGCCTGATTGATCCTCCCATCAATATTCGCCCCGCCCGCACCCAGGTCGACGATCTCGTCGGCGAGGTCCGCGCCACCGCGCAGGCCGGCTACCGCTCGCTGATCACGGTGCTGACCAAGCGCATGGCGGAGGATCTCACCGAATATCTGCACGAGCAGGGCATTCGCGTGCGCTATATGCACAGCGACATCGACACCATCGAACGCATCGAGATCATCCGGGATCTCCGGCTCGGCGCGTTCGACGCGCTGGTCGGCATCAACCTGCTCCGCGAAGGCCTCGACATTCCCGAATGCGCGCTGGTCGCGATCCTGGATGCCGACAAGGAGGGTTTTCTGCGCAGCGAGACCTCGCTGATCCAGACCATCGGTCGCGCCGCGCGCAACGTCGACGGCAAGGTGATCCTTTATGCCGACCAGATGACGGGCTCGATGGAGCGCGCCATCGCCGAGACCAACCGCCGCCGCGAGAAGCAGGTCGAGTACAACACCGCCAACGGCATCACACCGGAGAGCGTCAAGAAGTCGATCGGCGACATCCTCAACTCCGTCTACGAGCGCGACCACGTGCTGGTCGAGGTCGGCGGCCACGACATGACCGACGACGTTATCTCGATCGGCCACAATTTCGAAGCCGTGCTCGCCGATCTCGAAACAAGGATGCGCGAGGCCGCCGCCGATCTGAACTTCGAGGAAGCCGCGCGCCTGCGCGACGAAGTCAAGCGCCTGCGCGCCACCGAGCTCGCGGTGGTCGACGATCCCACCGCCAAGCAGCGCACCGTGCAAGGCAAGGCCGGCGCCTATGCCGGAACGAAGAAGTACGGCGACGCCGCCAATCTGCCGGTCAGCGCCATGAAGAAAAAGACCGTGAGTTCCGCGCTGAAGGCGAGCGGCGGCGGCAGCGGCTCGAAGGTGCACAAGCCGCATCTCGACGAGATGCACGGGCCGGAGTCCCTGCCCTACCGCGAAAACCGCGCGCTGCCGTCAAAGCCCTTCGGCGGCGAGAGCCGGATCATCCAGCCGACGGACTCGCGGCAGTCGGGCCCGGAGTTCGGGCCGGCGCCGAAGTCGACGGGCGGGATGCAGGGGCGGCGGGGTGGGTGGAAGAAGAGGTAGGACCGGTATCGTGCGCGCTTGTCGTGGCCATGGATTCCGGGCTCGCCGCTTTGCGGCGCCCCGGAATGACGCGCGGAGAGATTTCGGCCCTCACCCCGCGATCGTCGCCAGCAGCGACAGCAACAGCACGGATGCCATGAGTTGCAGCGAGGTTGTCGGCTTGCCGCGCCAGCGGGCGATCTTTTCGGAGAGGGAAAGGCTCGCGTCGAAGAACTGCGCTTCGTAGCCGCTCTTGAGCTTTGGGAATGCCGACCCGACCGAAATGACGAAGATGCTGTAGAAGACCGACGCCAGCGCAATAGTGAGGACGGGGCT
Source organism: Bradyrhizobium betae (assembly GCF_008932115.1). NCBI lineage: Bacteria > Pseudomonadati > Pseudomonadota > Alphaproteobacteria > Hyphomicrobiales > Nitrobacteraceae > Bradyrhizobium > Bradyrhizobium betae. The sequence goes on from NZ_CP044543.1 coordinate 2,063,839, forward strand.
GCTGCCGCGGCCGTCGCCCAAGAGCTTCACCATCAGCGAGGCCGCGGCGAAGATCGGGAAGCCCTGTAGCGTCGCGGTCAGCGCAAAGCCTTCGAGCCAGTTGAGCGGGCCAAATTTCGGCGCGGTGATCGAGGCCATGACGCGATCACCCCACGCTCGCTGTCACCACGGCCATCACCGACAGCAGCAGCACGATGGTCACGAGCTGGAGCGAGGCGACGGGCTGGGTGCGCCATGCCGTGATCTTGTCGGCGAGCGACAGATGGGCCTCGAAGAATTTTGGTTCGTAGACGGTCTTGAAGAAGGCGGGGAAGCTCGGGCCCAGGGTCACGGCCAGCATCGCGTGGGCGAGCGAGGCGAATGCGACGAAGATGGCGACGCCGGGGTCGCCGACGAGGTCGTGGTTGCCGCAGAGCTTGAGCAGGAAGGCGGCGGCGGCGAAGGTCGGGAAGCTTTGCAGAACCGCCGTCAGCGCGAGGCCTTCGACTGCGTTGTGAAGGCGGGACTTTCTTGCGGCGGCGATGGAAGCCATGGCACGTCTCCCTGATGACATGCCGATGACGGTAGCTGCGCCGGGACGGGCGTGATGTGAGATGGGTCACGCGCATCAATCGGCTGCCGGAGGTGCGGCCCGATGGATTCCGGGTTCGCGCTTTCGCGCGCCCCGGAATGACGGGGGCTACAGCTTGCCCTGCCCGTTCACCTGGCTCTGTTGTTGCTGCTGCCTTTCCTGTTCCTTGGCGCGATGGCGGCCGTAGAGGCAGCCGGCGGCGGCGCCGAGGACGCCGTGATGACCGGCATAATGGCCGGCGACGCCGCCGACGACGGCGCCCTTGATGCAGCCCTTGGCGTTAGCGGCGGAGGTCGCGCCCAGCATGAGAACCGCGGCGGCGACGGCGAGAAGCGGGGATTTCATGGATCGATGTCTCCGGATGAATGATCGGCATCTCAACGAGCGCAAGCCGGTTCCGGTTCCAGCATTCGCCGCATGTCGCATGTGAACCGCGATCCATCGACACATGACCAATCGCGGCAGGGCTCTGTGTTTTTGCGGATTGCTGGACCCGCAAGCTGCACGATAGCGTTGCATTCCACGGCCAATGGGGCGGGAGCGGCATGACGGTTGAATCGCTGAACAGGCAACGGGTGCTGAACCTGCTCGACAGTTTTGCGCGCGGCGATATCGAGGCCGCGCTGTCGTGCTGCACCGACGACGTCGACTTCCTCACCCACGCGCCGATCGACGTGCTGCCGCACATGGTGCCGCGCCATGGCAAGGCCGAATTGCGTGCGCTCTGGCAGACGATCTGGTCGCGCTATTCGGACATCCGCTACAAGGCGCCGCATATCCTCGCCGACGGCGACGAGGTCGCGACCTACATGCACACCTATTTCAGGAAGCGCAGCAACGACCGCATCGTGCAGTTCGACATGGCGGTGTTCTACAGCTTCCGTGGCGGGCTGGTGGCGCAGATCCGCGAAATCATCGATTCCTACGATCTGGTGCAACAGGTGCTCGAGCGCGAGATCGGACCGCTGCTTTTGGGCGCGCGTGTCGACGGCAGCTAGCGCGCCGGGACGTCGCAGCGTGACCAGTTCCCGGTGGCGCCCGGTAAAATACGGGGTTCTATTGTAAATCTTACAAACAGCGCTCAATTGTGCATTGCAATATCGTGATTTGCATTTCCGCAAATCGAGCCTATTTGTTTGTACACGAACGAATTGAAGCAACCCCGCGGCGCCTACTGTGTATGGGGTTGTTTTTCGTTTTTACGAGCCAGCTTCAGGACGCCCCAAAATGACAGAGCACAGCCTCTGGCGTTTCTCGCGCGCGTTGCACCGCGCGATCAACGACCGGCATTTCGAGGACATCGAGGCCCTGATCGACGAGGACGTCGAGTGGGCGATCTATGGCCCGATCGACATGTTTCCGTTCCTCGGCGCGCGCCAGGGCAAGGACGCCGTGCTCGACGTCATCCACCAGCTCGCCGACAATTTCCGTGTCCGCCGCTTCGACCGCGAGAGCATCATGCTCGGCGTCGATTCCGCCGCCTCGATGCTGCGCTATTCGCTGACCGCGCTGGATTCCGACAAGCCGATCAGCTTGCGGGTGGCGCAGTTCGCCCAGTTCAGGGCGGGCAAGCTCGTCAGCATGCGCGTGCTGGTCGACAGCTTCGACCTGGTCGAGCAGGCGCTCGGCCGCGCCATTCATCTGCCAAGGATGACCAGCGTCGGCTGAAGGGACACCAACGGGCCCCGCAGTTCGGGACCGGTGATGATGCGCCCGCGACGTCCTGGCCTCCAGCCCCGCCGGATGCCGTCGTGGAGAAGCTCGTCACCGGGCGCGCGCCTTTCGCGCGGCCCGTTGGTTCGTCATTTAGGGGGGCTGCGGCATCCCGTACTTGTGCAGAGCAGCACCACGCCACAATTTTGCAACGATGGTTCCGCATCCTGGGTGCGAACTGGGCTCGCGGGCAGGACGATGGAATTTTCGACAGGTTTTGGCTGGACCAGGCTGCCGGTGCTGGCGGCTGTGTTCATTCTGGGCTCGGTGCTGACAGTCTCGGCGCAGATCATTCCGCCCTTCTCGCCCACAGCTGCCGCGCCCGACGACGAGACCGAAACCGAGGCCGCTGAGACCCCCGACGTCAACGACCCCGACGTGCTCAAAGGCATCGACGTCGACAAGCTCGACTGGAGCCAGCTCGCGGTCGACGCCGGCACCGCGAGCGAAATCGCCGCCGCCAAGAAGCGCGCCCAGGCCGCCGCCAAGGACGGCATGAACTGGTCGTCGAACGCCAATGCCAACGGCTCCTCGGCCGTGACGGTGAAGCAGTCGGTCTCGTCGTTCTGGGACGCCCGAATCGGCGCCGACATGACGGTGACGAGCGAGCCGCGCACGATGTCCGAGCTGCTGGCGCAGAAGGCCACCAATGGCGGCAACCTGCCGCAATCCTCCGGCAGCGCCTGGGCGGCGGCGACCGCGCCAGGGGCGGGCGTGATCTGGGACAAGACCGCGGTGGAAGCCCGCGTCGATCCCGGCGCCGAGCAGAGCAAGATCGGAGCATCGCTGACCAAGTCGGTGCCGCTGTCGGGCGACACGTCGCTGACGCTGCAGAACGGCTACAGCGTCAACCAGCAAGGCACGACGGCCTTGCCCGGCGTCGGCGGGCACGTCACGCGCAACTACGGAACCGACCAGACCGCCAAGGTCACCATCACCGACACCGGCACCAGCATCACCGCCGGCCAGACGCTGTCGACCACCGACGACAAATGGCTGCGCAAGGTCGGCGCCGAGCAAAAGCTGTTCGACAACGTCACCGTCTCCGGCTCCGTCGGCGAGACCTCGCAAGGCGCGATCAACAAGAGCCTGTCGGCGGGCTTCAAGAAGAGCTGGTAGCGCGGGCGCTCCACTCTTTCCGCGTTCACGCTCTGCTAACCTTACGCCACGGCAAAGCCCCCGAATGGACCGCCCTTGCCGCATCTCGGCCAAGTTGCGGCCAAAATCCGGCGCCCTGATGCGACGGCCTTACAGACGTCGTCGTGCGGGGGACACTCGCGCTGCGCTCAACGCGAACAGGGGAACAACGATGAACGCCATGCGTCCGGAAAAGACCGAGACCACCGAGACCGAGACGGTCGACACCAACCTCGCCGCCGTCACCGAGGTCGAAGCCGGCATCCGCGACTTCGTCCGCAACGACATTGCCTATCTGCGCCGGCCGGCGGCGACCGCCACCACCGATGCGCCGCCGCTCGATCCGAGCGCGGAGGCCACCGTCACCAACGTCAACTCGCTGATCCAGCGCGTCGCCGGCACCTCGCTCGCCGAGATCGAAAACCTGATCTCCGAGCTCGAGAGCCTGCGCGATTTGCTGCACGCCGAAGGCCAGCGCGTCCAGCGCGAGATCTCCGGCTACGCCCAGCTCAGCCAGGCCGCGATGAAGTCGACCCGCATGATCGCCGACAACGTCGCGCAGTGGAAGCGCGCCGCCGACGGCCTGCGCAACAGCTGATCGCTCAACGTCACGCATCACCAGCCGCCGCGTTCCGACAGGGGTGCGGCGGTTTTGATTCTGCCGCACGCTCTCGCTGTCGTCGTCCGGCTTGACCGGACGACCCAGTATTCCAGAGACGGCAGTGATTGAACCGAGACGCCGCGGCGTACCGGATGCCCCGCCTGCGCGGGGCATGACAGCGGAGGGCTTCGCTATTGAACCCTCCCAGCCCCCGCGCCGACTAACGCCAAGCGCCCGCTGCCTTTGCGGCCGGGCTTGGGGACATTTCAGATGGAAAGCATACGGCCCGACACCACGGACCCGATACCGATGCGGCCGGCGCCGAACCAGTTCGGCACGATCATGCTGCGCTTTGTCGGGTTGCTGGCGGTTGCGATCGCGATATTGGCGTTCGTCTATAGCCGCTGAGGGCGGAGGCCGCTGTGCGGCCCCGCGCGGAGGCCGCGTCGCGGCCCCGCGGAGTTAACGAACCGTTAACGGCTCGCGTCGACGCTCGAGGCTTCCAGGGTGTAGGCGCCGTCGGCATAGCCCTTCACCACCATGCCGGCGACCAGCATCACGGCCAGCGTCGCGGTAGCAAAGATGAATCCGACAAGCTTGAGTGCGCCGCGATCTGCCATGGTCCTCGTCCCCTGTACTCTGCCCAGTTCGTTCAAATAGACAGCGACAGGTTCATAATTGGTTAGCAACTCGATGGTTCCGCCAACTGCTTTGCGGGGTCACCATGTTGCGCAGGCTTATGCCAGCCACCCCGAATCGCGTCCATAGCGCGCGGGCAACACTCGCGCGCTCTTTTCGGCCGTTCATTTGGAACGAATCTAGCCGCTCTTCCGCATCGGCACGAAAGCGCTGGCGGTGATGGAATAGACCTCCTCGCCGCGCTGGTTGGTGCCGGTGGTGCGGGCCGTCAAAATGCCCCATCCGGGACGCGAGGCGGAGCTGCGCTTGTCGACGACGACATTGACGTAGCTGATCGTGTCGCCGGCGAGCACCGGCCTGATCCAGCGCAGATCGCGAAAGCCCGGCGACGGGCCCCACACCGCGACCTCCTCGCCGCGCGACGCGGCTTCGCGCGCCAGGCGCTGGCCGTCGGCGACAAGCAGGCTCATGCAGGCCGAGCCGACATGCCAGCCCGAAGCCGCGAGCCCGCCGAACAGCGAGTTCTTGCCCTCCTCCTCGTCGAGGTGAAAGCGCTGCGGATCGAACTTCGCGGCGAAGGTCTTGATGGAGTCCGCGGTGAAATTGTAGGCGCCGATCTCGCGGCGGTGACCGATCTCGATGTCGTCGAAGAACCGCATCAGACCGCTCCCTCGCGCCGCTTGATCAGGATCGGCGAGGTCATCTCGCACAATGTCTGGCCCGTCGCGTTGCGCACAGTGCATTTGAACTTGACGATGCCAAGCTCGGGGCGGCTCTTCGAGGCGCGGGCTTCCACGACATCGACGTCGAGCATGAGATCGTCGCCGGGCCGCAAGGGCGACAGCCAGCGCACCTCGTCGACGCCGGGGGAGCCGAGCGATGCGGCGCGGGTGATGAAGCCGTCGGCCATCATCCGCATCATCAGCGAGCAGAGGTGCCAGCCGGAGCCGGACAGGCCGCGCAGCATGCTATTGGCCGCCGCCTCCTCGTCGAGGTGCATCGGCTGCGGATCGAACTCGGCGGCAAAGGCCAGGATCTCGTCGCGGGTGACATGGCGCGGGCCGAACGTTCCGAACCGGCCGGGCGGGAAGTCTTCGAAGGTCAGGGTCATCTTTGGATTGCTGGAGGAAAGGACAGATTGTGGCCGCAGTTTGCGGCAATCTCAACCCGCCGGCCCGCATGGCTCGTGCTACATTCAAGGTGGCGGCTTTGGCCTTGAGTCGGATCAATCGAGGGCCAAAAACCCGATTTGACAAGGCCCGATTTGCCCTGGGGAGAGCAATGTTTTCATTCAGCGACCTGTTTCAGTGGGACCGGTTCATCACGCCGACGATCATCAAGACCTTCTACTGGCTGGTGATCGCGCTGATCTGCCTGTTCGGCCTCTCCGGCATCTTTTCCGGCCTGGCTGCGATGGCGATCAGCCCGTTCGGCGGCTTCCTGCTGCTGCTGTCGTCGATCGCCAGTGTCGTGGTCGGCATCGTGTTCTCGCGCATCATCGCGGAGCTGATCCTGATCATCTTCCGCATCAACGAGCATCTCGGCGCGATCAGGGACCAGGGCGGCGGGATGCGGTAGCGCTCGTGTCCCGGACGCGGCGCGTCACGTAGTGACGCGACGCAGAGCCGGGACCCATGCATCCGCAGGCAAGGTTTCTGGGCTCCGGCTCTGCAGCGCACCGCTGAAGAAGCGCTGCGCTGCGTCCGGGGCACGCAGCCAGCGTCTTACGTATTGAACCTAAAATGCATCACGTCGCCGTCGGCGACGACGTATTCCTTGCCTTCGAGGCGGAGCTTGCCGGCATCGCGGGCGCCGGCTTCGCCGTTGAATGCCACGTAATCCTCAAACGCGATGGTCTCGGCACGGATGAAGCCCTTCTCGAAGTCGGTGTGGATCACACCGGCTGCGCCCGGCGCCTTGGTGCCGCGATGGATGGTCCAGGCGCGCGCTTCCTTCGGGCCCACCGTGAAATAGGTGATGAGGTCGAGCAGCGTGTAGCCGGCGCGGATCAGGCGATCGAGGCCGGCCTCTTCGAGGCCCAGCGTCTCGAGGAAGTCAGCACGCTCTTCGCGTGAAATGGTGGCGATCTCGGATTCGATCTTGGCGGAGATGACGACGGCAATCGCGCCTTCCTTGGCGGCCTGGTCCTGCACCGCCTTGGAGAACGAATTGCCCGTCGCGGCCGAACCTTCCTCGACGTTGCAGACATAGAGCACGGGCTTCGACGACAGCAGGCCGAGCATGCCGAAGGCGCGCTCCTCCTCCGCCTTGCGTTCGACGAGGCGCGCGGGCTTGCCCTCGCGCAGCAGCACCAGCGTGCGGTTGACGAGGTCGAGCTGCTCCTTGGCGTCCTTGTCGTTGCCCTTGGCCTTCTTGGTGAGATTGTCGACGCGCTTCTCGAGGCTGTCGAGATCGGCGAGCATCAGCTCGGTCTCGATGGTCTCGATGTCGGCGAGCGGGGCGATCTTGCCCTCGACATGGGTGATGTCGGAATCTTCAAAGCAGCGCACGACATGCGCGATGGCGTCGACCTCGCGGATGTTGGCGAGGAACTGGTTGCCGAGGCCTTCACCCTTCGAAGCGCCGCGCACGAGCCCGGCGATGTCGACGAAGGTCAGCCGGGTCGGAATGATCTGTCCGGACTTGGCGATCGCCGCGAGCTTGTCGAGCCGCGGATCAGGCACCGCGACCTCACCGACATTCGGCTCGATGGTGCAGAACGGATAGTTCGCGGCCTGCGCCGCGGCCGTCTCGGTCAGCGCATTGAACAAGGTCGACTTGCCGACATTGGGCAATCCGACGATCCCGCATTTGAATCCCACGAGCGTTATTCCTTGCCGTTGTCGTCCTTGGTCAAAAATCCCTTCGCCTGCATCGCGAGATGCACCCTGTTGGCGAAGGTCGCGTCGGTGCCCTTGGCGATCAGCGCGGCGTGCTCGGCAACAGCGTCGCAGAGGGTCGCGACCCAGTCGTTGTCGGCCTTGGCGAAGTCCGACAGCACGTGGCCGTGCACCAATTCCTTGACGCCGGGATGACCGATGCCAAGCCGGACCCGGCGGTAGTCGTTGCCGATATGCGCCGAGATCGAACGCAGGCCGTTGTGGCCGGCGATGCCGCCGCCGATCTTCACCCGCACCTTGCCCGGAGGCAGCTCGAGCTCGTCGTGGAACACGGTGACGTCGCCGGGCGCGATCTTGAAGAAGCTGGCAGCTTCCTGAACGCTGCGGCCGGAATCGTTCATGTAGGTCGTGGGCTTGAGCAGGATCACGCGCTCAGTGCCGAGCGCACCTTCCGAGGTCTCGCCCTGAAACCTGCGGCGCCATGGCGCGAAACCATGACGACGCGCGATCTCGTCGACGGCCATGAAGCCGATATTGTGCCGGTTACGTGCGTATTTCGCGCCGGGATTGCCGAGCCCAACAAACAGTCGCATGACGCGGCGCGCCCCTCGCTCGGCGCGCGATCAGAGACCGCGCGCCAGCTTTGAGAGATTACTTCTTCTTGTCGCCGCCGGCGGGAGCCTTGGCAGCCGCTGCCGGAGCCTTCGCGCCAGCCGCCGGCGCCGCAGCGCCAGCCGCCGGAGCAGCACCAGCCGCCGGAGCCGCAGCAGCACCCGGAGCCGTGGCGGCAGCCGCAGCCTTCTGCTCTTCGGCGTAGCCGGAGGGCGGCACGATGGTGACGAGGGTCGCGTCCTCGGAGGTCAGCGCCTTGACGCCGGCCGGCAGCTTGATGTCGGCCAGATGCAAGGAGTGACCGATCTCGAGCGAGCCGACGTCGGCTTCGATGAATTGCGGAATGCTCTCGACGCCGCATTCGAGCTCGATCGCATGCGCGACGATGTTGACGGCGCCGCCGCGCTTCACGCCCGGGGAAGATTCCGACTTCACGACGTGCAGGGGCACGCTGATGCGGATGGTGGCGCCTTCGCCGAGTCGCATGAAGTCGACGTGGATCGGGAAGTCCTTGACCGGATCGAGGTGGTAGTCGCGCGGAATCACGCGGTGCTTCTTGCCGTCGAGCTCGACGTCGACCAGCGTGGTCAGGAACCGGCCGGCGAGAATGCGCGCACGCAGTTCGCGATCGTCCACCGAGATCGGGAGCGGGGGCTGGTTGTTGCCATAGATCACTCCGGGCACTCTCCCGGCGCGACGCTCAGCCCGGGCGGCCCCCTTGCCGCTCTTCGGACGTGCGGTCGCCTTCAATTCCTTGACGGTCGTCGCCATAACGTTAAGTCCTTGTTTTTGCAAAAGTTAATGGGCCGCAAGGCGGCCCATCGCGTTCGCCGCAGCAAGCCTCCAGGGGTGCGGGGGCCGCGGACGTGGCGGGCTTTTACCCGGAAGACGCGGAAATGACAAGGAAATGCGAGGATTTTTTGCAGCCGGTATGGCCCGGAACACCGTCATGGCCGGGCTTGTCCCGGCCATCCACGTCCTGTGGGAGTGGAGGTGAGAACATGGATGCCCGGGACAAGCCCGGGCATGACGACCTCAGCTAGCCGCTCCCCCGAGCTTGGCCTCCAGCGCTGTGATGCGCGCTTTCAGGGCCTCGTTCTCTTCACGCGCCAGGCGGGCCATGTCCTTGACCGCCTCGAACTCCTCACGCTTGACCAGGTCCATGTCGCGCAGGAATTTTTCGGCCTGGGTGCGCAAGACCGTGTCGAACTCACGCTTGACGCCCTGGGCGGCACCAGCGGCGTCGTTCATCAGGCGGCCGATCTCGTCGAAAAACCGGTTGTTGGTCTGGGTCATGTCGGCCTCCGATAAACTTTGCGCGAACTTGCAGGAGACAATGGCAATCCGAGCGGAACGGTTCAAGGGCCGATTGGCGGTATCCTTGTCATGCCCCGGTTTCCTTGCAATCGTATTCAACGTCCGTGCATAAGAAGAATCACAAGGCGCACGAGATGATCGACCAGCAGATCGCAATCCCCACCAAGGACGGCCACACCGCAACCTTCATCAGCCATCCCGAACGGGGCGGACCGTTTCCGGTCATCCTGTTCTACATGGACGCGCCGGCGATCCGCGAGGAGCTGCGCGACATGGCGCGGCGGCTCGCGACCTCGGGCTATTACGTGATGCTGCCGAACCTCTATTACCGCTCCGGCGTGATGGAGCTCGGCGCGCTGCCGGCCGATCCGAACGCGCCGGAGCGCAAGCGCATGTTCGCGCTGATGGGCTCACTCACGATTTCGATGATCATGGACGACACCAAGGCGCTGCTCGCCTACGCTGAGGGCCAGGCGGCCGCGAACACGAAGATTGTCGGCACCGTCGGCTACTGCATGAGCGGCCGCTACGCCGTCAATGCCGCCACGCATTTTCCCGATCGCGTCAAGGCCGCCGCCTCGATCTACGGCACACAGCTCGCGACCGACCAGGACGACAGCCCGCATCTCGCCGGAGGCAAGACCAGGGCCGAGCTCTATTTCGCCTGCGCCGAGACCGACATCTACGCGCCCACGGAGATCATCGAGAAGGTCAAGCAGGGCATGAACGGCGCCAAAGCCGAGGTCGAGATCTATCCCGGTACGCATCACGGCTTCGCCTTTCCCAAGCGCCCGGTCTACGACCGCGACGCCGCCGAGCGGCACTGGGAGCGGCTGCTGGCGCTCTATCGCCGCAATCTCGTCTAGACATAGAAGGCGCGATGCCCTTTCTGCTCATCGACTTTCCCGCCTTCAAGCCGATCGCGATCGAGATCGGTCCGTTCGCGATCCGCTGGTATGCGCTGGCCTATATCAGCGGCATCGTGTTCGGATGGCTCTATGCACGCTCGCTGTTGAAGAAAGAGCGGCTGTGGGGCGGGCCGGCGCCGATGTCGCTGGTGCAGATCGACGATTTCATCCTCTGGGTCACGCTCGGCATCATTCTGGGCGGCCGCACCGGCTATGTGCTGTTCTACAATCTGCCCTTCTTCATCGATCATCCCGCCGCGATCTTCAAATTGTGGGAGGGCGGCATGTCCTTCCACGGCGGTTTCCTCGGCTGCGTCGTCGCGGTGATGTGGTTCGCCTACCGGAGCGGCATCTCGATCCTGTCGCTCGGCGATATCACCACCGCGGTCGCTCCGGTCGGCCTCTTGCTTGGGCGCATCGCCAATTTCATCAATGGCGAATTGTGGGGCCGCGCCACGGACCCCAGCCTGCCCTGGGCGATGATCTTCCCCAACGACCCCACACAGCTGCCGCGCCACCCGAGCCAGCTCTACGAGGCCGGCATGGAAGGCATCCTGCTGTTCACCGTGCTCGCGATCATGATCCGCCTCGGCGCGCTGAAGCGACCAGGCATGATCCTCGGCGCCTTCATCCTGATCTATGGCCTGTCCCGGATCGCCGGCGAGCATTTCCGCGAACCGGACGCCCAGCTCGGCTTCCTCTGGGGCGGATTAACCATGGGCATGCTGTTGTCGATCCCGATGCTTATTGTCGGGCTCATACTTATTGTATTGGCTGTGAGGCGCGGTGCGCCGAAGCCCGCAGGGACCATTCGTTAATTTCTTTCGAGAAGACAGACCGTGACCGAACAGCCGCTACTCAACGAGATCAAGGCGCTGATCAAATCCTCAGGCCCCATGCCGGTCTGGCGGTACATGGAACTGTGCCTGATGCACCCGCGCTATGGCTATTACATCTCGCGCGATCCGCTCGGGCGTGAGGGCGACTTCACCACCTCGCCGGAGGTCAGCCAGATGTTCGGCGAGCTCCTGGGGTTGTGGACCGCCTCGGTCTGGAAGCAGATGGGCTCGCCGCAATTCCTGCGGCTGATCGAGCTCGGCCCCGGCCGCGGCACCATGATGGCGGATGCGCTGCGCGCGCTCCGCGTGCTACCGCCGCTCTACCAGGCGCTTCACATCCACATGGTCGAGGTCAATCCCGTCCTGCGCGAGCGGCAGAATGCGACGCTGTCGGGCGTGCGCAACATCGCCTGGCACGACAGCATCGACGACGTGCCGGAAGGACCGAGCATCATCCTCGCCAACGAATATTTCGACGTGCTGCCGATCCACCAGATGGTGAAGCGCGAGAACGGCTGGCACGAGCGCGTGATCGAGGTCGACCCCAACGGCAAGCTTCAATTCGGCGCGGCGGCCGAGCCGACGCCGCGTTTCGACGTGCTGCTGCCGCCTTTGGTACGCGCCGCGCCCGTCGGCGCCGTGTTCGAATGGCGGCCCGACAGCGAGATCATGAAGCTCGCCACGCGCGTGCGCGACCAGGACGGCGCCGCGCTGATCATCGACTACGGCCATCTGCGCAGCGATGCGGGCGACACCTTTCAGGCTATCGCGCGCCACACCTTCACCGATCCCCTGAAGGCGCCGGGCCAGGCCGACGTCACCGCCCATGTCGACTTCCAGGCGCTGGCGCGTGCAGCCGAGGATGTCGGCGCCCGCGTGCACGGTCCGGTGACGCAAGGCGATTTCCTCAAGCGCGTCGGCATCGAGACGCGCGCGGCTGCCCTGATGCAGAAGGCGTCGCCGGAAATTGCGACCGACATCTCGATCGCGCTCAAGCGCCTGACCGACACCGGGCGCAGCGGCATGGGCTCGATGTTCAAGGTGCTCGGCATCTCCGAGCCGCGGCTGACAGGCCTTGCGGGCCTCAGCGATCTCGAACATGCCGGAGACGCTTCATGACCCTTGCTTCGTCGCTGCTGTCGGCCGTACCGGGGCTGCGGCATTCCTTCTTCACGCGCGAGGGCGGCGTCTCCGGCGGCATCTACGCCGCCCTAAACGGCGGGCTCGGATCCAATGACGATCAGGCGCTCGTCGCGGAGAACCGCCGCCGCATGGCCGAGCATGTCGGCGTCGCGCCGGAGCGCTTCCTCAGCCTGCACCAGATCCATTCGCCGGACGTGCTCGTCGCCGATGCGCCATGGCCGAGCGGACCGCGGCCGAAGGGCGATGCGCTGGTGACGAAAACGCCGGGCATCGCCCTTGGCGTCTCGACAGCGGATTGCGGGCCGGTGCTGTTCGTCGATCCCAACGCCCGCGTGATCGGCGGCGCACATGCCGGCTGGAAGGGCGCGCTGACCGGCGTGCTGGAGTCGACGATCCTGGCGATGGAAAAGCTCGGCGCCACGCGCAGCGGCATCATCGCCGCGATCGGCCCTTTGATCCGGCAGGAAAGCTACGAGGTCGGCAACGAGTTCGTAGCGCGCTTCATCGAGGCCGATGCGGACAACGCAATGTTCTTCATCCCGTCGGTCCGCGACGGCCACGCGATGTTCGATCTCGCCGGCTTCATCCGCAAGCGACTGGAGGCGGCCGGCATCCTGATGATCGACGACCTTGGTCTGGATACCTACGCCGACGAGCGCTTCTTCAGCTATCGCCGCTCGGTGCATCGCAAGGAGCCGGACTACGGCCGGCACATCCACGCGATCGCGCTGGAAGGGTGAACACAAGAGCAACCTCGTGTCATGCCGGGGCGATGCACACAAATCGCGCCCGTAATGCCCCGGATCTGTGTCCCCCCGCCCTAGACGTTAATGCGTTTTAACGATATCGCTGCCCTCCATAATGAGGGACGCGTCATCCATCTTGCGCCGCGCCGGTTCGCGCGTGCTGGCGGTCATGCTGCTGGCGGCAGCAACCGCACTTGGCGGCTGCGCCGGTGGCGGCAGTGCCGCCAATTCCTATGCGATGGCGCCGAGCGCCGGCTCCGGAGCGACGGTCGCCTTCGAATCGATCGACGGACCGCCGCCGCAGGTGTTCGACCGCATGGTCGGCGTGCTCGACAGCGAATCCAAGCTGCGCAGCCTGTCCGTGGTCTCCCGCGAGGGAACGGCTGCCTATCGCGTGCGCAGTTACCTCTCCGCCCAGGTGGTGCGCGGCAAGACCGTGATCGCCTGGGTCTGGGACGTCTACGACGCCAACCAGCAGCGGGCATTGCGGGTCTCGGGCGAGGAACCGACCTCCGCCAAGGGTGGGCGCGACCCCTGGTCGGCCGCCGACGACCTCGTGCTCCGGAAGATCGCCCAAGCCGGATTCAGCGGACTTTCCAACATGATCAACGGAACACCGGATACGCCGAACGCTGTTCCCGGCCTGCGTGGGCCGGCAGTAGCAAGCGTGACCCCGGATGGGCCGGAGATGCCAGCCGCCGCACTCGGCTACGCCGAGCGATAACCGCCGCTAAACCACGGCCCCAACTTGCGGCCAAACCGTTGGCCCGATTCAGGATTTTCAGAGGGAAAACGTAGCATCCCGGGTTGCCATTGCAGCCCCCGGCCTGATATTTCCTCGCCCGTCGTAACCGTGCTGTCAGTGGGTATTCTCTGATGTTGAACGTCGTATCCAGCAAAGCGCGGGAGGAAGCGTCCATGTCGGCCAAAAACGGCTCCATCAAGCTCGTTGCCGGCAATTCCAATCCGGCCCTCGCGCAAGCAATCGCGCAAGGCCTGGACTTGCCGTTGACCAAGGCCGTGGTACGGCGCTTCGCCGACATGGAGATCTTCGTCGAGATCCAGGAGAACGTCCGCGGCTCGGATGCCTTCATCATCCAGTCGACCTCGTTCCCGGCGAACGACCATCTGATGGAATTGCTGATCATCACCGACGCGCTGCGCCGCTCCTCGGCGCGCCGCATTACCGCGGTGCTGCCCTATTTCGGCTACGCCCGGCAGGACCGCAAATCGGGTTCGCGCACGCCGATCTCGGCCAAGCTCGTCGCCAATTTGATCACGCAAGCCGGCGTCGATCGCGTCATGACGCTAGACCTGCACGCCGGCCAGATCCAGGGCTTCTTCGACATCCCGACCGACAACCTCTATGCCGCGCCGCTGATGGTGCGCGACATCAAGGACAAGTTCGACCTCTCCAAGACGATGGTGATCTCGCCTGACGTCGGCGGCGTGGCCCGCGCGCGCGGCCTCGCCAAGCGCATCAACACCCCGCTCGCGATCGTCGACAAGCGCCGCGAGCGTGCCGGCGAATCCGAGGTTATGAACGTGATCGGCGACGTCGCCGGCTACACCTGCATCCTGATCGACGACATCGTCGACTCCGGCGGCACGCTGGTGAACGCGGCCGATGCGTTGATCGCCAAGGGTGCCAAGGACGTCTACGCCTACATCACCCACGGCGTGCTCTCCGGCGGCGCGGCCGCCCGTATCGCGGGCTCGAGGCTGAAAGAGCTCGTGATCACCGACTCGATCCTGCCGACGGATGCGGTGACCAAGGCGCCGAACATCCGCACGCTGCCGATCGCCAGCCTGATCTCCGACGCGATCGCGCGCACCGCCGCGGAAGAGTCGGTGTCGAGCCTGTTCGACTAGCTCTTTCGATCCCGAAAGGTCTCGTAGGGTGGGCAAAGGCGCAAAGCGCTGTACCCACCTTTTTTGCGGCCATGAAGATGGTGGGCACGCTTCGCTTTGCCCATCCTACAGGGCTGCCTCTGACCGCGCCTCAGCACGCCCCCATGGGTTGTTGCCGCCCGCCGCCCGTGACATCATTCCCATACCGAGTCATCTCTGCCCTCTGGATGCCCGATGCCGAGCCGGAAATTTGCCTGGGAGAAGCTGTCGGATGACGAGTTGCTCAAGCAGCGCCTCTCCAGCCTGAGGGTTGCGGTCGAAGGCACCTGGCTGGAGGATTGCGTCAGCACGCTCCACGAGGAAATGGAAGAGCGAGGCATCCGGCTGCGACCGCACACCTGGATGTCGAGCGAATGGTTCAGTCCGGGCGGCGTGCCTGGTATCGCCATTCCGTTCTATCTCGCCCATCCGCGCCTGATGAAGCTCGAGAAGAAGATGATGTTTGACGTCGAGGGCGGGACCTGGCGCGAGTGCATGGCCATCCTCCGTCACGAGGCCGGCCATGCCATCCAGCACGGCTACCAGTTGCAGCGCCGCCGGCGCTGGCAGCAGCTGTTCGGCCCGTCGTCGAAACACTATCCGCGCTACTACCGGCCCAATCCGGCGAGCCGGCGCTACGTCCAGCATCTCCGGCTGTGGTACGCGCAGAGCCATCCGGACGAGGATTTCGCCGAGACCTTTGCGGTGTGGCTGCGGCCGCGCTCGAACTGGCGGACGCGATATGCCGGCTGGCCGGCACTGAAGAAGCTCGAATATGTCGACGAGCTGATGAACGAGATCGCCGGGAAGCGACCGCTGATCACGACGCGGGAGCGCGTCGATCCGCTGGGCCGGCTCAGCCAGACGCTCGAAGAGCACTACAAGAAGAAGCAGGCGTTCTACGCCTTCACGCCTCCGAAAACCTACGACCGCGATCTCTCCCGGCTGTTTTCAGCCGATCCGCGGCATCACCGGTCGAAGCCGGCCTCCGCCCTGATCAGGCGGCACCGCGCCCACATCAGGCAATTGGTCGCGCGATGGACGGGCGAGAACCAGCTCACGCTCGATGCCGTGCTCGACGAGATGATCTCCCGCTGCCGCGAGCTCGACCTGCGCGCAGTCGGTCCCGAACAGAAGCTCGTTCTCGATTTCACCGTCCTTGTGACCGCCAAGACGATGCACACGATGTTCGGCCCGTCTCGGCGCAAATGGATCGCGCTATGAGACGACTCCGTATTCTCGTGCTGATGCATCCGGACTTCATACCTCCGGACTCCTCCGAGGGTTATACCCCTCAGGAAATCAACAACTGGAAGACGGAATACGACGTCGTCAGCACCCTGCGCGCGGCCGGCCATGAGGTCCGGGTCCTCGGTGCCCAGGAGGAAATCAGACCGGTCCGCGAAGCGATCGAGCAGTTCAAGCCGCACGTGGTCTTCACGCTGCTGGAAGAATTCCACAACAACGTTGCCTACGACCAGCACATCGCCAGCTATCTCGAACTGATGAAGGTCCCCTATACAGGGTGCAATCCGCGCGGCCTGATTCTGGCGCGCGGCAAGGATCTGTCCAAGACGCTGGTGCACCATCGCCGCATCGCGGTGCCCGCCTTCGCCGTCTTCCCGATGCGACGCAAGGTCAAGCGGCCGAAGCATCTTGCGCTGCCGCTGATCGTCAAGGCCCTCAACATGGATGGATCTGCCGGCATTTCTCAGGCCTCCATCGTCGATACCGACGAAAAGCTCGCGGAGCGCGTCGCCTTCATCCACGATCGGAGCGAAACCGCAGCCATCGCCGAGCAGTTCATCGAGGGACGCGAGCTCTACGTCGGCGTGCTCGGCAACAACCGCCTCCGCGTGCTGCCGGTCTGGGAGTTGAAATTCGGCAGCATGGGCGGGCGCAGGTCACGGCACATCGCCACGGAGAAGGCCAAGCACGACACCGACTATCAGGAGAAGGTCGGCATCGTCGACGGACCGGCGAAGGACCTCGCGCCGGAAGTCACCGCCCGCATCCAGCGCGCCGCGAAACGCATCTACCGGGCGCTTGGCCTCGACGGCTACGCGCGGATCGATTTTCGTCTCGCCGCCGACGGCACGCCGTATTTCATTGAAGCCAATCCCAACCCCGAGATCGCCAAGAGCCAGGAGTTCGCCACGGCGGCTCTCCATGCCGGGCTCAAATATCCGGCTCTCCTGCAGCGCATCCTGACGCTCGGGATCAGCCGCGCCAAGGCGGGGGTGTCGCTAGGCTGAGGCCTTCGCGCTCACCACCTCGGCGAACGATTTGAAGAACTCGCCCGCCAGCTTCGTCGCGGTCGAGTTGATCAGCCGGGCACCGAGCTGGGCGAGCTTGCCGCCGATCTGCGCATCGACCTCGTAATGCAGCACCGTGATATCGGCGCTCTCGGCCTCCAGCCGCACGAGAGCACCACCCTTGGCAAAGCCGGCGACGCCGCCCGAGCCCTCGCCCGAGATGCGATAGGCGTTGGGCGGATCGAAATCGGACAGCGTCACCTTGCCGCTGAACGTCGCCTTCACCGGGCCGACCTTGAAGACCACCGTCGCCGTCATCTGGTTCGGCGCGGTCACCTCGAGCGACTGGCAGCCGGGGATGCACTGCTTCAGCACAGCGGGATCGTTCAGCGCCGCCCAGACCTGCTCGCGTGAGGCGGGAATACGCTGGCTGTCGTTCATCTGCATGATCGGTGTCTCACTCTCTGTTTGCTGACTGGACGGCGGCACGCTGGCCACGCCGCCGTTCCCTGGTGATCTCGGCGAGGATCGACATTGCGATCTCCTCCGGCGTGATGGCGCCGAGATCGAGCCCGGCCGGCGCCTTGACATCGTCGATCGCAGCGGCGCTGGCGCCTTCCGCGATCAGTTTTGCGCGCAGCGACGCCATCTTGCGGTGGCTGCCGACGAAGGCGCGATAGTCGGCCTTGGTCGCGACCGCCGCGCGCAAGGCGGCTTCGTCGCCCTTGCCCTGCGTCGAGACCACGACGAAGCGCTTGGCGTCGTTGAGCTCACCGAGCTGGTAGCCATCGATGAGCGTGTCGGCATCCGGCTGCGCCGTGAGATCGGCGGCGGGTGCGGCGAGCGTGACGTGATAGCCGAGCACGCGCGCCTGTGCCGCCAGCGACAGCGCCACCGGACTTGCGCCGAGAACGACCAGCGAGGGATGCGGCAACACCGGCTCGACGAAAATGTCCATGGTGCCCTTGCTCGGGCACATGTTGCTGGCGAAGCGGATGCCGTCGCGGCTCTCGCCGGCGCTGACGCCGATCTCGGCCAGCAGGTTCTCCGGCTGCACTGAGACCATGCGCGGCTCGCCGTCGGCGAGCGCCTCGCGCGCCGCCCTCAACACCGCGCCTTTGGCGCAGCCGCCGCCGATCCACCCCGCGACAATGGTGCCGTCGGCCGCGATGATCGCCTTGGCTCCGGCCTTGGCTGCTGTCACCGACACGGTGCGCACGACAGTCGCCAGCACGAAGGCACGCTCGGCGGCCTTCATCTGCGCGACGAGATCCAGCACTTCGACATGAGCGGTCATCGGTGCCTCCTCAGAGCTTCATCAAATAGGGTTCGAGCGCGCGCAGGCTTTGCAGCGAATTCGCGGGCGCGTAGAGATCGACATGCGGCAGCGCCGCTCTTATACCCCTCGCCTCGGGCGTGTAGCCTTCCCAGGCCATCATCGGGTTGAGCCAGACGATGCGCCGGCAGCGCCGCGCCAGCGCGGCCATTTCGCGGCCGAGCAAGGCAGCGTCGCCGGTCTCGTAACCGTCGGACACGATCATCACGCAGCTGCGCGAATGGATCACGCGCCGGGCGTGCCAGCGGTTGAAGGTCTGCAGGCTCTCCCCGATCTTCGTGCCGCCGCCTGCGCCCTGCGCCATGATCGAGAGCCGGTCGAGCGCGCGAGCGGCGTTCTTCTCTTTCATCGCATCGGAGACATAGGCAAGGCGCGTGTGAAACAGGAACGCCTCGGCCTCGCGGAACTGGTCGAGCACGCCGTGGATGAAGCGCAGGAAGACGCTGGTGTACATGCTCATCGAGCCGGACGCATCGAGCAGCACGATCAGCCGCAGCGGCTTGTGCTTGCGTTGCCGTTTCACCAGGCTGATCGGCACGCCGCCATGGCTGATGTTGCGATGAATCGTCCGCCGGAGATCGAGCCGGTAGCCGCGCCGGCGCGCCAGATCCCGCCGGGTCAGGCGTGTGCGCATCGCCCGTGCGAGCTGCGCTGCGGCCTCATGGGCCTCTGCGACCTGATCGGGATCGCTGAGCTTTCTGAAATCGACCTCGGCGATATTCTCCGCCGGCGAAGCACCCTCCATGCGGCCCTCGCCGGAGCGGCCTTCCGGCGCGTCATCGGAGGACGGAAGCTGGTCGGTGATGGATTGGCTGCCGCCCTGCTCCGCTGCCGCATCCTGCAGGCTCTTCAGCGAGGGATTGCTGGCGCCGGGCGTCGAGCCGATGGTGCGGGAGCGCGAGCGCACGCGCTGGCCCAGCCAGAACGCATCGAACAGGCCATCGAACTTGTCCCAGTCGGATTTGCGCGCCGAAAGGAGATGCTTGAACGCCGCGCGCAAGAGGCCGGACCGCGCCGCGTAGCCTGACGACATCAGCGTCGCCGCATCCTGCCCTTCGGCAAGTCCCACGCGAAATCCGGCATCGCGCAAGGTACGCAGGAAGGCGGCAAGCCTTGCGGAGACGAGGCGGGAGACCTGGTCGAGGTCATCATATCCGGGGCTGGATCCGCAGCAGCTCATGCGACCTTCCCCAACAGGCGCTGTGTCACCTCCGGCGTGGCCCGCGCGCGGTCCTCATGCGTCTTCAAAAGACAAATCAGCGTCTCGTGAACGGTCTCGGGCGCGTCATGGAGATCGCGGACGTCGAGGCCGACAAGCGCTGCCGCCCAATCCAGCGTCTCGGCGACGCCCGGCACCTTGCGCAGCTCCTCCTTGCGTACGCCTTCGACCATGCGCGCGATCTGGAACGACAGCGACGGGCTCGCCCCGGCGACCCGCGCCAGAATGATGCGGGTCTCGCGGTCGACGTCGGGATAGTCGACATAGTGATAGAGGCAGCGCCGGCGCAGCGCGTCGGACAGCTCGCGCGTGCCGTTCGAGGTCAACACCACATGCGGGATAGTAACCGCGGGGATGGTGCCGAGTTCGGGGATCGAGACCTGGAAGTCGGACAGCAGCTCCAGCAGGAATGCCTCGAACTCGTCATCGGCGCGGTCGATTTCGTCGATCAGCAGCACCGGCGCCTTCGGACGGCGGATCGCGGCGAGCAAGGGACGCTCCAGCAGGTATTTTTCGGAGAAGACCTGGTCCTCGATGCTGTCGGCGCCGCGATGCGCCTGGATCGTCAGCAGCTGGCGCTGATAGTTCCACTCGTAGAGCGCGGAGGACTGGTCGAGGCCTTCATAGCATTGCAGCCGGATCAGCTCGGTCGCATGCACCTTGGCGAGCGCCTTCGCCACCTCGGTTTTGCCGACGCCCGCCTCGCCTTCGAGCAGCAGCGGACGCCGCAGCAATTGCATCAGCGAAATCGCGGTCGCGAGATTCGCATCGGCGATATAGCCCGATGCGGCCAAAGCTTGCGCGATCTCGTCACGGTTTTTCATGCAACCTCCGTCGTTCCGGGGCGGCTCGAAGAGCCGAACCCGGAACCTCGAGATTCTCAGGTGCGCAATTGCGCACCATAGTTCGGTCCTGCGGACCGCCCCGGAATGACGAACCAGCTCATTACGCGACCGCCCCGAGCTCCTTCGCCGCCTTCCAGTTGCGCCAGAAATCGTGCGGCATCTGGATATGCGTGGACCCCAGGAACGAGAACGCGTCGTTGACGGCGTTGGAGAAGGCCGGCACGCCGCCGACATTCGGGCTTTCGCCGACACCCTTGGCGCCGATCGGGTGATGCGGCGACGGGGTGACGGTGAAGTCGGTCTCCCAATGCGGCGTCTCCACGGCGGTCGGCATGAAGAAGTCCATGAACGAGCCGGTGACGACGTTGCCGACCTCGTCGTAGCGGATCTCCTGGCCCATCGCGATGGCGAAGGCTTCGGTGAGGCCGCCATGGACCTGGCCCTCGATGATCATCGGGTTGATGCGGGTGCCGCAATCGTCGAGCGCATAGAAGCGCCGAACCTTGTACACGCCGGTGTCGACGTCGATGTCCATCACGCAGAGATAGGCGCCGAACGGATAGGTCATGTTGGGCGGATCGTAATAGCTCACCGCCTCCAGCCCCGGCTCCATGCCAGGGGGCACCGAATTGTACGCCGCCCAGCAAATGTCTTTCATCGACATGAATTTCTCCGGCAGGCCCCGCACCCGGAAGCCGTCGATGTCGAACTCGAGGTCGTCCTCATGGACCTCAAGCTTGTAGGCCGCGATCATCTGCGCCTTGGCCTTGATCTTTCGCGCGGCCATGGCGATCGCGGCGCCGGCCACCGGCGTGGAGCGCGAGCCATAGGTGCCGAGCCCATAGGGCGCGGTGTCGGTGTTGCCTTCCTCGACCATGATGTTGTCGGCGGGAATGCCGATCTCGGTCGCGATGATCTGGGCCCAGGTGGTCTCGTGGCCCTGGCCCTGGCTCTTGGAGCCGACCCGCGCGATCCCGGCCCCCGTCGGGTGCATGCGGATCTCGCAGGAGTCGAACATGGCGATGCCGAGGATGTCGCAGTTCTTCGACGGCCCGGCACCGACGATCTCGGTGAAGAAGGAGATGCCGAGGCCCATGATCTCGCGGGTCTCGCCGCGCTTGAAGGCTTCGCGCTTCTCCGCCTGCTCTTTCCGGAGCGCGGCGTAGCCGGTCGTTTCCATCATCTTGCGCATGGCGGTGTGGTAGTCGCCGGAATCGTATTCCCAGCCCAGCGCCGAGTGATACGGGAACTGCTCCGCCTTGATGAAGTTCTTCAGCCGCAACTCCGCCGGATCCATGTTGAGCTTCTGCGCCAGAATATCCATGGCGCGCTCGATGCAATAAGCAGCCTCCGTGACGCGGAACGAACAGCGGTAGGCGACGCCGCCCGGCGCCTTGTTGGTGTAGACGCCATCCACCGCCAGATGGGCGGTCGGGAAGTCGTAGGAGCCGGTGACGATGTTGAAGAAGCCGGCCGGCCATTTCGACGGGTCGGCGCAGGCGTCGAACGCGCCGTGATCGGCGAGCACGTGGACGCGCAGGCCGGTGACCTTGCCCTCCTTCGTCGCGGCGATTTCGGTCGTCATGTGATAGTCGCGCGCGAACGAGGTCGCGGTGAGGTTCTCAATGCGGTCCTCGACCCATTTCACCGGCTTGCCGGTGACGATGGAGGCGACCGCCGCGCAGATGTAGCCGGGATAGGCGCCGACCTTGTTGCCGAAGCCACCGCCGATGTCGGGCGCGATCACGTGGATCTTGTGCTCCGGAATCTTCGCGATCAGCGCTACCACCGTGCGGATCACATGCGGGGCCTGGAACGTGCCGTAGATCGTCAGTTCGCCCTTGATCTTGTCGAACGAGCAGACGCACTGGCAGGTTTCCAGCGGCGAGGGATGGGTGCGGTGATAGGAGATCATCTCCTTGATCGTGACCTCCGCCTTCCTGAAGGCGGCGTCGGTCAGGTCCTTGTCGCCGACGGTCCACTCAAAGATATGGTTGTCGTGCTTGCGTGGCCCGTGCGCGCCGGACATTTTGCCGACAAGGTCCTCGCGCAACACCGGGGCGCCGGCATCCATCGCCTTGAAGGGATCGACCAGCGGCGGCAACGGCTCGTATTCGACGATCACAGCGTTGATACCGTCGTCCGCCGCATAGCGGTCGGTGGCGACGACGAAGGCAACCTCCTGGTTCTGGAACAGCACCTTGCCGTCGGCCAGCACCATCTGCACGTCGCCGGCGAGCGTCGGCATCCAGGCGAGATTGACGGTCTTCAGCGTCTCCGCGGTGATGACCGCGAGCACGCCGGGCACCTTCAGCGCCGCGCTGTCGTCGATTGTCTTGACGCGCGCATGCGGATGTGGCGAGCGGACGAAGTCGCCATGCAGCATGCCCGGCAGCTTGACGTCGTCGACGTAATTGCCCCTGCCTTGCGTGAAGCGGATATCCTCGACGCGCTTGCGCTTGCAGCCCATGCCTTCGAGCGCGGCGGTGCGTTGTTCCCGCGTGGGAGTGAGGTCATTCATTCTGCGGCCTCCTGGAATTCCACGCCGTTGATCTTGGCGCTCGCGTACTGGATTGCCTTGACGATGTTCTGGTAGCCGGTGCAACGGCAGATGTTGCCAGAGATGCCCATGCGGATTTCCGGCTCGCTCGGCGAGGGATTCTCCTTCAGCAGCCGATGCGCGCGGACGATCATGCCCGGCGTGCAGAAGCCGCATTGCAGGCCGTGCATCATGCGGAAGCCCTCCTGCAGCGCCGACAGCGTGCCGTCGGCATTGGCGATGCCTTCCACCGTGATGATGTCGCTGCCGTCGGCCTGCACGGCGAACATGGTGCAGGATTTCACCGACATGCCGTCGATATCGACGGTGCAGGCACCGCAATGGGTGGTCTCACAGCCGATATGGGTGCCGGTCAGTTGCAGATTCTCACGGATGAAATGCACCAGCAGCGTGCGCGGCTCGACGAGGCCTTCGACCTCGGCGCCGTTCACCTTCATGGTTACGTGTGTCTTTGCCATCGATCCTCTCCCCTCACTTCGCCCTGGCGGCGGCGCGCTGCAGCGCACGCGTCACCATGATGCCGCCGACATGTTTGCGGTATTCGACCGGACCGCGGGCATCCGCGGCCGGTGCCATGATCGCTTCGGCGGCTGCGGCCGCTTTCTTGAGCGTGGCGGCATCGAGACTGGTGCCGATCACCGCCTTGGCCGCGTCGGTGGCGAGCAGCGGCGTCTCGTGGACGTTGGTGAGCCCGATCGTGCAGGTCGCGACCTTGCCGCCCGCCATGGTCAACACGACGGCGGCCGCCGCGGTCGCGTAATCGCCGACCTTGCGCTTGAGCTTTTCGTAAGCGTAGCCGTGGCCGGCGGCGAGCGCCGGGAACGAGACGGAGGTCAGGATTTCGCCGGGCTCGAGCGCCGTGAAATAGGCGCCCTGGTAGAAATCGGCGGCCGGCAGGTCACGGGCGCCGCCGGGACCTTCGAGCCGGTAGCTCGCGCCCAGTGTCATCATCAGCGCCGGCATGTCGTTGCCGGGATCGCCATTGGCGACATTGCCGCCGATCGTGCCGCGGTAGCGGACCTGCGGGTCGGCGATGAGAAGCGCCGTCTCGTGCAGGATCGGCGCCGATCTGGCGATCTCGTCGGAGGCCAGCAAATCGTGCTGGGTAGTCATCGCGCCGATCACGACAGTATTGCCGTTGCGGCTTATGCCCTTCAGCCCGGCGATGCCGTGCAGGTCGATCAGATGGGCGGGGCTGGCGAGCCGCAGCTTCATCATCGGCACCAGACTGTGCCCGCCGGCCAGTGGCCGCGCATCCTCGCCAAGGTCTGCCAGGAGCTTGACGGCGTCGGCGACACTCGCCGGCCGGTGATAGCTGAATGAGCCCGGGATCATCATCTCCTCCTCATCGTCCTTTGCGCGTGACGGCGCGGACGTTGATGGGGAAGGTCACTCCCGGCAGGGCGGCCCGCAATCATTCGGGCACGGAACAGCGGATTTCGCACGAGTTGCGGCCTGAACTGCACGAATTGCGTCAGGTTTGGCGACCCTTCACCTCGCCCGCTTGCGAGGAGAGGTCGGATTGCATCGCAAGATGCAATCCGGGTGAGGGGTACAGGTCTCACGGATAATCGCACGTGCGGAGAGAATCCCCTCACCCCACCCTCTCCCCGTAAGGACGGGGAGAGGGAGTGAGACCGCTCGGGATGACTCTACGCGTGCCGCCGGTTCGCCAGTCCCAGCCGGGCCTTCACCTCGGCGATCTTGGCCCGGCTTACGGGAACCCGGTGCGGCGACGGGCCGTCGAGTTCGAGCACGGCGCCATCGCCCTCCTTCCGGACCAGCGCGACATGGGGGATGGCGACGATATGGCTGCGGTGCACGCGGAGAAACAGCGAGGGATCAAGCTGCGCCTCGGCCTCCGAGATCGACCAGGGGCACATCCGCTCGCGAGTGCCGTCATGGACGCGGGTGTAGTGCGCGTCGGCGCGAACGCTGCGGACATTGGCGGTGTCTATGAAGTGTGTGCCATCGGCGCTCTCGACCGGAAGCCGCGGCGCGGGGGCGCGCGGCGGTTGACCAAGGCCACCGAGCGGCCCCAGCGGGCGCGCAGGTGCGGCAGCCGGCTCGGGGACGGCCGGAGCAGCCGTCGCGGGAACCGGGTCAGCGGCAATTGACGCCGAAGCCTGCCGCCGTGAATCGGGAACCAGAGACAACAAAAAGCCGGCTGCGATCACGAAGCAGAGCACGGCGACCACGATCGAGAGAACTTGCTGCGACGCAGCAAGGCCGCCGATATGGTGGTGCGCCGCGCCCGTCAGCGGCTCGAAATGCATGCCCAGCATCGCCGTGTAGTGCATTCCCGAGACAGCCACGCCGAAAACGACCGAACTGACGATCAGGCGAACGCCCTCCTGCTGCGCCAGGAAGGCACGCAGGCCGCCATAGGCGGTGACGATCGCAACCAGAACCGACAGCAGCACCATCGTTTGGTCGTGCACGATGGCAAAGGGCCCGGCCAGACCGTGAATCCCGACATAATGCATGCTGGCGATGCCGACGCCGAGCAGGACAGCTGAAGAGGCCACCCGCTTCAGAGACGGCTCGCCGATCGAGACGAAGAACAGTGAGATGCCGACCACCAATGCGCAGATCAGGAACGAGATGATGGTGGGCAGGACCAGGTAGGCCGTATCGGGCGGCAGCGGCGCGGCCAGCATGCCGACGAAATGCATGGTCCAGATGCCGACGGCCAGAAACGCGGCCGCACCCGCGAGCAGAACGCGGTTACTGACGCCGGGCGTGTTGCGGATGCGAGCAGCAAGCGCAAAGCCGGTATAGCCACCCAGACTCGCGATCGCCACAGAGAGCGCGACGAGATAGGGATCGTGTCCTTCGAACATGATCTTGTCGGCCGCCCCGTCTCCACGGCACGGCCTCCTCCCGCCGCCGACCTTATAGGGACGGCGGCGGGATTGACAATCAGCGGCGTGTGAAGGGCTGTTTCATCCGTCATCCCCGCGCAACGGCGAAGCCGTTGTCGCTGGAGGTGCTCCCCGTGAAGCGCAAAGCGATTCACGGGGAGCCTCGAAGGATGAACGGCCCCGCTGCAGCCGGGCCGTCGCCCTTCGAGGCTCGCCGAAGAGGCGAGCACCTCAGGGCGACGGGTCGCGCTCCTCTAGATGAGGAGCGCGAGTCTTTGCTTCCTCACACAATTCCAGCCGCGACCTGGCCGCGCAGGCGCTCCAGGCCGAGCAACGTCTCCGCACAGGCTGCCGCGACCTCGACGCCCTTGATCGCAAAATGCCTGCGGAAGAAATCGTAGTGCACCTCGGTCTCGTGGAATTGCTGCGGCGTCAGCACGGCGGAGAACACCGGCACTTCGGTGCGCAGCTGCACGTCCATCAGCGCCTTGATCACGGTGTCGGCGACGAACTCGTGACGATAGATGCCGCCGTCGACGACGAGACCGGCGGCGACGATCGCGGTGTAGCGCCGCGTCTTGGCGAGGACCTGCGCATGCAGCGGAATCTCGAACGATCCTGGCACCTCGAACACGTCGACATGGGTGAGATGCCGCGCCTCGGCTTCCTTCACGAAGGCGATGCGAGCTTCCTCGACGACGTCGCGGTGCCAGCAGGCCTGCACGAAGGCGACCCGCTGCGGTTTTGCAAAGCGCGGATGTTCGGGCGCCGGATCCTGTGGAACCGGAGGCGGCGCTTGGGTGGGTTGGGACGTTTCGGCTTTGGAAGTTTGGACTTGGGGGTCTTGCAGCATCTGATTCATGGCTTTCCTTCAAAGGACCAGAATCAGGGCACACGGAACGACAAACAGCCGCACCTCGCGATGCGTCTGCCACCGACCGTTCTCTTTCATCCGGACTTTAACCGTCGGCTTCGGAGTTTCACCGAATCTGCTGACCCTTCCCCTTGGCAAGAAACCTTGGGGAAGGCGCTCGCGGGCTTAGGCCTTTCGGCCCTTACCG
The DNA here is from genome assembly GCF_008932115.1 of Bradyrhizobium betae. Lineage (NCBI taxonomy): Bacteria > Pseudomonadati > Pseudomonadota > Alphaproteobacteria > Hyphomicrobiales > Nitrobacteraceae > Bradyrhizobium > Bradyrhizobium betae. Next base: position 2,090,935 of record NZ_CP044543.1, read on the forward strand.
CCGGTGGGGACTTTCACCCCGCCCTGAGAACATCGACCGTCCGGAATGAACGGCCTAAATGGAAATATGACGCCGGTTCGAGGCCGCAGCAAGCGTGTTCCGCATGGGAAAACCGCATGGTCCCATGCCGGCCTGGCGGTGCTCGTGCAGGTCCGCTTGGAGCCACGGGCCTCGCGCGGCGGAATTAACGATTGGCGCCTTTGGCGAATCCGATTCCTGTTTGTTCTCTTCGTTAAGAATTGTGGCCGAGAGATGAGCTGTGGACGAACGAGTCCTGACTTGTGGACGGACTCGGCAGCCAGTTGCGCAGATTCCGCAAATCACATCAGTTGATCCGCGACAAGCCGCGCTGATCCCCGGACCGCAACAGCGACTCCGAGGGATCGCCCCAGCGATAACTGGGGGAGCGCGCGCCGGACCAACCGCGTGCGTATCAAAGACAACAAAAAGGCAAGAGGTCGAGACGGCATGTCCCTGCTCGAAGGCACTATCGATTCCAGAAGTCACCCGCTCGCGGTGGTCGAAGATATTGCTGCCAGCAACAACTGGCCGTTTGAACGCTCCGGCGAAGACGAACTCACGATTGTCTCCAAGGGACAATGGACCGACTACCAGATCTCATTCACCTGGATGGGCGAGATCGAGGCGCTGCATCTGGCCTGCGCCTTCGACATGAAGATTCCGGTCGCACGGCGGGGCGAGGTGCAGCGGCTCGTCGCTGCGGTCAACGAGCAATTGTGGGTCGGCCATTTCGACCTGTGGACCAACACCGGCATGATCATGCATCGCCAGGCCCTGGTGCTGCCGGGCGGCCTCACCGCCTCGACCGCGCAATGCGAGGCCATGCTCGCCGGTGCCATCCACGCCTGCGAGCGCTACTTCCCCGCGTTCCAGTTCGTGGTGTGGGCCGGCAAGACCACCGCCCAGGCCATGGACGCCGCGATGTTCGACACGGTGGGGGAGGCGTAAGGCTGCTCGCCTCGCTCTCCGCCGTCGTCCCGGACACGCGCAGCGCAGATCCGGGACCCCCCGCGTGATTTCTCCGTCGCGCGCGATGCTTGTTGCCAGCACCTCCATCCATTAAGACCACTCGTGGTTATGGATCCCCGCCTTCGCGGGGACGACAGCGAGTTTGTGGTGACCATCGTGGCAGACAACAGCACTCTCCAAAACATCACCGGCACCATCCTGCTCGCCGGCGCCGGCAAGATGGGCGGCGCGCTGCTGACCGGATGGCTGGCGGGCGGGCTCGACCCGCGCCGCGTCGCAGTGGTCGATCCGCACATCTCGCCCGAGATCACCGCGCTTGCCGGCAGGGGCGTGGCGCTCAATCCCGACGTGAAGGCGGCCGGCGCCGTCGAGACGATGGTCCTCGCGGTGAAGCCGCAGATGTTCCGCGGGGCCGGCGCCAGGCTGAGATCATTCGTTTCGGCGACAACCTCGGTCGTCTCGATCATGGCGGGAACCACGATCGCCTCGCTTCGGGAGGTCTGCGGCGGCGCCGTCGTGCGCGCGATGCCGAACACGCCGGCTGCCATCGGCCGCGGCATCACCGTTGCCGTCGCCGCGAGCGATGTCAGCGCACAGCAGCGCGCGGTGGCGGACGCGTTGCTGCGCGCCACCGGCTCGGTCGAATGGGTCGAGGATGAAAGCCTGATGGATGCGGTGACCGCCGTCTCCGGCTCGGGCCCGGCCTATGTGTTCCTGCTCGCCGAAGAGCTCGCGCGTGCCGGCGTCGAGGCGGGATTGCCCGAGGCTCTGGCGACGAAGCTTGCGCGCGAAACGGTCGCCGGCTCCGGCGAGCTGCTGCACCAGTCGGAGCTTGCCTCCAGCACGCTGCGCCAGAACGTCACATCGCCCGGCGGCACCACCGCCGCAGCCCTCGGCGTGCTGATGGGCGAGCCCGGCCTGCGCGACCTGATGATCCGCGCGATCGCGGCTGCGACGCAACGGTCGAAGGAATTGGCGAAGTAGCGGCTACGCCCCCAGCCGCTTGTTGAACATCTCGACATTGACGAGCCCGCGAGCGTGGCGGCCTTCGCCGAGCTTACGCGTGCCCTCGAACGCCTCGACCTCGAAACGGATGACGCGGCGCTCGACCGCGACGACCTTCGCGGTGGTTCGTACCGTTGCACCAACCAAGGCTGCCGCGAGATGGCGGATGTCGACCTCGGTACCGACCGTGACCCAGCCCGGCTGCAGCGCTGCGCGGATCGCATCGCCCGACGTCATCTCCATCTCCAGGATCATCATCGGCGTCGCATAGACCATCGGCATGCCCGGCACGAAATGCCCGACGGTGCGCTCCGCCGGGACCACCAGCATGCGCTCGGCGCTCATGCCGACCTTGATGAAATCGCGTGCGTCCATGGGTGCTTCAAACTCCGCCGTCGTCCCGGACAAGCGCAGCGAAGCGGAGCGCTGATCCGGGACCCATAACCACAGGATCGAGTCTGGCGACGACTCGGAGCTACCAGCTTGCCCCACAACCACGCCCTGTGGTTATGGGTCCCGGATCTGGGCTTACGCTTGTCCGGGACGACAGTCGTGAATGACGCCAATGCGTCATTTCTTCGCCGCCGCCGCGCGCTCCACAAACGTCTTGCCGCCCTTCATCTTGTGGCGGAGCGGGGCTTCGTTGATCTGGATGACGACGGCATCGGCATCGACGCCGAGATTCTTGACCAGCGCCTGCGTGATGTCGCGCATCATGCCGGCCTTCTGCTCGTCGGTGCGGCCTTCGGCCATGCTGACAGTAATCTCAGGCATCGTTCTCTCCCTTGCGGCCGAACACCGGCCATTGACGGTCGCCATCAAACAAGACGTGGATGCCCGGGACAAGCCCGGGCGTGACGCCTGCCGGAATGGCTATCCCCACTTTACGTCATGGCGCGCCAGCACCTCGCGCACTTTCGCGACGAGATCGGCTTCGCTGCACGAGAACTGCGCCGGACGGCTCTCGCGCCATTCCTGGTTGGAGGCGATGGCCGCGGCCGCCTTGGCGCCTTCGATCAGATCCTTGATCTGCACCTCGCCGCGCGCCTTTTCATCGGAGCCCTGGATGATGACGCAGGGCGCGTTACGGCGGTCGGCATATTTGAGCTGGTTACCCATGTTCTTGGGATTGCCGAGATAGAGCTCGGCGCGGATGCCGGCGGTGCGCAAGCTTGCGACCATCTTCTGATAATCGGCGACGCGATCGCGGTCGAACACGGTGACGACGACGGGGCCGAACTCGGGCCGCGTGTCGAGCTTGCCGAGCAGCGTCAGCGCCGCCTGAAGGCGTGACACGCCGATCGAGAAGCCGGTCGCTGGCACCGGCTCGCCGCGGAAGCGCGAGACGAGGCCGTCGTAACGTCCGCCGCCGCCGACCGAGCCGAAGCGCACGGGACGGCCTTTGTCGTCCTTCGTCTCGAGCAGCAGTTCGACCTCGTAGACAGGACCGGTGTAATATTCGAGACCGCGCACGACGGACGGATCGATCTTGATGCGATCTGCGCCGTAACCAGACGCCGCGACCAGCTTGGCAATCTCTTCCAGCTCGCTCACGCCGGCCTGACCGACTTCGCTCTTGGCGAGATAGGTCTCTGCCGCGGCAATGGCCTCTTTCCAGTCGTCGCGCGGCTTGGTGATGGCGAGAACGACGTCGGCCTCCGCCGCGCTCAGATTGGCGCCCTTCGTGAAGTCGCCCTTGCCTTCTTCGCCGCCGTCCCATCGTCCGGGACCAAGTAATTTGCGCACTTCATCAGCGGAAAACTTGTCGAGCTTATCGATGGCGCGCAGCACGGTCAGCCTGCGGCCTGCATTCTCTTCACCGGCGAGCCCGATGGCTTCCAGAACGCCATCCAGCACTTTGCGGTTGTTGACCTTCACGACGTACTGGCCGCGCTGAACGCCCAGCGCCTCCATCGTGTCCGCCGCCATCATGCAGATCTCGGCGTCCGCCGCCGGTGTCGCCGAGCCGACCGTGTCGGCGTCGAACTGCATGAACTGGCGGAAGCGGCCGGGGCCGGGCTTTTCGTTGCGGAAGACATAGCCGACGCGATAGCTGCGATAGGGCAGGACCAGGCCGTCGGTGCCGTAGCGCTCGCCGACATAGCGGGCGAGCGGCGCGGTCAGATCGTAGCGGAGCGAAATCCACTGCTCGTCGTCGTCCTGGAACGAGAACACGCCCTCGTTCGGACGGTCCTGGTCGGGCAGGAATTTTCCGAGCGCGTCGGTATATTCCATCGCCGGAGTCTCCACGGGCTCGAAGCCGTAGAGCTCGTAGACGGCGCGGATCTTCTCGACCATCTCGCGCGTCGCCCGGATCGCGGCGGGATCGCGATCCTCGAGTCCGCGCGGCAGACGCGCCTTCAGTTTCTGCGGTTTTTTGGGTTTTTCGGCCATGCGCGGCGTTTACCAGCCGAAGCCGGTGGCGGCAACTGCCCTACGGCTGCTCCATCCGCGCCCGGAGCGCATCGGCCTCGGCTATCGGCATGGATTTGAGCAGCGGCTTGACGGTCTCGCCGCCGACGATCTTGCCGTTGCGCATGAACATCCAGTCCGAGATGTCGGTCTCGCTGAATTGAGCGAGGTCTCCCAATCGCTTTCCAGGCATGTTCTGAGGCATGTCCGCGAAACGCGCGGCATAGTCGCCGCTCGGCAGCCTCTTCACCTGGCTCATCCAGATATGCTCGCCATTGCCTGCGGTCAGAAATCGCACCTTGAGAGAGTGTCCGGTCTCCGACGGTTTCGAGGCCTCGTAAGAAGCCCAGAAGACAGGCAGCGTAGCGCGCGCACGAGCGATTGCCGCGTTCATTTCGGCGTCAGTATCGGCCACGCTGATGACCCGGTCCGGCACGTTCACCGCGGGATGTGGACCCAGGTTTAGAATGCCGAAGACGGCAAGGGCCGTGACGACGGCGGATACGGCCCATTTGATTGGCTGGGAGAGAGAGGTCGGCATGCTCGGGCGTCTAACACTGCGATGTCCCAATCATTGTCGCACAGTTGCGCAGACGCGTTCAACAACTAAAGGTTATCGTCATCAGGGAAGTCCCAACGTGCCGCCCGTCCGCGGGGCGGCACGTTGTCGATCCGTTTCGCGACCCTAGACCCGGGACACGAAGCCTCAAAACACCTTGCGGATCCAGTTGTGCGGATCGTTGGTGCGGCCGTACTGGATGTCGACGAGCTGCTTGCGCAGGCCCATGGCGACGGGGCCGGCGGCGCCGCCGCTGATCTCGAAATCGCCGCTCACCGAACGCACCTTGCCGATCGGCGAGATCACCGCGGCGGTGCCGCAGGCAAAGGCTTCCTTGAGCTTGCCGGAAGCCGCGTCCTTGCGCCACTGGTCGAGCGAGTACGGCTCCTCGCGCACGGTCTTGCCGGCATCGCGGGCGAGCGTGATGATGGAGTCGCGGGTGATGCCAGGCAGGATCGTGCCAAGCGGCGGCGTCGACAGCGAGCCGTCCTCGAACACGAAGAACACGTTCATGCCGCCGAGCTCCTCGATATAGCGGCGCTCGTTCGCGTCGAGGAAGACGACCTGATCGCAGCCGTGCTGGATCGCTTCGGCCTGCGCCCGCAGGCTTGCCGCGTAATTGCCGCCGCATTTGACGGCGCCGGTGCCGCCGACGGCCGCACGCGTGTAGTTCTCCGACACCCAGATCGAGACGGGCGCGGGTCCGCCCTTGAAATACGAGCCGACCGGCGAAGCGATCACCGCGAAGATGTATTCGGACGACGGCTTGACGCCGAGGAAGGTCTCGCTCGCGATCATGAAGGGCCGCAAGTAGAGGCTGCCTTCGCCGCCCGGCATCCAGGCGCGGTCGATGCGCACGACCTGCTCGACCGCCTCGATGAAGACATCCTCGGGCAATTGCGCCATCGCCATGCGATCGGCGGAGTCCTTGAAGCGCCGCGCGTTGGCGTCGGGGCGGAACAGGTTCACGCCGCCGTCGTCGCGCTTGTAGGCCTTCAGCCCCTCGAAGATTTCCTGGGCGTAGTGCAGGACGGCGCCGGCCGGATCGAGCTGGAAGTTGGCGCGCGCCTCGATCTTGGCCTCGTACCAGCCGCCCTTGGCCTGGTTGTAGCGGACGATCGCCATGTGATCGGTGAAGACCCGCCCGAAGCCGGGGTCCACCAGCCTGGCGACGCGGTCCTTTTCTGGCGTAGGGTTGGATGCGGGCTGGATGTCGAATTTCATGCTCATGTCCTTGGCTCCCGCTGCCGGTGGCGGCGCTGTCCTGGCGCCGGCCTGCCCTGTTTGGGGCCCGGCTGGCTTGATGTGGTTTCTGGCCGAACCACCGCCAGCCTTGTTACGGCCGGTTTCCGTGGCCAGCATGTCCGCGGAGGACATGCTTTTGCGGAAGGCGGAAGTCCAGTATGTTTTGCCGAAATGCCGCTCGACAATCGCACGGTAGATCTGCTTCGGCCGTCGGCCGCCTGTCAGCCTCTCTCCGGCCGCCCTGCTTCGATGCCACCCGACGCGAAACGATCTAAAATTTCGTGCGGGTCGATCGTTTTGTAACATTGAACCCAAGATACGTCAATATGCCTGACATAAATTTCGCGACTTCCTCTCAAGACGCTGCCGAGCCTCGGCCGGCCGCAGGCGATGGAGGCAATTTGCGCTGGGATATCATCGAGCTGCTGTTCTTCGCCTATCGCGATTTCGTCGGCGATCCCGACCAGGAGCTGGAGGCTTTCGGCTTCGGCCGGGCCCACCACCGGGTCATGCATTTCGTCTACCGCTATCCCGGCCTCAAGGTCGCCGACCTGCTCGACGTCCTGCGCATCACAAAACAGTCGCTCGGCCGGGTGCTCAAGCAGCTGCTGGACGAGGGCTATATCGTGCAGAAGACCGGCGACAATGACCGCCGCCAGCGCCTGCTCTACGCGACGCCGAAGGGCGAGGCGCTGGTGCAGAAGCTCGCCGGCCTCCAGACCACGCGGATCACCAAGGCGCTGGCCGAGATGGCGCCGCAGGACGCCGAGACCGTCAAGCGCTTCCTGCGCGCGATGATCGACCGCGACGATCCGGACAAGGTGCTGGAGACGATCTTCGCCAACGTCAATCAAGACGGAAAGGAGTGACCGTGCCGCTCGCTGCCACGCTCGGCCGCCCGCCGGTGCAACCGGCCGATGACGCGCCTCATCTGCTTTTGGTGGATGACGACCGCCGCATCCGCGATCTGCTGTCGCGTTTCCTCGCCAGCGAGGGCTATCGCGTCACCACCGCGGCGAGCGCCGGCGATGCGCGCTCGAAGCTGCTTGGCCTGCATTTCGACCTGCTGATCCTCGACGTCATGATGCCCGGCGAGACCGGCTTCGACCTCGCCCGCTTCATCCGGACCTCCTCCTCGGTGCCGATCGTGATGCTGACGGCGCGCCATGAGGCGGAAGCCCGCATCGAGGGGTTGCAGATCGGCGCCGACGATTACGTCGCAAAACCGTTCGAGCCGCGCGAGCTTGCGCTGCGCATCAACAACATCCTCAAGCGCGCCGCCCCGCCGCCGCAAGCCGCGGCGGTCGAGCAGATCGCGTTCGGGCCCTACGTCTACCATCTCGACCGCGGCGAATTGCGCCAGGGCGAGGAGGTCATCCACCTCACCGACCGCGAGCGCGAGATGCTGCGCATTCTCTCGGAGACGCCAGGCGAGACCATCCCGCGCAGCGCGCTGACCGGCAATGGCAGCGTCAACGAGCGCGCCGTCGACGTGCAGATCAACCGCCTGCGGCGCAAGATCGAGACCGACCCCGCCAATCCGCTGTTCCTACAGGCAGTGCGCGGCATCGGCTACCGGCTGGTAGCCTCGCCATAAATCAGTGAAGCGCGACCGATGAGCACGATCGATACCGGCCTGACGCTGCTCAAGAGCGCTGCCGGCCGCGTTTCGGCCGCCAATGGCTGGATGGGTAACGCGTTCAAGGGCTGGATGCCGACAGGCCTCTATGCCCGCGCGCTGCTGATCATGATCGTGCCGATGGTGATCCTTCAGACCGTGGTCGCCTTCGTGTTCATGGAGCGACACTGGAATACGGTGACGCGACGGCTGTCAGCCGCGGTGGTGCAGGACATCGCCGCGCTGATCGACGTCTACAAGAGCTATCCGCAGGACAAGGACCGCGCCCAGCTCAAGAGCATCGGACAGCGGCTGCAGTTGGTGGTCGATTTTCTGCCCCCCGGCGACATGCCACCCCCGGGACCAAAACCGTTCTTTTCGCTGCTCGACCAGACGCTGTCGGTGCAGCTCGGCCGCCAGATCGGACGCTCGTTCTGGATCGACACCGTCGGCCGCTCCAATCTCGTCGAGATCCGCATCCAGCTCGACGATGCCGTGATGCGCGTGTTCGCGCAGCGCAGCGCCGCCTACGCCTCGAACTCGGAGATCTTCTTGTTCTGGATGGTCGGCACATCCTCGATCCTGCTGATCGTCGCGGTGCTGTTCCTGCGCAACCAGATCAAGCCGATCCTGCGCCTTGCGGATGCCGCGGAGAGTTTCGGCAAGGGGCGCGAGGCGCCGAACTTCAGACCGCGCGGCGCCCGCGAAGTGCGGCGCGCGGCGGTCGCCTTCCTCGAGATGAAGTCGCGCATCGAGCGCACCATGGAGCAGCGCACCGCGATGCTCGCCGGAGTCAGCCACGATCTGCGCACCATCCTGACCCGCTTCAAGCTCGAACTGGAATTGATCGGCGACAGTCCCGAGCTCGAGGGCATGCGCAAGGACGTCGACGAGATGTCGATGATGCTGGAGGACTATCTCGCCTTCGCCCGCGGCGATTCCGGCGAGCAGTCGCAGCCGACCGACATGGCACAGGCGCTGGAAGAGCTGCGCAGCGACGCCGAACGCCACGGCCATACCGCCACCGTTGCGTTCCACGGCCTGCCCGTGGTGACGGTGAAGCCGGCCTCGTTCAAGCGCTGCCTCGCCAACCTCGTCACCAACGCCGCGCGCTACGGCAAGAGCATCGCCATCACCGGCCAGCGCGATCACCGTTATTTGACCGTGACGATCGACGACGACGGGCCGGGCATTCCCGTGCACTTACGCGAAGACGTGTTCAAGCCGTTCCTGCGGC